>CADEEC010000014.1:0-2379 GCA_902826255.1 uncultured Hyphomicrobiales bacterium | reverse complement strand
AGCTGCTTGAACGTGCCGGGCTTGGACAGCACCACGCGGCGGATGTGGTAGTCGATGTCGATGTCGTTGTCGTCCACCCACACCGGGTTCGACAGCTCGAAGGGGATCTGCGCCAGCTTGTGCTCGAACACCTCGGCGAGGTGCATGCGGCCGCCAATGTGCGCCTTCACGTCCTCGTAGAAATCGCCGTCGTAGCCCTCCGGCAGGTCGAAGATGTTGAGGCTGCCCACGTGCATGGGCATCTCGGGCGTCTCCAGATGCAGGAAGGAGGCGTCAACGCCGCTCAGGTGTCTCATGGGAAGCTCCTCCCGGCGCGGTGTCCGTTGCCACGAACGGACCCACGAGCCGTTGTTTCAATCATTGTCGCAGACAGCAGGTCGCAACTCAACGTTCCGTCCGATGAATTTATTAAGACGTTCCTGCGCCCTGGCATACCAGGGCGCAGCCTTTGCCGTGTACTTGCACGGCGAGCGATGCCGGTTGGCAGAACGCTTGCGCGCATGCATAGATTTCCTCTGCGGTCCGCCAATCGAGCCAGTGAGTCCCCAGTATGGCCAGCGACAATCCCCTCTATCCCATCCCCAGTCCGCCGCGCCGCTTCGTGCTGGGCAACATGTTGTCCGTGCGCGCCGACGCGCCGGTGCAGGACATGATGAAGCTTACGCGGGAGCTCGGCCCCATCTTCTGGCTGGACATGATGGGCAAGCCGATGGTCGTCGTTTCCGGTTTCGACCTCGTCGACGAGCTGAGCGACGAAGCCCGATTTGAGAAAAGCACGCGCGGCGTGCTGCGCCGGCTGCGCTCGGTCGCGCACGGTCTGTTCACCGCCGATACGCAGGAGCCGCGCTGGTCGCGCTCGCATCACATTCTGCTGCCGACTTTCGCGCAACGCGCGATGCAGGGCTATCACGACGCCATGCTCGATGTCGCCGATCAGTGCATGAAGAAGTGGGAGCGCCTCAACCCGGACGACGAGATCGACGTCACCGACGACATGACGCGCGTGACGCTCGACACCATCGGCCTGTGCGGCTTCGACTACCGCTTCAACTCGTTCTATCGCGACGGCAATCACCCGTTCATCGATGCAATGCTGCGCTCGCTGGAAACGACCATGCAGACGCGCGGTCTTCCGCTGGAAGACATCATCAATCGCAAGATGCAGCGCCAGATGCGCGAGGACACGCGCTACATGCACGACATGGTCGAGGGGCTCATCAAGGCCCGTCGCATGCATGAGGATGCGAGCAAGAAGGACTTGCTCAACTACATGCTGGCCGGTGTCGACAAGCGTACGGGCCAACGCCTCGACGATATTCAGATCCGCGACGAGACCATCATCTTCCTGATCGCCGGCCACGAGACCACCAGCGGCATGCTTTCCTTCGCGCTTTACGAGCTGCTGAACCATCCGGAGGTGTTGGCCAAGGCTTATGCCGAGGTGGATAGCGTCCTCGGCCCCGATACCTCCGCCAAGCCGACTTACAGCCAGGTCAACCAGCTCAAGTACATCGGCCAGATCCTGAAGGAGACGCTGCGCCTGTGGCCCACGGCGCCCGCCTTCGGCATCCACGCGCTGGAAGACACGATGCTGGGCGGAAAATTTCCTCTGAAGAAGAGCTATCACTGCTTGGTGCTGGCCCCGATGCTGCACAGAGACCCAAAAGTTTGGGGTCCTGACCCGGATGTTTTCAACCCGGACAATTTCACCCGCGAGGCCGAGGCCGCCCGGCCCACCAACGCCTACAAGCCGTTCGGCAATGGCCAGCGCGCCTGTATCGGACGGCAGTTCGCCCTGCAGGAGGCCGCGCTCGTGCTCGGCATGATCCTGCAGCGCTTCAAGCTGATCGATCACAAGCGTTATCAACTCAGGGTCAAGGAATCGCTCACCATCAAGCCGGAGGGCTTCAAGATCCAGGTGCGCCCGCGTACCGATCGCGCGCCGATGGCCAAGTCGTCCGCGCCGATTGTGGTCTCCTCGCACGCGAACGGCGCAGCGCCCGACACCGATCAGGGTGTGAAGGGGGACGGCCGCGTTCTCACCGTCCTCTACGGCACGAGCCTCGGCACCTGTCGCGACATCGCCGGGCAAATTGCGGATCGTGCCGGAAGCAGCGGTTTCCAGGTTACCAATGCGTCTCTTGATGACTACGCGGAGGGCCTGCCCGAGAAGGGCACGCTCGTGGTCGTCACCTCCACCTACAACGGCGGCGCGCCCGACAGCGCCACCAAGATGGAGACGTCCATCCGCGACAAGAAGATCGGCGAGATCGAGCGGCCGGATTTGACGTATGCCGTGCTCGGCGTCGGCAACACGCAGTGGAAGACCTATCAGGCCTTCCCGAAGCTCATCGAAAGCACGCTGCGGCAGACCGGCGC
>CADEEC010000013.1 GCA_902826255.1 uncultured Hyphomicrobiales bacterium | reverse complement strand
GCGCCGCCGCCGACGTCGAGGAAGTTGGCGGGCTCCATGCCGTAGAGCTTGATGATGTCCATGGTGGCCATGGCGAGGCCGGCGCCGTTGACCATGCAGCCGATGGTGCCGTCGAGCTTGACGTAGTTGAGGTCGTACTTGGAGGCCTCGACCTCGGCGGGGTCCTCCTCCTCCACGTCGCGCAGCGCCTGCACGTCCTTGTGGCGGAAGGTGGCGTTGTCATCGAAGTTGATCTTGGCGTCGAGGCACACGACCTTGCCGGCCTTGGTGACGACCAGCGGGTTGATCTCGAGCAGCGCCATGTCCTTCTCGACGAAGGCGGTGTAGAGCTGGCCAATCAGCTTCACGCACTGGTCGATCTGATCGCCTTCGAGCTTGAGGGCGGAGGCAACCTTGCGGCCGTGGAAGGCGGAGTAACCGGATGCGGGGTCGATCGACAGCGTGACGATCTTCTCCGGCGTGTCGTGCGCGACCTTCTCGATGTCCATGCCGCCTTCGGTGGAGGCGATGAAGGCGATGCGCGAAGTGGCGCGATCGACGAGCGCGGAGAGGTAGAGCTCGCGGGCGATCTGGGTACCGTCCTCCACGAACAGGCGCTTGACGACGCGGCCGGCAGGGCCGGTCTGCATGGTGACGAGCGTGCTGCCGAGCATCTGCTCGGCGAACGTTTTGACCTCAGCGATGGAGTTGGCGAGACGCACGCCGCCCTTGTCGCCGGCATTGGCTTCCTTGAACTTGCCCTTGCCGCGGCCGCCGGCGTGGATTTGCGACTTCACCACCCAGATGGGGCCGGGCAGCGTCTGCGCCGCCTTGACGGCCTCGTCGACCGAGAGCGCGGGAGCGCCTTGCGCCAGCGGCACGCCATACTGCCTGAGCAGCTCTTTGGCCTGATACTCGTGGACGTTCATGCTGGCCCCCGGATCGCGCGTTCGGTCAGGTCTGCAGGTGCGGTCCAGCCGCACGCTTACCTGTTGTGGTATACCATATGCCAGATCGGCCGATATCCGCCAGTGCGCCGTTTCGGCCTTGCGAGAAACTCATACTGCACTGCGGGAAGCGATCATCTCAATTTCGACTTTTGCACCCATAGGCAACGCCGCCACGGCAATGGTCGAGCGGGCCGGATAGGGCTCGCTGACGTAGGCCTTATAGACCTCGTTGACGGCGGCGAAGTCGCCCATGCTGGTGAGGAAGATCGTGGTCTTGACGACATGGCCGAAGGAGACCCCGGCCGCTTCCAGCAAGGCCTTGAGGTTCTCCATCGACTGTTTGGCCTGGGCGCTGACGTCGCCCTCGACCAGCTTGCCGGTGGCGGCATCGAGCGGGATCTGGCCGGAGATGAAGACGGTATCGCCGGATTCGACTGCGGCCGAGTAGGGCCCGATCGGCTTGCTCTTGGGCGTGGTGATTGCCTTCTTGGCCATGATGCTGCCTCAACCCAGTTGTGGTGCGATCTTCACGCAGGCGTCGACGAGGCCCTTCACCGAGGCGACGGACTTCTCGAACATCTGCTTCTCGGCGTCGTTCATCCCGACCTCGACGATCTTCTCGACGCCGTTGGCGCCGATGACGACAGGCACGCCGACATACATGTCCTTCACGCCGAACTGGCCGGTGAGATAGGCGGCGCACGGCAGCACGCGGCGCTTGTCCTTCAAGTAGCTGTCGGCCATGGCGATGGCGGACGCCGCCGGCGCATAAAACGCCGAGCCGGTGCCGAGCAGGGCCACGATCTCGCCGCCGCCGCCGCGCGTGCGCTTGATCATGGCGTCGAGCTGCTCTTGCGAGAACATGCCGAGCTTCACGCACTCGGGCAGCGGCACGCCGCCGATGGTGGAGTAGCGCACCATCGGCACCATGTCGTCGCCGTGGCCGCCGAGCGTCATGGCGCGCACATCTTCGACAGAGACGTTGGCGGCCTCGGCGAGGAACAGCGCGAAGCGGGCCGAGTCGAGCACGCCGGCCATACCGATGACCTTGTTGGTCGGCAGGCCGGAGAACTTCTGCAGGGCCCACACCATGGCATCGAGCGGGTTGGTGATGCAGATGACGAAGGCGTTGGGGGCATACTTCTTGATGCCGGCGCCGACCGACTCCATGACCTTGAGGTTGGTGCCGAGCAGGTCGTCGCGGCTCATGCCGGGCTTGCGCGGCACACCCGCCGTCACGATGCAGACGGACGCGCCCTCGATGCCGGCGTAGGAGTCGACGCCTGCACCGCTGAGCTTGGCATTGAAGCCCTCGATGGAGGAGGTCTGGGCCAGGTCCAGCGCCTTGCCCTTGGCCACGCCGTCCATCATGTCGCAGAGGACGATATCGCCCAGCTCCTTGAGGCCTGCCAGGAGTGCAAGGGTGCCACCGATCTGGCCTGCGCCGATCAGCGCGATTTTCGTGCGCGCCATGTCCGATTATCCCTAGGATGTAGAAACTTGAGGCGGGCTCGATTGCCCGCGTGCCCGGGTTGGTTAACCCGAAACAATCGGCCGTTCAAGGAAAACGGCAGCGAGCTTGCAACCATCACACCCTAGCAGAGTTCAACGCCCCGTTGGGGCATGCTAACGCCGCGCTCATGCAAAAGACCGCCACATCTTACAGCGACAGATATTGCATCGTCGGCGCCGGGGCGTCGGGCCTTGCGGTGGCCAAGAACTTCGTGGCCCGCGGCATCGCTTTCGATTGCCTGGAACGCGAGCAGGACATCGGCGGCCTGTGGAACTTCCACAGCCCGAGCGGGATCGTGTACGAGACCACGCACCTGGTGTCGTCGATCAGCTCCACCGGCTTCGACGACCTGCCGATGCTGGACGAGGATTATCCCGAATACCCGAGCCACGAGCGCGTGCTCGGCTATTTCCGAGACGTGGTGGAAAAGTTCGGGATTGCGCCGCATATCGAGTTCGGCAAATCGGTGACGCGCATCGCGCCGCGCGACGGGATGTGGGAGGTGGCGGTTGCCGGCGAGAGCGCGCCACGGCTCTATCGCGGCGTGGTGATCGCGAGCGGACATCACGACGTGCCGCGCATGCCGGACTATCCCGGCACGTTCAGCGGCGAGATCATGCATGCGCGCACCTACAAGAGCCCCAAGCAGCTGCGTGACCGGCGCGTGCTGGTGGTGGGATGCGGAAACTCGGCGGCCGACATCGTCTCGGACGCCGTGCACGGCGGCTCGGAGGTATTTCTCAGCCTGCGCCGCGGCTACTGGTTCGTGCCGAAGTTCATCCTGGGGTTCCCGACCGGCGACGTGATCTCCTATGCGGAGATGGTGCCGATGCCGCGCATCATGCGGCGCTGGCTGTTCCAGGGCACGCTGTGGCTGGTGCAAGGGCCGCCCTCGCGCTACCGCATGCCGGACCCCGACTACAGCATCGACCAGGCGCACCCGACGATGACAGACCAGATCCCGCGCTTCGTCGCGCATGGGCAGCTGGCCTTGAAGCCGGAGATCGCACGCTACGAGGGCGAGCGCGTGGTGTTCAAGGACGGCACGTCGGCGGCGGTCGACACGGTCGTATTTGCGACAGGTTATCAACCGCTGATCCGCTTCCTCGACGAGAGCATCGCCTACGATGCGGCCGGGCGGCCGCGCTTCGAGCTCAACGCTTTTCATCCCGAGCACAAGGGGCTGTTCGCGGCTGGGCTGGCGCAGGCCAACGGCAGCATGTGGCGGCTTGCCGACTATCAGGGCCAGCTGATCGCCGACCTGATCGTGGCTGAGAACCGAGCACCGGAACGAGCGCAGGCCTTGCGGGAGGCCATCGCGGCGCGGCACGCGGCCAATGTCCGGCGCAGCTTCGTGGCCTCGGACCGGCACCGGCTGGAGGTGAACTACTACGATTATCGCCGCCTTCTGAAACGCCTGATGCGCCGCTTCAGCGACGTCCGGCGGATGAACCTGTCACCTGCGCCGCGCGCCGCGCCGACGGTGTCGGAGGCAGCGGAGTAGGGCCAACAACACCGCCTGCTCGCCCGCACCGTCATTCCCGAAGCCGAGCACAGCGAGGCTATCGGGAATCCAGCCAAAAATGCAGCGGCGAGACTGGAGCTGGATTCCCGCTTGCGCGGGAATGACAAGGAAGGGCGCGTTTGCGCGGAACTGACGAGAAGACCGCGAGAATCTAAGCCGCGGGCTCGGCGGCGGCGAGGCGGTCGCTGCGGGCGGCGAGGTAGCTCTCGGAGCGCATCTCGGTGAGACGCGAGGCGGTGCGCTCGAACAGGAACTTCATCTCGCGCTCGGTCGAGAGCGCATCGGGCTCGGCGGCCGCCGACACGACGAGACCGACGCGGTTGTCGTAGAGCGTGTCGATCAGGTTGATGAAGCGGCGCACGACGTCGCGGCGCACGTCGGAGAAGTCCGGAATGCCGTCGATGAAGACGGTGTGAAAGGCGTGCGCGATGGCGAGGAAGTCGATGGTGCCGAGCGGCTGCGCACACAGCTGGTCGAAACTGAAGCGCGCCACGCCGAGGGCAGCCTTGGGCACCGTGAGCTTGCGGCCCTTCACCTCGAGGATCAGCGGCGCGCCGGCGCTCTTGCCGGTGAGCTCCGCCCACAGCTTGTCCATCTCGGCGCGGGCGCGATCGTCGGCGGGTGTGAAGTAGAGCGGTTTGCCGGACAGCTTCTCGAGGCGGAAATCCTTCGCGGCCAGCAATTCCTCGATCTCCATGTGCTGCTCGAGAAGGTCGATGAAGGGCAGGAACAGCTGGCGGTTGAGGCCGTTGCGGTAGAGGTCGCGCGGATGCACGTTGGAAGTCGCCACAACCACCACCTGGTTCTCGAACAGGCCCTTGAACAGGCGGCCGAGGATCATGGCGTCGGCGATGTCGGTGATGTGCATCTCGTCGAAGCACAGCAGCGCCGTCTTGTCGGCAATGGCTGCGGCGACCTGCGGGATGGGATCACCGGCATGCGACTTGCGGGCGTCAGCGATGCGGTCGTGCACCTCCGCCATGAACTCGTGGAAATGCGTGCGGCGCTTGTAGCGGAAGGTCGAGCTCTGGAAGAACAGGTCCATGAGCATGGTCTTGCCGCGGCCGACGGCGCCAAAGATGTAGAGGCCTTTCGGCGCAGGCTCGGGGCGCGACAGGAACGCAGCAAAGCCGTGCCGCTTGCGGCGCCAATGGCGGATCGTGCTGGCCAAGGCATCGAGCTTGGCGGCAGCGGCGGCTTGCGCGGCATCGGGCTCGATCACGCCCTCGGCGATCTGGGCGCGATAGTGTTCGGCAAGTGTCATCAGGGCCGTCGGCTAACGCGGCACAGGTTGCAGGTCAAGGCATCAACTCGGCTACAGGATGGGCGGCCGCTGTACGCAGCGGGAGCAGATTACCTGCCGCGTCGCGTGGTCGCGTGTGGCAATGCAGCATCGTTCACATTTCATTGTATTGTCACGATAATTGGCAACCATAATGGTGCCACCAATGGTAGCGATTGTGCGCTGCAGTAAACATCCCCACATGGAGGCAAGCAAAGAGACCGGCGCGTCGGCGCGCGCCGCTGAAGAGATGCGGAAAGGTTGAGAGGGCTATCATGAGCGACAACAAGGCCGGCGAAGGTCTCATTCGCAGGCTGTGGCCGACGGAAACAAACAAGTTCCGCGACCACCTGCTGAGACTGGACAAGGACAGCCGCCGGCTGCGCTTCGCGCACGCCGTGTCGGACACCTTCATCGAGGACTACGCGAGCCGCATGGGCGAGTTCGGCAGCCTCGTCTATGGCCACGTCGTGGACGGCAAGGTGCGCGGCGCGGCGGAGCTGCGGCGCCTCGGCGACGCATGGGGCGCGGAGGCGGAGGCCGCCTTCTCTGTGGAGAAGCCCTACCAGGACCAGGGCGTCGGCACCGACCTGATGGGCCGCGTGGTGCGCGCGGCACGCAACCGGCGCATCCGGCGGCTGTACATGAGCTGCCTTGCCGAGAACACCAAGATGCAATTGATCGCCAAAAAGCACGAGGCGGTGCTGCGCTTCGAATACGGCGAGGTGATCGGCGAGATCCTGCCGCAGCAGCCCGACTACTTCTCGATGGTGGCGGAGGCGGCCGAAGACCGCGTCGGCTTCATGATCGCGGTGCTCGAGCTGCAGCAGCGCCTGGTGCGGGCGGCCTAAGACACCTGTCATCCCGGAATTGCGCGGAGCGCAATATCCGGGATCCAGCAACTACCACGTGCGATCTGTAGTTAGATTCCCGATACCCTCGCGAGGCTCGTCTTCGGGGACGCCCGAGCGCAAACTGAGAGAGGCAATCCCGGAGGCAAGCCCCGGGATGGCGGAGGGTCTACTTCTTCCTGCCCTTGTCGCCGTCACGTTGCTCCCCAGCTTCGGTCGAAGCAAGCCAGCGGCTGGCGTACATAGCCGCAGTCGCACCGACCATCTGCGCAATGACGAATGGAAAGACATCGGCTGGGCGGATACCGGCGAACGTGTCCGACAGGCTGCGCGCGATGGTGACGGCGGGATTGGCGAATGAGGTCGACGCCGTGAACCAATAGGCGGCCGTGATGTAAAGCCCGACTGCCGGAGCGACATTGCCCGGGCTGGCATGCAGCGTCAGCAGGATCGTCAGCACGAGACCGAACGCAGCCACGCCTTCGGACAGCCATTGCGACGGGCCGGCGCGGACCTTGCTGGAGATCTGCAGGATGCTCTCATCGAACATGAGATGCGCGAGCCAGACGCCGAGGATCGCGCCGGCGATCTGCACGGCGACATAGGGCGCGGGGTCGGACGCCGGCAGCTCTTTGCGCAGGGCAAAGACCGTCGTCACGGCCGGGTTAAAATGCGCGCCCGAGATCGGGCCGAACATCGTGATCAGCACGAACAGAATAGCCCCGGTCGGGATCGTATTGCCGAGCAGCGCGATGGCGACGTTACCACCCGACAGGCGCTCGGCCATGATCCCGGAACCGACGACGGTAGCAAGCAGTAGCGCCGTTCCCAGGCCTTCCGCGGCCAGGCGCCGCCGACGCGAGGCCGCAAGCATCACGCGACCTTGGGGTTCTTGGTGGTGGAGCCCTCGATGCGGCCGATCTCCTGTAACTTGGCGGCAAGCGTCAGCCCCTTGAGCGAGGCCTCCGGCAGGTTGACCAGCAGCGAAATGCGGTTCTTGAGATAGCGAAAGGCAGTGACGAATGCGCGCTCCTTGTCGATGTCGCTGCCGGCAACGGAGGCCGGGTCTTCGATGCCCCAGTGCGCGGAGATCGGCTGGCCGGGCCAAAGCGGACAGGCTTCACCGGCCGCGTTGTCGCAGACGGTGAGCACGAAATCCATCCTGGGTGCGCCGGCTGCCGCGAACACGTCCCAGCTTTTCGAGGCAAGGCGATCAAGCGGATAGCCGTAGCTTTCCAGCACCTTCAGCGCGAGCGGGTTCACGCGCCCGCTGGGCATGCTGCCGGCCGAGTACGCATGGAACCGGCCGTTGCCGTCCTTGCGCAGGATGCTCTCCGCCATGATGGAGCGCGCCGAATTGCCGGTGCAGAGAAAGAGGGTGTTGAAGGTCACGAGCGTGCACCCTCGCAACACGGCGCGGCCGCAACCCTGACGCCCTCGGGCTTGGATGTGCCGTAGTTGGTGGCCTCACCCTTGGTCAGGAACGCTTCCCAGGAGATACCGGCGGGGTCGTCGATCCAGGACTTCTCGGACTTGGCATAGCAGCAGGTTGTGTTGCCTTCCTCGAGGACTGGTCCGTCGGCCTTTTGCAAGCGTCCGTAGACCTCGGCCAGCTCGGTCTCGTTCTCGACCTGGATGCCGAGATGGTTCAGCCCCGTCTTGGCGCCGCGCATGGAGATGGCGAAGTTGACGCGGGGGTCGTCCAGCATCCATTTGGCATAGTCGGATTTGACGACGGCGGGCGTGGCCGCGAACAGCGTTGAATAGAACCCGATCGCCTTGTCGAGGTTGTCGACGGCAACGTGCACATGAAGGCGCTTCATCGGACGGTCTCCTTTCGTTTGCGTGATTGGGATTTTGCGGGCGGTGGGCAGGCTGCTGACGGCTCGCAAAGGCCGGGCTGCCCGCCGCAGCAGTTCTCGGTCAGGTAGCCGAGCAGATTGGTCATGGTTTCGTAGCGCGCAGCGTAGATCAGGGAGCGCCCCTGCCGGGCGACGCTGACGAGGCCCGCGTGGCGCAGACGGTCGAGATGGAAGGTAAGTGTATTGGGCGCGATGCCGAGCGCACTGGCGACCTCGCCGGCGGGGATGCCGCCAGGGCCCGCCTGCACGAGCAAACGGTAGATTTCCAACCGGTGCTCCTGCGCGAGGGCGGACAAGGCGGCGACGGCATCTGTCTTTTCCATATTTCAACGATAATCGAAATGATGTAGGCTCGTCAAGCCATCGGATTCGGAGAATTTCTCGTGCAGTTGCGGGGGCGCGCGCTCGTCACGGCCATGTGCATCGGCCAAGTCGGCAATCTGCTGCCGCACGTCGCGGTGCCGGCAGTGATGGCAACCCATCTCATCCCACAGTGGGGCCTCAGCGCCGGCGAAGCCGGTCTGATGGCGAGTTCATTCGCCATCGGCTACATGCTGGCCGTCCCGTTTCTCACGACGCTTACGGACCGCATCGACGCGCGCCTGATCCTGCTGATCGGATCGGCCGTCAGCGGCCTTGCGACGTTCTCATTCGGTCTGTTTGCAAGCAGCCTCCTGTCAGCCATGGCGATTTGGGCCGTTGCCGGCATCGGCTTCGCCGGCGCCTACATGCCGGGCCTCAAGGCGCTGGTCGATCGCCTGCCGCCGGGCGACAGCTCCCGCAGCGTGACGATGTACACGGCGACGTTCTCGATCGGGGTTGGTCTCTCGTTCCTGATCGCGCAGCTTGCGGCGGATCGTTTCGGCTGGCCCGCCGCTTTCTACCTCACGGCGCTCGGACCTCTCGCGATGATTGCCGCGTGCCTCGGCATGGGTGGGGTGAAGCCGCAGCCTTCAGCGCGGCCTCTCCTCAGCTTCAAGCCCGTGTTCGCCAACCGCCCGGCCCTCGGCTTTATCCTCGGCTACGGGGCGCATTGCTTCGAGCTGTATGCGCTCCGCACGTGGATCGTGGCGTTCTGGACATACGTCGCGGTGCGCAACGGCGGTTCGGCCATGCTCGATCCGATCGTTGTGAGCTCCATCGCCGCCGTGCTCGCCATGCCCGCGAGCATCGTGGGCAACGAAGCCGCTCTCCGCTTCGGGCGGCATCGCGCAATTATCGCCTTCATGTGTGTCGCCGCTGGTCTCGCCGTGCTCATCGGCTTGTCGGCGGCGGCGGCCGCGCCCATCGTGCTCCTGCTCCTGCTTTTCGCCTATTCGATTGCCATTCCTGCCGATTCGGGCGCGCTCACCTCAGGCATGACCCTGAACGCGCATCCCGATTATCGGGGAACGACGATGGCGCTTCACTCGACTGTCGGCTTTGGCATGTCGGCGGTCGGCGGCTGGATCGCAGGTGTCGCGCTGGACGCCGGCGGCGGCATGGACACGCCGGGCGGCTGGCTGCTGGCCTTCCTGGTGATGGCTGCCGGTGGTTTGCTCGGACCGGCAGCGCTTTGGTGGTCCGGACGCCGGCGCAACGAGGCCGGCTAGCCCCAGACGTCACTACGCAATCGAACCCGGCACATGTCGCCGCGATCGCGTGGTTCTCAAGCCGGGCCGAGAGTTGAGTCCCGGAGGCAAGCCCCGGGATAACAGAGCCTACTTCTTCTTGCCCTTGTCGCCGTCGGCAGCGACCGCGTCGGCTTCGGCGGCGGGGACTTCGCCGGCGGTGGCCTCGGCGAGCAGGCGCTGGGCCTGGCCGGTCCAGTCGTCCTTCTCGACGCGGCCGTTGAGGCTCAGCGCCTCGTCGACGTTGGCGATGTCGTCATCGGAGAAGTTGGCGATCTGCTCGAACTTGATGACGCCGAGGCCGCCGAGACGGGCGGCGAGTTCAGCGTCGAGGCCCTTGATCTGGGTGAGATCGTCAGGCGTGCCCTTCGGCTTCTTGAAGCCCTTGAAGGCAGCGTTCAGGCGGCGGGCGCGGGCGTCCGTGCGCTCGAATATGCGGGCGGCCTTGCCGCGACGGCCGCGCAGGTAATAGAGCTTCGCGCGGCGCACCTTGCCGCGGCGCAGAACCTCGATCTCGGCGATGTAGGGCGAGTAGATCGGGAACACGCGCTCCACGCCCTCGCCGTAGGAGATCTTGCGCACGGTGAAGTTCTCGTTGAGGCCGGCGCCGGAGCGGGCAATCACCACGCCCTCGTAAGCCTGCAGGCGGAAGGCCGCGGCCTTGTCTTCGGCGGGCTTGGCCCCTTTCTTCTTCGCCTTGGGGTCCTGCTCCAGGCCTTCGAACACCTTGACGAGCACTTTCACGGTGTCGCCCGGGGCGAACTCCGGAACCACGCGTTTGGCAGTGGCGGCGCGGACCTGGTCGCGCTCGATTTCTTGGATGAGGGTCAGGGTCATAGCAGCCTCGGGATGCGCAAATAGACGTGCGTTCCGCCCCGCTTGAACTGCGTTCGGGCACCGCACGGCGAATGTTCAGGAAAGCCGATCGGGCGGGTTCTAGCCCAGGTCCGGCAGCTTTGTCGATGGGGAATGGCAGTTTATCGCGGACGCCGTTGATCTGGGGGCAAAACAGGCCTTTAACCAGCCTTCTGGACCTCCCCCACCTCCAACCTCTCTCCCCACACGGGGAGAGGAAGAAAAGCTGCAGCGTCGGCGACAAGAAAGGGACCGAACCCAACATGCCCTATTCCGATTACCGGCCCGACCTGATGGGCTCCGCCGTGCTGACCCCGTCGGGGCGTTTCGAGGCGGGCTCGATGCAGAGTTTCACCCTGGTTTATACGGCCGGGACGTTCGGGGTGGACGATACCGGGTCGATCAAGATCGGCTTCCGCTTCGCCACCGACTTCGGGCCGGTGCAGTTCACCGAGCCGAAGGCGCCGGGCTACACGACGGTGGAAGCCTCCAACGGCGCCACGCTGGAAGCCAAGTGGGAGTTCAAGCGCAACATCCGCCCGTGGAGCCGCTCGCTCTATATCGGCGTGGTGAAGGATTTCCTCGCGCCCGGCGACACCATCACCATCCGCTTCGGCGACAGGCGCCAAGGCTCGCCTGGCATTCGGCTGCAGACCTACTGCGAGAGCGAATTCGAGTTCCGCGTGCTGGCCGACCCGATCGCCACCTATGACTACGTGGCGATCCCTGAGAGCCCCAAGATCGCCGTCGTGCCGGGTCCCGGCATACGCTGGCGCGCGGTGCTGCCGACGCTTGCGCGTGCGGGCGAGCCGGTCCAGCTGTCGATCAAGGCCGACGACAAGTGGGGCAACCCGTCGGACCGGATGGACCGCAAGCTGCGGCTCATCGCCGACGGCGTGGCCATCGGCGGGCTACCGGAAACGCTGCAGTTCAAACCGGGTGCGTTCGCTGCCGTTGCCGACAATCTCCGTGTGACGGCGGCAGGCGACGTCACCGTTCGCGTGCTGGACGAGAACGGCGCGGAACTCTGCCGCTCCAACCCGCTGCGCGTGGTGGCAAAGGACACGGCGCTGGTGCATTTCTGGGGCGACACGCACGGGCAGTCGAACGAGACGCTCGGCACCAACGACGCGCGCGCTTATTTCGAGTTCGGCCGCGACAAGGCCTTCCTGGACGTGATGGGCCACCAGGGCAATGACTTCCAGATCACGGGCGCGTTCTGGCGCGAGCTGAATGTGTTGTCGAAGGAGTTCGACAAACCGGGCAGCTTCGTGTGCATTCCGGGCTACGAGTGGTCCGCCAACACCGCGGTCGGCGGCGACCGCAACGTGCACTACCGGCACGAGGGCGAGACCATCCATCGCTCCTCGCACGCGCAGATCGCGGATGCGACCGACATTGTCGACGAGAAAAGCGACGCACACACCGCGCAGGAGCTGTTCGAGAAGCTCAAGGGCAAAGACTGCGTGGTGATGGCGCACGTCGGCGGACGCTATGCCGACGTGAAGTTCGCGCACGACCCGATGGAAACGGCAGTCGAGGTGCACTCGGCCTGGGGCACGTTCGAGTGGATCGTGCGCGATGCCTTCGAGAAGAACTATCGCGTCGGCATCGTCGGCAATTCCGACGGGCACAAGGGCCGCCCTGGCGCCTGCTATCCGGGAGCGTCGTTCTTCGGCAGCTACGGCGGGCTCACCTGTTTCCTAGCGGAGCGACTGGACCGGGACGCCATCTTCGAGAGCATGCGGCGGCGGCGGCACTACGCGACCACGGGCAACCGCGGGCTGGTGGATGTGAGGGTGGCGACGGCGTCGCCGGCCGAGGTGTTCCTGCGCGATCCCGCGGCGGGGCCGGCGAAATCGGAGAAGGCGCAGCGGCTGCTGATGGGCGATATCGCGCGCGTCGCCGACGACGAGGTGGAATTGGCCATCGAGGTGATCGGCTCCGAGCCGATCGAGCGGCTCGACATCTACGACGGCCTCGACCTGATCGAGACCGTGCGTCCCTACACTGCCGCCGATCTCGGCGCGCGCGTGCGCCTCGTCTATGAGGGTGCCGAGTATCGCGGCCGCGCCCGCACCACCACCTGGGATGGGGCCTTGCTCGTCACCGGCAACCGCATTGCGCGCAGCACCGTCATCAACAACTGGAACCTCGACCGCGGCATCCGCGAGCAGGACGAGAAAAGCCTCGCCTGGAAGGCAGTGACGACCGGCAACTACGGCGCCATCGATCTTTGGCTGCAGGATGGCGCTGCGGGGCATCTGTCTTTCAAGACGGCCCCGGTATCGGGCGAGTCCGACATCGCTAGCCTGGGTACGGAACCCAAGGTGTTCGCCGCCGGAGGTCTCGAGCGCGCGGTCAAGCTGCAGCGGCTGCCGGAGACGATGCGCGAGACGCGCATGGTCCTGACGCGCAGGATCAAGGTGCGCACCAAGGGCGACACGCGGCTGTACGCGCGGGTGCAGCAGGAGGACGGGCACCGCATGTGGTCGAGCCCGGTATACCTGTTCCGCTGAGGAACGGCACATGCCTGGCGGCTATCACGCGATCGTTGCCTTGAGCGGATGCTGCCGCCGTGCTGTGCTGACCGCATGACACAAAACCTGCACCGGTATCAGCGCATCGCGCCGTATTACGATCTGCTGGATCTGCCGTTTGAGCGCGGCCGCTATCGCGCCTTGCGGCCCCTGCTGTTCCAAGACATGGCGGGCGAGCTGCTCGATGCCGGCGTCGGCACCGGGCGCAACTGTGCCTACTATCCGTCGTCCGCGACCGTGTCGGGGATCGACATCAGCCCGGCTATGCTGGCGCGCGCGCGCACGCGTTGTCCGACGCTTGCGGCCGGCGGGCGGCTGTATCAGATGGACGTGACGGCGTTGCAGTTTCCCGCAGCCAGGTTCGATGCGGCGGTGTCGAGCTTCCTGTTCTGCGTTCTGCCCGATCAGCTGCAGGCCCCCGCCCTGCGCGAGCTCGGCCGCGTCGTGAAGCCCGGCGGGCTGATCCGGTTGCTCGAATACGTCAGACCCACGGGCAAGCTGCGGCGCGCCATCTCCTATGTGTGGCAGCCCTGGATCGGCTGGGCGTATGGCGCCAGCTTCGACCGGCATACGGAGCAGCACGTGCCGGCCGCGGGCCTCGATCTCGTCGAAAGCCGTTTCGTGGTGGACGATCTGCTCAAGATGCTCACGGTCCGCGTGCCCGTACACTGAGCGGACGGCGATTGCTCTCTTGTCGCAGCGAAGCGAACCCGATACCCGCCTCCACGGGGACGACGCCGGTTGGTAGCCACTGACATCCACCCCAAACGCCATTCCCGCGAAAGCGGGAATCCGGTTCTGAATTCCAACGGGTGTGTGCCGGCGGATCCCGATAGCCTCGCGCCGCTCGGCTTGGGGGATGACTAAGGGTGACGGGGGTGTGAACGAGATCAATCGCGATTGAGGATCGTGACGAGGCCCTTGGCGGGCTCGATCCTCACCTCATCGCCGGTACGGATGAGTGTGGTGGGATCGCCGTCTTCGAAGCGGTCGACCATGGTCATCTCGGCAAAGGCGGCGCCCTGCGCGAGGATGGTGTTGGTGCGGTCGAAAATGATGGCCTTGGGCGCCATGCCGCGCGCCGTCATCTCGCGCAACATCCAGGCGGAGGCGACGCCGCCCTTGGCCGTCTGCAGCACGAGAATCTTGTCGAGGTAGCTCTGGCCGAAGAGCTTGTGCGCGGGCCGCGAGAAGGTGCCTTCGAGGCGGTTCAGGTCGTAGCGCGCGGAGAAGTTGTCGGCGGCCACCAGCGCCGTGCCGGTGACGGTCGGGCCCAACCCCGCGTGGCATTTGAGGACGATCGGCATCTACAGCACCCTTCCCGCCACCGCGCTGTCGATGCATTTCTGCATAGACGCCAGCGTCGGCTTGTAGCCGTAACCGGCGATGATGTTGACGAGCTTGGCCGAATTGGTGAGCAGGCGCGACCAGCCGTTGGCTTCCGCCATCTCCCGCGCGTAGCTCTGGTAGAAGCACACGCCCGAGGCGACGATGCCGCCCGCGGTCTCGATGCGCCCGGTGAGCCCCATGCGGTCGGCGGCGAACTTGATCTCGGGCGAGGTGGTGACGATGAGCGATGTCTCGGCGTTGATACGCCGGCCATCGAGCAGGTCGGCCACCTGGCCCATCTCCACCAAGGAGAGTTGCGGTGCGGCGAACACGACGACGTCGACCTTGTCGCCCTTGGCGGCGTAACCCGCGTAGAACGCGTCGAAGTCGGCCTTCGTCACGGGCGTCGCGGGCGGGATGGCACGACCCTGGAAGGCATCGGTGAGCAGCGGCGCCTCAGGCGTCACGCCCGGCATGTGGAACAGCGCCACCGAGCCGAAGCTCGCCAGCGCGGCGCCGAAATGCTTCAGCTCGTCCGAGTTCGGCACGGCCGACAGGCCCGTGATAACCGGCACGCCCCAGTAGCTGTTGGTGGCCTTGCCGACGATGCCGCCGAGCGCGCCCCAGTCGGCGAAGTCGCGGGGCTGGTGCTTCAGCTCGAACAACCTGGTGCCGGCACGGTGCGCATCGAGGTGGTAGCCGTAGCGCGGCGTGCGGCCGGTGAGGCCAGCCGAGAGCGCGGACGGCCCGCCCTCGAAATTGCTGCGCGCGCCCGCTACGCTGTTGGAGTAGATGACGACGCCGGTGTCACCCATGGCGAGGTGCTCGCCTTTTACGGGCGGCAGGATGGTCTGGTAGTTAATGCAGGTGTTGGTCATCAGCACGCCGAGTGCCTCGAAGGCGGCGATGGCGCGCGCTTCCAGACCGGCCATGGTGTCGGTCTGCTTCAGGCGCTTGTAGCTGTCGAAATCGAGGCCGCGCGGATCGGTGATGGTGGGGATGCGCACCTTGCGGTCCGCCGCCGGCAGCTGCGCCAGCTCCTCAAGCCATACGACGCCGGCTTCTCCGAGGCTTTCGGTGTCGGCCATGATGTGGGCCTGGCCGACGGGAACGAAATCGGGGGCGTCAAAGAAGTCGCCCACCGCGATCTGGTGCTTGATGGCCCACTGGCGGGCGGGCCCAGCCTCGCCCGCCAGCATGGCCTTCTCTTCATCCGTGAGACGCATGTGCTGTCAGCGGCTCACTTCTTCTCCGGCTCCGCTGCCATGGCCGCCTTGAGCACGGGCGTGATGCGCGCCATTTCGCTCTCGACGAGCTTCTGCAGGCCAGCCGGACCGCGGTCGGCTGCTTCGGGCGGCGTGGAGCCGAGCTCGACGTAGCGCTTCACGGTGTTGGGGTCGTCGAGCGCCTTGTTGAGCGCATCGACCAGCTTGTCGACGATCGCCTTCGGCGTACCCTTCGGCGCCACCATGGCGTTCCAGGCGCTGAAGATGAAGTCGACGCCGAGTTCCTTGGTCGTCGGCACGTCAGGCAGAGCCTCGAGACGCGCCGGGGCCGCCACCGCATAGGCCTTGATTGTGTTGCCTTTGATCTGCGGAATGACGTTGAGCGACTGGTCGACCATGTAGTCGATCTGGCCGCCGACAAGATCGTTGAGCGCAGGCGCCGTGCCGCGGTAGGCAACCAGCGCTGGCTTGAAACCGAACTGGCTGTTGAACACCGTGCCCGACACGTACGAGATCGAGCCGACGCCGGCATGGCCGTAGCTCAGCTTGGCGCTGTTGTCCTTGAGATAGGCCAGGAATTCTTTGAGATTCTTGGCGGCCGTATCCTTCTTCGCCACGATCGTTTGCGGCGTGTAGTTGGCGATGCCGATCTGATCGAAGCTGGTCGCGGGATTGTACTTGAGGGTCGGGTACAGGGCCGGTGCGGCCGACTGGGTGCCCATGTTGCCGACACCAAGGGTGTAGCCATCGGGGGCTGCGGTGGCGACGCGCGTCATGCCGGTCGTGCCGCCCGCGCCGCCGACGTTCTCGACGACGAGCTGCTGGCCCAGCGTGCGCGACATGTGCTCACCCAGAATGCGGGCGACGACGTCGGTGGGGCCGCCGGCAGCAAACGGCACGATCACCGTAATCGGCTTGTTGGGATAATCAGATTGCGCGAGGCCGGCTCCCGGGAATGCGAAAGCGGAGACGAGCGCGGCAAAGAAGACCTTCCTTATCACCTTGTCTTTCCTTCCAGTTTATAGCGCGAGCAGCCCATTGCCCGCTTACCCGTCGTTCATAGCATCCAAATCCGCGAGGGCACTACCAACAATGGTCGAAACGGCCGAAAACCGCTGCTTCTCGCGGTAAGATTGTACAATGGTTGATCACCACTTGCCCGCCTCCGAGTGCGGCGATACAGGGAGCGCACGCGGGCGTGGCGAAACTGGTAGACGCAACGGACTTGGAAACGTGAGTGCGCGCGGGGAAACCCGCGACGTAGAACTGCCCAAACTCGGGGAACCCTTTGAACTGGCAATCCCGAGCCAAGCCCCGCGAGGGGAAGGTGTAGAGACTAGACGGGCAGCACCTAACCTCCGCCCTGCGGAGCATGGTGAAGGGATAGTCCAGACCACAAACCCGCGCGTGCGGGGCGGCGAAAGCCGTAGCTGGTAAGAAAATCCGTAGGGTCGAAAAGGCCTGTGGGGGTTCGAGTCCCCCCGCCCGCACCACGCGCGCTCCGACAACAGGCAACGAGGCTGGCGGTCAGCCGCGCCGTTCAGCCTTCCGCCCAGTTCGCAACGCGATCGAGGAAAGCTAGGCACTTCTCGATCTCGCTCACGGCAATGAACTCGTTGGCCGTATGCGCCTGCGCGATACTGCCGGGACCGATCACCACCGACGGCGCACCGCCGGCTTGGAACAGGCTCGCCTCGGTGGCATAGCAGACGGCAAACGTCTCGTTCTGGCCGGCGAGCTTAAGGGCCAGCGGCACAACCTCCGACGTCTCGTCCGCCGAGAACGACGGCACCTCGTTGGTGATGTCGATCTTGATGCCGGTCTCCGGCGCCAGGCGCTGCATCTCGGGAACGCACTGGCTGGCGGCGAACGCGCGGAAGCGTGCGTCGACCGCGCTGCCGTCGAAACCCGGCAGGCGGCGGATCTCCCAGCCGAAGGTGCAGATGATGGGCACGATGTTGGGCGCGGTGCCACCGGACAGCTCCGTCACCTGCAGGCTGGTGTAGGGCGGATCGAAGCGCGCACTGCGCGCGCCGGCTTTCAGGTCGTCCTCCATGCGCGCCAGCTCGGCGATGAGGCGGCCGGCGTAGGTGATGGCGTTGACGCCCAGATGCGGCATGCTCGAATGGGCGGCGCGGCCCGTCACCTCGACCTGCCAGCGCATCGGGCCCTTGTGCGCATCCACCACCGACATGCTGGTCGGCTCGCCCACGAACACCATGCGCGGCAGCGGCAGCGACTTGCCGAGCTCGGCCACCATCGGCCTGACCCCCGTGCAGCCGACCTCCTCATCGTAGGAGAAGGCGAGATGGACCGGCACCTTCAAGGCGCGCGCCTTGAGCTGCGGCACCATCGCCAGCATGCAGGCCAGGAACGCCTTCATATCGCACGCGCCGCGGCCGTAGAGGCGGCCGTCGCGCTCGACGAGGTTGAAGGGATCGGTGTCCCAGGCCTGTCCCGTCACAGGCACCACGTCGGTATGGCCGGAGAGGGCGATGCCCGGTACGTCGACGGGCCCGATGGTGGCGAACAGGCTGGCTTTGAGGCCGTCCGCGGTCGGCACGCGTGCACTCGTCACACCGTGGCGCGCGAGATAGGCCTCGATGTAGTCAATGATGGCGATGTTGCTCTTGTGGCTCGTCGTATCGAAGCCGACGAGATCAGCTAGCAGCGCCTTGGTCGTCGCGATGTCGGCTGCCATCTCGCCCTTTCAGTTCAAGCTTCGCCTGCCGTGCGGACTGTCGAGCGAGAACGCAGGGATCGCCACGTCGATGCGCCCGCCGGCCTCTGTCGTCATCTGGTAGGAGCCCACCATGATGCCCGATGGCGTGGTGAGCGGACACCCCGAGGTGTATTGGAACGACTCGCCCGGCTCCAGCACCGGCGTTTCGCCGACCACCCCCGGCCCGCGCACTTCCTCCGTGCGTCCGCTCGCGTCCGTGATGCGCCAGTGCCGGGTCTTGAGCTGAACGGTCTCGCTGCCTTCGTTGATGATGTCGATCGTGTAGGCCCACACGTAGCGGCTGTCCGCCGGCGCGGATTCCTCTTCCAGAAACTCGGGCTTCACGCGCACGCGAATGCCCTTCGTGATTGCTTCATACATGGAAGTGACCGCACCTTCCGTTGCCGTCATGCAATTCTAGAGGCGGCCAGCGCGCGGTCAATGTCCGCGGCGAGGTCGGCGTAGGCCTCCAGGCCGACCGAGAGCCGCAGCATGGCGTCCGAGATACCGAGCTCTGCACGCGCCTCGGGCTTCAAGCGCTGATGCGTCGTCGTCGCCGGATGCGTGATGAGGCTCTTGGCATCGCCGAGGTTGTTGGAGATGCGGATCAGCTTCAGCACATTCATGAAACGAAAGGCCTCGGCCTTGCCGCCGTCCAGCTCGAAGGTGACAAGCGTACCCGACCCCGACATCTGTCTCTCAGCGAGTGCGCGTTGCGGATAGTCCTCCCGTCCACAGAACAGCACGCGCTTGATGCCCTTCTGGCCGGCAAGATGGTCGGCAATCTTCGCCGCGGTCTCGCATTGCGCGCGCACGCGCAACGGCAAGGTCTCCAGGCCCTTCAGCAACACCCAGGCGTTGAACGGGCTCAGCGCCGGGCCGGTCTGGCGCAGGAAGGTGTGCAGATAGTCCTTCAGGAATTTCTGCGAGCACAGCACGACGCCGCCGAGGCAGCGGCCCTGTCCGTCGATGTGCTTGGTGGCTGAGTAAACCACCACGTCGGCACCGAGTTTCAGCGGCTTCTGCAGCAGCGGCGTGGCGAACACGTTGTCGACGACGACAAGCGCACCGTTGGCGTGCGCGATCTTCGACACCGCCGCGATGTCGACAAGGTCGAGCGTCGGGTTGGCCGGCGTTTCGAAGAAGAACGCGCGCGTGTTGGGCCTCGTCGCGTGCTTCCACGCTTCCGTATCGCGGCCGTCGACCAGCGTGCATTCGATGCCGAAGCGCGGACACAGCTCCTGCGCCACATACAGACACGAGCCGAACATGGCACGCGCCGCCACGATGTGGTCGCCGGCCTTGAGGAAGCACAGCAGCGCCGCCGTCACCGCCGCCATGCCGGTGGCGGTGGCGCGCGCGGCTTCCGCGCCTTCGAGCAGACGCATGCGCTCCTCGAACATCGATACGGTGGGATTGGAGAAGCGCGAATAAATGAAGCCGGGGTCCTCGTCCTTGAAGCGCGCCTCGGCCTGCTCGGCCGTGTCGTAGACGAACGACTGCGTCAGGAACACCGCCTCGGACGTCTCGCCGAAGGGCGAACGCAGCGTGCCGCCGTGCACCAGCAGCGTCTCGGGCGACCAGGTAGCCGGGCTTGCCGCGTCGGCGGTCTTGTCGGTCATTGCGCAACTCCCTCGCCCGCCCGACAGCGGGCAACAAAAAACCGGCTCAAACTCGCCCATCGGAAGCCGGGCGCCTTGAGTCGGTTCACGCGCACGGCCTTTTAGCGATTTCTTTTGCGTGGCTGCAAGCCGGCCGGCCAAATCACCACGTAGTAGTCAGGGATTAGCGCGGCGAGCCGCCTTGCGTCAACGGGAAAACGAGCCTCTTCCGCGGGCTCTGCGGCACGCCCGCACATCCGTAGGTCTCCGGTAAGCGGCGTGCGCAGGTGGGAGGCCTTCAGGGGTGATGCATCCGGGCGACGGCAGAAAAGATCGCAGTGCACCGCGTCCCAGACCCCCGCCTGCCCTCTTGAAAACCCCGATGCGGCATCTTATTCGCCTAGCCGTCACCGCCATGGCGCGACAGAAACTATGTTCCCGGCACGATCGATCGACACATAGGCACGCCATCTAAGCCGCTCGCCGCCCTTGCGCGTTGTTCCCCTCCGTCACAGGTCACCAATCCAGGACCACCATGCCAAACGCCGCCAAGCCGCTTCCGGGGCCGAGCAACCTTGCCCCGTTGCCGTCGCTGATCTTCGGCTCGCGCTGGCTGCAGCTTCCACTCTACCTCGGCCTGATCATCGCTCAGGCCGTCTACGTTGTCCTGTTCCTAAAGGAGCTGTGGCACCTCATCACCCACGCCACGACCATAACCGAGCAGCAGATCATGCTGGTGGTGCTGGGGCTCATCGACGTCGTGATGATCTCCAACCTGCTGGTGATGGTGATCGTCGGCGGCTACGAGACGTTCGTGTCGCGCCTGCGCCTGCAGGGACACCCCGACCAGCCCGAGTGGCTCTCTCACGTCAATGCCAGCGTCCTGAAGATCAAGCTGGCAATGGCCATCATCGGCATCTCTTCGATCCATCTGCTGCGGACGTTCATCGAAGCCGGCAACATTGGCCAGCCCGGCGCGCGCTACACGGAAGCCGCCGTGCTGTGGCAGACGATCATCCACTGCGTGTTCATTCTGTCCGCCATCGGCATCGCCATGGTCGACCGCATGGGCAACTACACGCCGGCGAGCAAGACGCACAAAGCCGACGAAGAGCCCGCTCACACGGCGTAAGCGGGCGACCCTGTCGCGGCGGCTCTAATGCCTACTGCGTGCTATAGTCGGTGCGGTTCAATTCGACGTTCTCGACGCCGTCGATGCCCTTCAGGTCCTTGATCGCATCGGCGGGAGCCGAACCCGTCAGCACACCGATCTCCGTCAAGGAATCGGCAAGCACGAACCCTTTGTCCTCGAGCTTGCCGATCAAGGCTTTCATCTGCTTCTTG
Source organism: uncultured Hyphomicrobiales bacterium (assembly GCA_902826255.1). Lineage (GTDB taxonomy): Bacteria > Pseudomonadota > Alphaproteobacteria > Rhizobiales > Hyphomicrobiaceae > AWTP1-13. Next base: position 15,180 of record CADEEC010000013.1, on the reverse strand, counting down.
TGCTTCGGATCGACCGCAACCACCACGTCCTTCATTTCTTTCTTGGCCATGGTTCAGCCTTCTCGCGTCATTGTTTCTGGCGCAAGCCTAGCACGATACTCGTGGCACGTTCGAGGCTGCCGAACGGCGAGCTAGACCGGTGCCTGCACCAGCCCCGCACCGACGTCCCGGCTCGAAATGGGCAGGCGCAGGGCATTTCCCGTCAGCATCTGCCACAGCGCATGCGCGTTGGTGTTCATGCCGGCAGCCTCCAGCCACATACCGGCTATCCCCGCCACGTGCGGCGTGGCCATGCTCGTACCGCTGATCGTTCCATGCGAGCCGCGATTGATCGGGAAGCTGGAGAAGACGCTGACGCCCGGCCCCGCGATATCCACGCCGCCGCCGTTCGGGTTTATGCCGCCGTCTGAGAACGGCGCGACTTTAAGGGTGGAATCGAGCGCACCGACCGCCATGATGGACGGACAATTGGCCGGCCGGCCCACAGGATTGGGCGGCTCGCGCCGCTGACCGTTGGGCAGACGGCTGCTGTTGCCGGCCGCAGCTATGATCAGGGTGCCGGGCTTGGACTGCAGCGCACGCTGGGCGACCGCCTCATAGACGGGCGAGAACGTCTCCCCCGGCCGCACGGCCGCGCCCAGTGACATCGAAATCACCCGGCACTGGTTCGTGATCGCCCAGTTGATGCCGGCCAAGATGCCGTTGTCTGCACCCGACCCGCCGTTGGACAGAACCTTGCCAGCGAAAATCTCACCCATCGATGCACAACCGTACCTGCGCACGCCCGTCATGGGGCTCTTCGCGCCAAGCGCGGTGCCGATGCAGTGCGTGCCGTGGCCATTGCCGTCCTGCACTTGCTCTCCGGGGATGAATGAAAGACTGGTTATGGCCCGCCCCGCGAAGTCGGGATGAGACAGCTCCATGCCGGTGTCGAGCACCGCTATGCGCACGCCTCGACCGGTGAACCTCGATTGACTGACTTTCGTGGCCTGCAGACCCCACGTGAACTGCGCGGTGTCTGCGAACGCCGCGGCGATCCCCGCTTCGGCAAGCTCCGGCGATTCGACAGCGAGAGCGTCATACAGGTGATTGACGGCATCCCTGTAGCCGCGAAGGTATTGCAGCGGAACGGCGCCGCCGGCCTGCAACTCGGCCCGCTGCAAGGCATACATGAAGCGCTCGGGCTCGACAGCCATGATCGCCGAGTCGTCGGCGACCGCTGCGCTCAGGCCTTGCACCTGCGTAGGATCGGCGTTCACGACGGCGACTTTGAGCTTGTCGAGAACGAATATCTCGGCGTCGCTGGCTTGCGCCATCTCGACTTCACCATGGCTGAAGTCGGCGGAACTGCAGACTTCGCTCAAACCGGCCCGACTCTTCAGAGCTTGCAGCCCGCTGCTGAGGTCGTCTTCCCGCAGCAAGACCAGGTAGCGCCCCGTGAACTCCCCGGGCGGCTCGGCAGGCGTGCTTCCGAGAGACGGCTGCGAAGCCGAAGGTTGTGGCGTTGAGGTGCGGGCGGGCGATTTCGCGGACGTAGAGCGCCTGGGGCGACGGGCCATTGCAAACTCCTACAAGAAATGACGTGATCAAAAGGGAGCGGCGATGACGGCCAACGGTGCGCACCATCGAAGATGCGGCAAATCTCAAGCACCGTCGGCCCAACACCGCCAAAGTGCGTACCAAGCATATCAGTCTACGGCTTTTATTCAAGACGGCCGACGACTGTATGGCTCCGCGAGCCGAACCGGCCTGCATGCGAGATGGTAGAGTAGACATGCAACAAAATGGTTGCATTACACCTTTGCCCGTGACATACCATGAGCAACCTGGAGGTTGCATATGAACGATCGTATCGAGAAGTCCATCGAGATTGCCGCACCGGTGTCGCGGGTGTGGAAGGCGCTGACCGACTACCGCGAGTTCTCCACGTGGTTTCGCGTGAAGCTCGAGGCACCGTTCCAGACCGGCAAGTTGGCCGCCGGCAACATCACCTATCCCGGCTACGAGCACCTGCGCTTCGATGCGACGGTGCAGAAGATCGAGCCCGAGCGCTATTTCTCCTTTACCTGGCACCCTTATCCCATGGATCCCAAGGTGGATTATTCGGTCGAGACGCCCACGCTCGTCGAATTCACGCTGGAGAAGACGGCCAAGGGAACCTTGCTCCGCGTCGTCGAATCGGGCTTCGACAAGATCCCGGCGTCACGTCGTGCCGAGGCCTACCGCATGAACGAAGGCGGCTGGGAAGGGCAGATGAAGAATATCGCGGCCCATGTCGGACAGGCGGCGTAGCAAGCTCGCGACGCTCAAGACGCGCGCGGCGGTGTTCGCCGCGCTCGGCGATGAGACGCGCCTCTCCGTCCTCGCCAGGCTCAGCGGCGGCGAGGCGCACTCCATCTCGCGCCTCACCGAAGGCACCGGCCTCACACGCCAGGCCGTCACCAAGCATCTGCGCGTGCTGGAGGAGGCCGGCGTCGTGCGCAGCGTGCGCAGCGGTCGCGAGAGCCTGTTCGAGCTCGAACCCAACCCGCTCGAGGATGCCCGCACCTACCTCGATCAAGTCTCCCGCCAGTGGGACGATGCGCTCGCGCGGCTGAAAGCACACGTGGAGGGTTAGCGGGATCACACCGCCCCGGGTTTGCCTCTCTGTGACGGCGACGTTAGGCTGCACAAAAGCACGCGCGAACGTGCCCCGCCCGGAGGAAACTTCATGCGACCGTCCCGTATTGCCGCCCTGATGCCTGCGACCATTGCTCTGGCGTTGGCGACGACCATGCAAATGGCGGCCGCGCAGACCTATCCATCCCAGACCGTCAAGATCATCGTCCCCAACCCGGCAGGCGGGACCGCCGATGCACTCCCGCGCATCATTGCCGACGCATTGAGCAAGGTCTGGAACCAGGCCGTGGTGGTCGAGAACCGCGCGGGCGCCGCCGGCAACGTGGGCGCCGAATCCTTCTCGCGCGCCGATCCCGACGGCTACACCCTGTTCGCCTCGCCGCCGACGACGCTGGCGATCAACCAAGCGCTGTACAAGAAGATCAACTACGACCCCACCAAGTTCAAGGCGATCACCATCATCGGCAGCTCGCCCAACGTGCTGATCGTGCATCCCAAGCTTGGCGTGTCCACCGTCAAGGAGCTGATCGAGAAGGCCAAGGCGGAGCCAGGTGCCATCGCCTATGGCTCGCAGGGCATCGGCGCCACCTCGCATCTCACCACCGCGCTGTTCGAGACCATGGCCGGGGTGAAATTCAATCACGTGCCCTATCGCGGCACCGCACCCGCCATGAATGACCTGGTCGGCGGCCACATCCTGTTCATGTTCGACAACCTATCTTCCTCCCTGCCGCAGCATCAGGCCGGCAAGCTCAAGATTCTTGCCGTCTGCACGCCGGAGCGTTCACCCCATCTGCCCGACGTGCCGACCATGTCGGAGGCCGCACTGCCCGGCTTTACCTCGGTTGCCTGGTTCGGACTCGTCGCCCCGCCCGGCACGCCAGACGAGATCGTGGAGAAGATCAACAAAGACGTGGTCGCCGTGCTCAAGAGCGACGATATCCGCAAGAAATTCCAAACCCACGGCGCCGAGCCCATCGGCAACTCGCGCGAGGACGCGGAGGCCTTCATGGCGAAGGAGCGCGTCCTCTGGGGCGACGTCATCGAGAAGGCGAACCTGAAGGCGCCCGAATAGAGGGCTTGGCAGCAGCAGCTGTGCTGCGGCGGAAGGCCGACCCGTGAACCGCTTTACGCTCTACGGCAGCCCGCACTCGCCAGCGACCTTCAAGGTCGCGCTGATGCTGTGTGTGTCGGGCCAGCCGTTCTCGTTCCGCTACGTCAGCTTTCAGAAGGGAATGCACAAGACGGCGGAGTTCCTGGTGATCTCGCGCTGGGGCCAGGTCCCCGTCCTGATCGACGGTGAGCGCATTCATTTGCAATCGGCAGCCATCGTCGAGCACCTGGCCGACACGCTCGGGCTGTTTCGCGGGTCCGGCCCGGCGATCCGTCAGCACGTGCGCGAATGGATGTACTGGGATGTCGATGTCCTGGCTCCGCCGGTGTTGGGCTGCTACAGCGTCCAGCTCGAACGGAACGGGCTGCTGCGGCTCGACATCGAGCCGGCGATTGCGGATTATCATCGGCGGCGCGCCGAAGCCGCGCTCGCGACCTTGGACTCCCACCTCGCTGGGAGCCGTTATCTCTGCTCTGCCGAGCCCACCATCGCCGATCTGTTTTGCTACGGGGATGTCGCCTTCGCACAGATCTGCAATTTCTCGTTGCACGACTGGCCGAACCTATCGAAGTGGACGGAGAGAGTGACGCAATTGCCTGGTCTTAAAGCGCCCTTCGAGCTGCTGGCGATGCACGATGCGGAGGTGCTGCCATGAGCACCGCGCCCTTGCGCGTTGCGGTTGTTGGCGGTGGCATCGGCGGCGTCGCCACGGCGCTCGCCCTGCATCGGCGCGGCCTCGACGTGCAGCTGTACGAGCAGGCGCCCGAGCTGAAGGAGGTCGGCGCCGGCGTCGCCATCCAGCCCAACGGCGTCAAGATGCTGGAGCGGCTCGGCCTCGGCGGCGATCTGCGCCGCACCGGCGCCAAGTGGGTCGACCCGCAGTTCCGCCGCCAGGACGGCACCTTCGCCGCGTCGATGTGGCCGCCGGAGATCGCCAGCAGCATCGAATTCTACGGCATGCATCGCGCCGACCTGCTCGACATGTTCGCGAGCCGGCTGCCTGCCGAACGCATCCACACCGGACACCACTGCGTCGATTTCGAGCAAAGTGCGGACCAGGCGACGGTCATCTTCGCAAACGGTGCACGCGTCACTGCGGACGCCGTGATCGGCTCCGACGGCATCCACTCCGCGCTGCAACGGCATGTCGTGGAGCCCTCGCGGCCGCTGTTCTCCGGCTCGGTCGCGCACCGCGGGCTCATCACGGCTGCAAGCGTCGGCTGGCCGGCCGGCCAGATGCGCAACTGGCTTGGCGCCGGCAAGCATTTCCTGGTGTTCCCGGTGCGCGCCAACCAGCTCGTCAACTACGTGGGCTTCGTCACGACCGAGGAGCAGACACGCGAATCCTGGTCGGCGCCCGGCGACCCGGAAGACCTCAAGCGCGAATTCGCCGGTTGGGACCCGATGGTGGAAGCGATCCTCGCGCAAGCAACGCACACCTTCCGCTGGGGCCTCTACGACCGCGAGCCGCTGGCAACCTGGACAAAGGGCCGCCTCACGCTGCTCGGCGACGCCGCGCATCCCATGCTGCCGCATGCGGGCCAAGGCGCCAACCAGGCCATCGAGGATGCCGTCGCAGTGGCCGCGATCCTCGCGCACGCGAAACGAGACTCGGCCCCCCGCGCCCTGAAGCTTTACGAGCAGGTGCGGCGCGAGCAGGCCGCGCGCGTGCAAAGAAGCTCGCGCTTCAACGGCGCGCTCTACGAGGCGGCCAAGGGCGACCTCGACGAACGCGACCGCCAGCTCGCCACCCAGCGCCAGAGCCGCGCCTACATCTGGAATTTCGACGCCGAAGCAGAAGCCGAAAAGGCCGCCGCAGCACTCTGACCGACCGGCGGCCTACTTCGCCCGGAAATCCTTGAACACCATGTCGGGTGAGGACGTATTGTGGCGCGAAGGCGCAACGCGGCCGGCCCAGACGTCGGTGGCGGTGGCGCGTGTGAAGGCCATGATGCCGTCCTCGCGCCAGCCCTTGGCGCCCTTCTCGCGCACAGCGATGCGAGCGACGTCGTTGTTGAACTCGGTGACGTACATGGAGCGCATGGCGGCGAACGGGCGGCCGTCGACGACGCGGTCGAAGACGATGTCGAGCGCGTTGATATTCTGGTCGGTCTTTGTCATCGCCACTGTTGCCGAGCCCCCGCGCTCGAAGGCGAGCGTGAAGGTCTTGGCCTTCGGGTCGAAGGCGATCTCCTTGAATTTCACGATCGGCCGCTGATCGACCTCCACCGGCCCGATCAGGAACGAGGAGCCATACGCCGTCGGCGCCAACCCTTGCGGCGCCATCGGCCGCAGGCGCCAGTAACCGTCCTGCGGATAGAGCACCAGCACTTCCTCGCCGCCCATGGGCCGGATCATCCACACTTGCAGCAAGTGAATGTTCCTGACGACGCGATCGCCGATGCGCACGGTCGCGGTGGACGGACGCCAGAAGTCGGCGAACGTGAGGCCCACGACCCAGAAATCGATCTGCTCATAGAGCGTCGTACGCTTGGGCGGCTGCGGCACGCCGGGCTTGGGATCGTCCTTCCCGGTGCAGCCGGTCCAGTCGGCCTCGAAGCTGTCGCGCTGGATGGTGCCAATGTAGGAGGGGTGCGCGGCCTCGATGCGGAAGCGGCGCACGTCCTTCGACGCCAGATTGATGGTGATGTTGTCCTTCTCCGCACACAGCACCGGCTCGCTCGCGTTGGTCACCTCGACGGCGATTGGCGTGGGGGATTGCGCGAATGCGGGCGCGACGGAGAGCAAGAGCATAATGCCAACGGCTGCCGCGAGCGCTGCCCGGCCCCATCTCCCCGCCTGCGGGGAGAGGGGATTGTGTCGGCATTCGCGGTCAGCTCTGCAGAACACAGTAGACATCCCCGGAGTTGGCTTCGTGCGGAAGGGCTGCAATGTGCGCGGCCATCTCGGCTTTCGAAATCCACCTGTCGAACGTCAGCACCTGGCTTTCGCCGAGCGCGATGTCGAACCCGTAGTTTCCGAGCGACGCTAGCCGATCAAGGCAACGCTGCGCCACATCCCGCTGGATCGTGGTGAACTCGAAGGAAAGCTTCGGAAGCGGACGAGTCAGGCCGGCGAGGACTGTATCCTCGAAGCCTTCCACGTCGACCTTGGCGAACGCCGGTACACCGTGCTCGGCGACCAGCGCATCAAGAGTTGTAGACGGCACCTCGACGGTCGCATCCCACACTTGCCCCTCCCAGCCGCCGGCACCGTCGGCCGCGCGGATGAAATCGGAGGAAGCAGTGGAAACCGTGGGGTTGGCCGAGTTGATCTGCAGTGTGAGCTTGCCGGGCTTGGCCCCGCAGGCTGCTTCGACGAGCGTGACGCCACCGTCACCGGCATAGATGGCGCGGATGGCCTTGGCGCACAGCGGCTGCGGCTCCAGCGCGACGGCACGCGCGCCAAGCCTGCGGAAGCTGCCGATGCGATCACCAACATGACTTCCGATGTCGAAGGCAAGCTCACCCGGCCGCACGAAGCGCGCGTAGAGCTTGTCCATCGCCGCATCGCGCGCCGCATTGCCGTAATAGACATCGAGCGAGCGTCGCAGCTGCGCGAAGGCGGGGTCGGCGCGCAGTGTGGAGACTATCGGTCCGATGGTCGTCATGACGTGGGCAGGCCCGCAGTAACGCGTTCCGTGCGGCAACGCTCCGCACAAGCGCAGAACGGCGACCTGTATCCCCACCTCTGCGGGGATGAGGTTGCTTCAAGGTCGGCATTCTCACAACTGGCGTCATTCCCGCGGAGGCGGGAACCTAGTCCACCACGTAACTGGGATGAGGTGGCGGTCATAACGCCATCCTATCATCAAGCGCTGTCATCCCGGGGCTTGTCCCCGGGATCCATCTTTCAGCTTTCTCCGCCATTCGTTGCGGGCTGAATCCCGGCAACACGTGCCGGGATGACAAGGTGCACATTGGACTAGCGCGCGCTTCCCATCACCGTCGCCACCTCGGGCGGTGTGTTGAAGTCCTCCGGGATGCCGCACAGGCCGGTCCACTGCAGGAAGCGGCCGAAGCGCGGATCGGCGGTCAGCACCGCGAACGGGATTGCCAGCAGGTAGCCCGCCGTAAGTGGCAGGCTCCACCAGAATACCGCAGGGGCGATCAGCAACAGCAACCCACACACCACGACGCCGAAGGCCGTCTGCGGCCACAGGTTGCGCGCCGCGTTCTCCCAGGAGAGCTGCTGCGCATCGCGCGACTGGCCGCCCCATACGACCGACACGCCGAACGGCAGGCCGATCATGAAGATCGAGGTGCGGATCGTAGAAACGGCACCTTGCAGGAACGAGAACACCAGCTCGATCGCCGCGCCCAGCGTGAAGCGTATCCAGCCGCCATAGCGGCGCACGCCGCCGGGTGTCAGCATGGCATCGAGAAGCCCGGCGATCTTCGGCATCAGATACATGACGAAGAACGTGATGTAGAGGCCGATCGCCAGCGTCACCGGGAAGTTCGCCACCCTCTGCCCCTGCCATGCCGCAACCGGCAGCAGCGCGATCATCAGCGTCCAGGCAGGGATGCCGAGGAACATCAGGATCGCCCACACCAGCTGGAAGCGGCTCATGGGATAGAGGCCCGGCAGGTTCAGCAGCCGCGTGTACTGCATGTTGCCCTGGCACCAGCGCACGTCGCGCTGGGCAAACTCGAGCATGGTCGGCGGGTTCTCTTCCCAGCTGCCGCGCTCCTCCGGCAGCACGCGCACCTCGTAGCCGGCCTTGCGCATCAGCGTCGCCTCGACCTGGTCATGCGAGAGCACGTGGCCGCCGAGCGGCGGCTTGCCGGACAGCACCGGCATCTTGCACTGCTCATGGAACGGCTTGATGCGCACCAGAGCGTTGTGGCCCCAGAACGGACCGCAGTCGCCGACCCACCACGCCTGCCCCATGGTGTAGGAGCGCATGCCGTGGCGCATGCCGAACTGAAAGATGCGCGCGAAGCCCGACGACGACGGCATGCCGACGACGAGGCTCTGCAGGATGCCGATCTTGGGATGCGCCTGCATCATGCGCACCATGCGCACGATCTCGGGGCCGGCCATCAGGCTGTCGGCGTCGAGCGGCAGCATCAAGGTGTAGTCCTTGCCCCAGCGCTCGCAGAAGTCATGCACGTTGCCGGCCTTGTAGGCGGTGTTGTGCTCGCGTCGGCGGTAGACGATGCGGTCGCGATCGGGATCGGCAGCCTGCCAGGCGGCGATGGCCGCTTCCTCGGCGGTCGCGACTTCCGGATTGTTGGTGTCGCTCAACACGAAGTAGCTGAAGTGCGCGCCCTCGCCGGTGGCGTCGATGCTGGATTTCACCGTCTTGAGGCGCAGGATGGCCCGGGCCGGGTCCTCGTTGCGCACGGTCATGAAGATCGCGGTCCTGATGCCGATGGGCGTCGGCACGTCGCCGGCGGCTGCATAGGGCGCCACCTCTTCCATCGCGTTCTTCTTGAAGTGCAGGAGCCAAAGCCCGATCAGCGCGTTCCAGAAGCCGAGCACGGTCCAGGGCGTGCCGAAGGCGAAGCAGACGAACAGGATCACATCCACCCAGGTCCAGCCGCCCGCGCCCAGAATGACGGCCGCCACCCACAGCATGGCAAAGTAGGTAACCACGTTGAGCGAAAACACGACCCGCCGCCGCCACTTCAGCTCGTCGATGGACTGGAGGCCGGTCGGTGTCGTAAGGCTCAGGGCAGGCGAAGGCACGGCCCGGGAAAGGGACGTCTCAAGACTGTCGCTCATGCAGCTAATGTCCGAATCGTGGCGCTAGAGGCTCAATGGCAGACCGCGGGGTCAAGATGATGGCGCGCAGGTCGACCGGCAAGGTGCGGGTCGCAAGATCGCTCTGGTACGTGCGCAAGGGCGCCGCCGAATTGCGTTCGGCGCGTCTGCCGGCGCCCGCTCCCGGCGAGGCCCTGGTGCGGACGCTCTTCAGCGGCATCAGCCGCGGAACGGAGCGGCTGGTGTTCGAGGGCGCCGTCGGCGAAAGCGAGTTCAAGAGCATGTGCTGCCCAATGCAGGAAGGCAGCTTTCCGTTCCCCGTCAAATACGGCTATTGCGCGACCGGCGTCGTGGAGGATGGCCCCCCGGCGCTGCTCGGCCGCAATGTCTTTGCTCTGCACCCGCACCAGGACTTTTTTGTCGCGCCGGCAAAGGCGCTGGCACCGATACCCGAACAAGTGCCTGCCCGGCGCGCGACTTTGGCCGCGAACATGGAAACCGCCCTCAACGCGGTGTGGGACGCCGGGGCCGGGCCGGGCGACCGGATCGTTGTCGTGGGCTGCGGCATCGTGGGGCTGTTGGTCGCATCCCTCGCGACGCGCCTGCCGGGTACGGCAGTGACGGCCGTCGATACCAATCCAGCACGGCAGACGCTGGCCGCAGCGCTGGGTGCCGCATTCGCGACACCCGATCGCGCCCCAGCCGATGCCGACATCGTCTTTCACACCAGTGCCACAGGGGCCGGCCTCAACACTGCCATCAAGTGCGCCGGCATCGAGGGCACCATCGTGGAGATGAGCTGGTACGGCGGCAAACCGGTGCAGGTGGAGCTCGGCGGCATCTTCCACAGCCAGCGCCTGAAGCTGGTGTCGTCGCAGGTCGGCATGGTGTCGCCCGGGCGTCGAGAGCGTTGGGACCCCAGCCGCCGCCTCACTTCCGCCTTGGGCCTGCTCGACCTCCCGGCGCTCGACGCGCTGGTGGCAGAGGAGATCGCCTTCGAGGACGCCCCCAAGCGCCTGCCGCACGTTTTCGGCGCACAAGGTCTCGCCCCAGTCATCCGCTATCCCAACACCTGACAGCCCTGGAGACTCATATGTTCGCCGTCGAGGTTCGCGACCGGATCATGATCGCCCACAGCCTGCCCGATCCCTTCTTCGGACCGGCGCAGCACATGCACGGCGCCACCTTCGTCGTCGACGTCGCCTTCCTCCGCGAGAAGCTGACGCAGCACAACGTGGTGGTCGACATCGGCGCCGCGCTCAGAGTGCTCAATGAGACGCTGAAGCCGCTCGCCTACAAGAACCTCGACGAGCTGCCACAGTTCAAGGGCAAGCTCACCACCACCGAGTTCCTCTGCCAGCACGTGTTCGATGCCATGGTGAAGGCGGCCAAGGACGGCGCGCTCGGCGAGGACGGCAAGGGCCTCGCCAAGATCCGCGTGACGCTGCACGAGACCGACCTGGCGCGCGCCTGGTGCGAGGGGCCGGTGTGATTTGAGTTCCGACCTCCCACACATCCTCCACCGTGTCATCCCGGGCCTTGTGCCCGGGATCCAGCCATCAACCGGCGTCGGAGCAAGCTACGAGATGGATCCCGGTGACAAGCACCGGGATGACAGACCGTGACGCCCGCCGTCTTCGCCATACCCGGTGACATCACCCTGGCGACGGGCGGCTACGCCTACGACCGGCGTGTGCTCGCACTGCTGCCGGCGCATGGCGTTGAGGCGCATCATCTTCAGCTACCGGGGAGCTTTCCGTCGCCGAACGCTGCCGACCTCGCGGAGACCACGCGAGCGCTGGCCGCCGTCGACCCCGCAACGCCCGTGATGATCGACGGATTGGCCTACGGCGCCCTGCCGATCGCGCACATCGCGCCGTTGCGCAACCCCATCGTCGCCCTTGTTCACCATCCGCTATGCCTCGAGGCCGGCCTCGGCCAGGAACGCCAGGATGAGTTGTACGCCCTTGAAAAATCCGCGCTGGCAATGGCGCGCCACGTCGTCGTCACCAGTCCGACGACGGCCGCAACTCTGACCGCCGATTTTGCCGTCGCGGCGCGGGACATCACCGTCGCCCTGCCGGGAACGGACCCCGCAGAACGCGCCCGCGGCACTGGAAGACCTCTGCTTCTACTCGCGGTTGGCTCGATTGTGCCGCGCAAGGCGTACGATGTGCTGGTGCGAGCACTGGCCTCCGTGACGATCCGAGACTGGCAAATTGCCATTGTTGGCCCCACGGATCGCAGCCAACCGGCATTCGCGGCGTTGCAGGCCGCCATCGAAGAGACCGGACTTGGCCCACACATCGCGCTGCCGGGCGCGGTCGGCCAGGAGCAGCTCGACAGATTCTATGACGCGGCCGACCTGTTCCTGATGCCCTCGCTCTACGAGGGCTATGGCATGGTGCTGGCGGAAGCCATGGCACGCGGCCTGCCCATCGTCTGCACGACCGGAGGCGCGGCTGCGGAGACGGTTCCCGCAGACGCCGGCATCAAAGTGCCGCCCGGCGACGAAAAGGCCTTGTCGGACGCCATCCTTCGCGTGCTGAATGATGCCGGCCTGCGGCGGCGCATGGGCGAGGCTTCCTGGGCCGCCGGCCAAAAGTTGCCGCGCTGGGACGATACGGCGCGCATCATTGCCGGGGTCATCAAGGAGCTCACGCCGTGAGCGGTTTCGACGCAAGTTGGCTGGACCTGCGCGAGCCCGCGGACCACCGCTCGCGCAACGAGGAGCTTGCGGGCCTTCTCACGCGCCATCTCGGCCGCCGCCCGACGGTCGAAGTCCTCGACCTTGGTTGCGGCACCGGCTCCAACCTGCGCGCAACTGCGCCGCTTCTCGGCCCCGAGCAAAGCTGGACGCTGATCGACTACGACGCCCGCCTGCTCGATGCTGCGGTGACGCGGCTGGCGCAGTGGGCCGGTGATTGGGAGCGCAGCAAGGAAAAGCTGATCCTGAAAAGGCAGGGCAAGACGATCACCGTCCGTTTCCGCCGCGCCGATCTCGTCAACGATTTTGAGTCCATATTCGCGACCCCGGCCGACCTGGTCACGGGATCGGCGCTGTTCGATCTGGCCTCGGGCGACTTCATCGCCGAGGTGGCAGCCGAGGTCGTGCGCCGGCGGGCCGCCTTCTACACAGTGCTCACTTACAACGGGGTCCAGCGCTGGACCCCCAAGCATCCGGCAGACACCGAAATGGCCGCCGCCTTCCGCGCCCATCAGGTGACGGACAAGGGCTTCGGCCCGGCCGCCGGCCCCATGGCACCACAGCTGCTCGCAACCGCGTTCGACGCGGCCGGCTATCAGTTGAGCGAAGCCGACAGCACCTGGCGGCTGGAGGAGGCGGATGACGCCTTGATCCAGGCGCTTATTCCCGGATTCGTCGATGCAGTACGGGAAACGGAGAAGGTACCCGAACCCACGATCGCGGACTGGCTCAAGCCGGCCCGCACCGGGGCGCTGGTCGGGCATACCGACACGCTCGCACTGCCAGCCTGACCGTTGCTGCGCGACGGGCGCATGACCGTCCACCCGTTCCTGGAAACCGGAGCAACAGAGCAGCGACGTCCATGGTGAACCGCAGGGAAATGCTGGGCACGATCGCAGCCGCAGGCGCGACCGCCCTTTGGCCCCAGTCCGCGCAAGCCATGGCCGCAGGCGAGCCAAGCCGGACGGCGCTCGGCGCCGCCCTGCATCGCGCCGCCCACCAGCTTCTCGAACGCCCCTTGGTTTTCCCCGATGCATTGGCGCTGAAGGTCCTCGGCCACGATCGCAGGGCGCTGCTGCGCTCCTACTTCGGGCGACAGAAGAAATCGGGATCGCGGGGCATGCGCGCGTTCATCGTGATGCGCAGCCGCTACGCCGAGGACCGGCTCGCCGATGCCGTCGCGCGCGGCACGCGCCAGTACATCGTGCTTGGCGCCGGCCTCGACACCTTCGCCTATCGCAACCCTTTCGCCGAACGCTTGCACGTGCTCGAGGTCGACCATCCCGCAACCCAGGACTGGAAGCGCAAGCGGCTGGACGAGCAAGGCATCGCCCTGCCTTCATCCCTCACGTTCGTCCCTGTGGACTTCGAGAAAGACAGCCTCGGCGCATGCCTCGACCGTGCGGGGTTCGACCGGACTGCTCCGGTATGCATCTCGTGGCTCGGCGTCACCATTTATCTCACGCAACAAGCCGTTTTCGAGACGCTCCGCTTCGTGGCCCTATCGTGCGCACCGGGCAGCGAGATCACGTTCGACTTTGCCGTTCCCGACGCGGAGCTTACCGAAAGGGAGCGTTCGCTCAGGAACGCCGGCGCCGCACGCGTCGCCGAGGCGGGCGAGCCGTGGATCAGCTATTTCAATCCCGCGGAACTCGCCACGAACCTGCGGCGCATAGGATTTGCCCGTGCCGTGAGCCTGGATTCGGAAGCCCTCAACGCGCGCTATTTCTCCGAGCGCTTAGACGGCTTCCGCGTCACCGGCTCCGGCCACATGATGACGGCCGGCACGTGAATGCGGCTGTGCGCCAGCAATCACGCGACGTCGCGCCGTCCGGCCCCTGGCAGCATGCGCGCCAGCACGCCGTCCTTGCGGATCAGATAGTGGAACAGCGCTCCCGCCACATGCACGCCGACGAGCAGCACGAGCGCGAGGGCTCCCAGGAAATGGTAGTAGAAGACCTTGGCAGCCGCATCCTGGTTGGGGGCTACGAGACCGGGCAGGTCGACGACGCCGAACAGGCCGAGGGAGGGATAAAGCGCAACGCCAAGGTAGCCCAGGATCGGCACGGCGAGCAGCAGCAGGTAGAGCAGCCAGTGCGTCGCGTGCGAGGCGCCCTTTTGCAGAGACGTGATGGTCGGCTCGTCGCGCGGGGCGCCGTGCGCGATGCGGTAGATCAGGCGGGCAATCACCAGGAACAGAATGATGAGGCCGATGGTCTTGTGCGAGCTGTAGAGGAAGTTGGTGGTGGCATCGAAGATGCCCTGCACATTGCCCCGGTACGACATATAGATGCCCAGCGGCACCTGCAGGACGACGAACGCCACCGTCCACCAGTGGAAGCCACGCGCGGTACCCGAATAGGTATCTTCCTGTCCAGGCGGGATGTCGGCCATTCCTCTGCTCCCTTGGCTTGCGGTCGGCGTGCGTTTGCCCAAGTCGAGCGTTATACACGGGTTGCGGCGGGCGTGCGGCATGTCCCGTAAGCCCGAGGAAAGCGAGCCGGCCTGCGCATGACGGTCAAGACTCCCGACGGCAACGGCGCGCGCACATCGTCACTCCAAGCATATCCTCTTGGATCGGCAGATTCTTTTTCGGCAGGCACACAGCTCTGGCTCGGCATTGCATTGCTTGCGCTGGCCACGCTTGTGATTCGCTGGCCATGGCTCGGCGGCGAGGTCACATTTCCGTGGGATGCGAAGGCCCACTTCCAGCCGCAGATCCAATTCCTGGCGCAAAGCCTGCGCGACGGGCAGTCACCCTTCTGGGCGCCCTACGTGTTCAGCGGCCATCCGCAGATCGCCGATCCGCAGTCGGCGATCTTCACGCCGTATCTGCTGCTTGCGCTGATCACCGGCGCGCCCGGCTCCTGGGCCATCGACGTCGCGACGATCGCGATCGTATTCCTGGGCGGGGCGGCGCTGATGCTGTGGTTCCGCGACCAGGAATGGCACTGGGCGGGCGGCTTGATGGCGGCGCTGGTGTTCTGCTACGGCGCGTCGATGGCCTGGCGCATCCAGCATCTCGGTCAGG
>CADEEC010000012.1:36697-38502 GCA_902826255.1 uncultured Hyphomicrobiales bacterium | reverse complement strand
GCGGGCGCGGGTCGGCCGGATGGTCCCCCGCCGCGGCATCGCCCTGCGCGGCGACAAGCGGGATATGCATCGACACCACGACCAGATGATCTTGCGGCACGTGCGCAAGCAGGTTGCGCACGAATTGAAGCTGCGTCGCCCCGATGCGACCAGCATAGCGAGGGCCATCCGGCGCATGGCCGCGGCCCGCATAGTGCACGTTGTCGAGCACGATGAACGTCGCCTGCCCGTGCTGGAAGGCATAGTGCGGCGGCCCGAACGTGCGCTTCCAGGTCTCGCGCCCCTGCAGCGGGCTCGCTACGTCGAAGTTGAGGTCGTGGTTGCCGGCGCAGTGATGCCAGACGAGGCCCGTCGCGCGCAGCAGCTCAAGATAGCGCGGATAAAGCGACAGGTCGTCGGCCACCACGTCGCCATGATTGATCACGAACGCCGCCCCGGAACCGATCATGCCGACCAGGATGTCGTCGCGCAGGTAGCCAAGCTCGGTCTCGTTCTCCGGCTGCGTGTCGCTGACGAGGATCGCCTCGAACGCATCCGCTTCGCTCTCGCGCCTCAACGCGAAATCGATCGACGCTGGCAACGCACCGGTCGGTGCCAGGCCGGCGTAGCGCAGGTGCGCAGGGCTCCCCGCCGGGCGATGCAGATAGGAAAATTGCGGCAGCCCGTGCCCGCTCAGCGGCGCACTCCACCCGGCCGGCTTGATGACGAACACGCCGCCGCCCTCGGTCACGGGCAGCGCCCAGCGTCCTTCGGCGTCGGTACGCACCACCTCGCGCCCGTTGGAGACCAGCACATCCGGCAGGCCGCGCGCGCCTGGCCGCCGAACCCCGCCGCCATCGTCATCCGCAAACACGCTGCCGCGTGCCATGGCGGGCGGCGGCGCAAAGCCCGAGACGGTGCTGAGGGCGAGGGTCGAGGCCCCCGCCGCCATCACCTCGCGCCGAGAAGGCGTCCAAAGGCGCGGCCGGCTGCGTTCCATGTGTCCTCTGCGAGCAAGCGCGGGACGCCGTGACTGGCCGGGACTTACGTGCGTTCGGTAACTGGCGTTTGACGGGTTCGTGCAGGTTTCGTGACGGCTGAACCCTGGATCGGCCGAAGCGGGCGTGGTCAAATGCCGCCGGAGGAAACCGGGACAAGGGATGCCGCCATGATCGAAGTCCACCACCTCAACAATTCGCGCTCGCAGCGCATCCTGTGGCTGCTCGAGGAGCTTGGCCTCGCCTACGACATCGTGCGCTACCAGCGCGATCCGGTGACGCGGTTCGCGCCCCCGGCCATCAAGGCCGTGCATCCGCTGGGCAAGTCACCCGTCATCCGCGATGGAAGCATGGTGGTCGCGGAGTCCGGCGCCATCGTCGAATATCTCGTCGGCAGGTACGGCAACGGACGTTTGTCGCCCAAGGCCGACTTCACCTCACCCGACTATGTCGCCTACCTGCAATGGCTGCACTTTGCCGAAGGTTCGGCCATGCTGCCGCTGCTGCTGAAACTGTATGTCGGGCGCCTGAAAGAAGCCGGCGCGCCACTCGCGCCGCGCATCGAAAGCGAGCTGAAGAACCACTTCGACTACATGAGCGGCGCCCTGGGAGATCGCGATTACTTCGTCGCCAACACCTTTTCCGCCGCCGATATCCAGCTCTCGTTCGTGCTGGACGCGGGCGGCTCACGCGGCCCCTTGAAGGACTACCCCAACCTCGTCCGCCTCGACGAGCGCCTGCGCGCCCGCCCCGCCTACCAGCGCGCCATCGACCGCGGCGGCCCCTACGAGGTGGGGCGTTAAGCGCCTCTGAGATGTCATCCTCGGG
>CADEEC010000012.1:0-36597 GCA_902826255.1 uncultured Hyphomicrobiales bacterium | reverse complement strand
CGCCACCACGATCGGCTCCGGCGGCGCCCGGCCGCGCAGCAGGTCGGACGCCTTGTCGGCCAGCATCAGCGTCGCCGCATTCAAGTTGGCCGACAGCATGGTGGGCATGATGGAGGCGTCGATGACGCGCAACCCCTCCAGCCCGCGCACGCGCAGCTGATCGTCGACCACCGCCAGCGGATCGGTCGCCGGCCCCATGCGGCACGTGCCCGAAGGATGGAACGTGGTGGTGCCGCGCTCCTTGGCCGCGCCCAGCAGCTCGTCGTCCGACTGCACCTTGTCGCCCGGGAAATCCTCGTAGTCGAAATAGGGCTCCAGCGGCTTAGTCCGCAGCAGCCGCCGCGCCAGCTTCATGCCGGCGAGCAGCACGCGCCGGTCGCTCTCCTCCACCAGATAATTCGGCTGGATGATCGGTGCCTCGAACGGGTCGGACGACTTGGCGCGCACGTATCCTTTGCTCGCGGGGCGCTGCTGCCAGGACGCCACCGTCATGCCGGGCTCACGCTCGAGCTGCCCCTGCACGCCCTCCATGTAGCTCGCCGGCGTGAACGTGAGCTGCAGGTCGGAATTGGCGACATCGGGCTCCGAGCGCCAGAAGCAATAGACGTGCGTCGGGCTCACCGACAGCACGCCCTTGCGCAGGAACATCCACTTGGCGACCTGTCCGGCGAGCCGCATCCCGCGCACCATCTCGTTGATGGTCTCGATGTTCTTCACGCGTGCACAGAAGCGCGGCGCGTAGTGGTCGCGCAGGTTCTCGCCCACGCCCGCCAGCGCATGCTTCACCGGGATGCCGAGCGAGGCCAGCAGCTCCGGCGGGCCGATGCCGGACAGCTGCATCAGCTGCGGCGAGTTGTAGGACCCGGCACACAGGATCACCTCGCGCCGCGCGCGCGCCTCTTTGAGTTCGCCGTTGCGCCCGCCATTGCGATAGCGGATGCCGACTGCGCGCTTGCCCTCCAGCACGATCTCGGTGGTGTGCGCATGCGTCACGACATCGAGATTCGGCCGCCGCATCGCCGGTTTGAGGAACGCACGCGCCGCACTCACGCGCCGGCCCCTCTCGATCGTGCGCTGGGCGTAGGCCACGCCTTCCTGGATGACGCCGTTGTAATCGGGGTTGCGCGGGATGCCGAGCGTGGTGGCGCCCTCGATGAAGGCGTCGCACAGGGGATGCCGCCAATCGGTGTCGGATACGGTCAGGTTGCCGTCGCGCCCGCGGAATGTTTCATCACCCTCGCCGAGCCGCCGCTCCATGCGGCGGAAATAGGGAAGCACGTCGGCATAACCCCAGCCGCGGTTGCCCATCTGCGCCCAGGTATCGAAGTCCATGCGCTGGCCGCGGTTGTAGATGTGGCCGTTGATGGAGCTCGACCCGCCGAGCGTCTTGCCGCGCGGGGCCGCGATGCGCCTGCCGCCGGTCCATTCGCTCGGCTCCATCTTGTAGAGCCAGTTCACGCGCGGATCCGAGTAGGTCTTGATGAAGCCGGCCGGAATATGGATGAACGGGTGCCAGTCGCGCGGGCCCGCTTCCAGCACGAGAACGGAGGTATCAGGGTCCTCGCTCAGCCGGTTGGCCAGCACGCTGCCCGCCGATCCGGCGCCGACAATCACGTAGTCAAACGTTTCCACCCGCGATCCCTCTGATCGTTCTTGTTGCCTGAGATTACCGCATCTCCCGCGCATCATCCTAGCGCCGCTTGGGAACTCCGACGGCCAAGTTCACGTTCTCCCCGCATGGAGGACAACAACAAGCGCCGGGCCGTGCGGCAGCGCGTGCTGAAGGCCGGAAAAATCGCCTGCGCCGACGCCTCCCACGTGATCGACTGCACGATCCGCAACCTGTCGGAGACCGGCGCGCGTCTGCAGGTGCCGACCTCGGTCGCCATTCCCGACCGGTTCGAGTTCGTGGAGGCCGCAAGCGGCAAGCGGCGCCCCGCAACCGTCATGTGGCGCAAGGCCGACCTGATGGGGATCCGTTTCAACGACCCCAGCTAGCCCATCGGCGCCTTGGGCGGCTTCACCCGCGCCTCCCCCAGCGCAACCTCCTCGCCCTTCTGGTTGACGAAGCGCAGCGTCATGGAAATATTCCGGCGCTCCGCGTCCTTCCCGGACACCGTCGCCGACGCGGTGATCGTGTCGCCGATCTTCACCGGCTTGAAGAACTTCGATGTGATCTCGAGCAGCACGCTGCCCTGCCCGGGCAGCTTCATGCCGATCACCGGCGCAATCAGCCCCAGCGTAATGGTCCCGTGCGCGATGCGCCCGCCGAACACGGTCGTCTTCGCGTAGGCCTCGTCCATGTGCACCGGATTGTAGTCGTCCGTCAGCTCGGCATAGAGGTCGATATCGCGCGCTGCAATCGTGCGCGTGACTGATGCGGTGTCGCCGATGGCGAGCTGGTCGAAAGTCTTGCTCATGCCGGTGTCCCTTCCTCTTCTTCCCCCGCGACGATCGTATAAGGAACAGCGAAGTCGCGCAGCGCCGTCCGGATGGCCTGCTCCAGCGCCGCATCACGCCGGGGCACGGCAATCGCCATCGCCACCGCACCGTTGTTGTCGATGCCGCGCAGCTTGAGCCGTCCTCCCAACGGAGCAAGGGCCTCGCCGAACGCCCACGCGGTTGCCCGTTGCCGAAGCTTGGGCTTGTAGATCTTGCCGATGGCCGTGAGCGGCATGGCATCCACGATCTCGATGCGCTTCACACGTGCCGGCGGATCGGCAATGCGGGGATTGGCGAACGCCATGATGTCCTCCGCCGTCGCCGATGCGCCGGCCTTCAGCGTCACGTAGGCAACCGGCAGCTCGCCCGCGTAGCTGTCCGGCTGGCCGATGGCGGCACACATCTCCACCGCCGGGTGCTGGCTCACCGCCTCCTCTATGACGACCGGATCGATGTTGTGCGCGCCGCGGATGATGACGTCCTTCGCGCGCCCGGTGACGAACACGCGCCCCTCGGCATCGACATGGCCCAGGTCCCCCGAGACCAGCCAGCCGTCGACAAACGTTCCGGCATTGCGCGCAGGATCCGTGTAGCCAGGTCCCACATGCGGTCCCGACAGCACGAGGACGCCGGTTTCGCCAGGCGCGCAGGACTTGCCTACGTCCACGCCCGACGCCTCGACCGGCACCGCCTTGATGGTGCTGTAGGGCAGCCGCATGCCCGTCGATCCGGCAACCCGCGGCGCCAGCGCCGGCTCGATGGTGACCAGCCCCGCACTCTCCGTCATGCCGAAGATGTTGCGCACCGGGCGGCGGAACTGAGCCTCGAACGCGGCCGCAAGCTCGGTCGGCAGCGGCGACCCGCCCGTCAGCATCAGGCGCCACGCATTGATGTCGGCATCCCCGGCCGTCGTCTTCATCAGGCCCGCCAGCACCGTCGGCACGCCGCCGATGACACTGATGCGGTGCTTCTCCACGAAGCGCCAGACGTTGCGGATGAAATCCGCGTTGCGCATGCCGAGCCGCGTCGGCAGCACCTGGTTGGCACCGACGGCGAAGCACGCCGACCCATACACGAAGGCGCCGGCGACGTGGAACAGCGGAAAGCCGTTCAGCATCACGTCCTGCGGGCCGAGATCGTAGAACAGCCCCGCGCACCACGACGTGTGCAGCTGGTTGCCGTGCGTGTGCTGCGCCAGCTTCGGCGTCCCCGTCGTGCCGCCGGTGTGGAACAGCGCCGCCGGCGTGTCGCGATCGAGCACGCGATTGCAGCTAAGTCTGTCCGCCGGCTGTCGCAGCAGCGCGGCGCGAAAGTCCGCGATACCTTGCCCGCCTTCCGCCGGTGCGCCGATCGCCAACACGTGCGTGACGCCGCTTTCCTTCTTGAGGGCTTGCACGCGCGACCAGACGGGCAAGTCTGCATCCGGCCCCAGCACCACCAGCACCTTCGCGTGCGCCGCCCGCATCAGCTCCGCAGCATGCCCGGCATCGAGCAGGATATTGATGGGACACGCCCGCGCCACCGCCTCTGCGCCCCACAGGGCGAAGTGCGTCTCCGGCATGTTGGGCGCCATCAGGGCGACGGAGTCGTCAGGCCCGACGCCGAGCGCATGAAACAGGTTTGCCGCCCGCGTCACGTTGGCGAGCAGCTGCGTGTAGCTCGTGACCTCCGGCGCCGCATGCACGTCGCCGCTCGGCAAATAGGTGAGCGCCGGCCGGTCGCCATATCGCGCGGCCGCGTGCTGCAGAAGCCCATACATCGATGACGCCGGCAGCCAGTGCTCCAGCGGCTCTGCTTCTATCTCACGAAGACTGTGCGCTCCCAGGATCGAGGGCGCGCGCGGCCCGTCTGGGTCGGTAGCGGCGTGCTGCATGGCATCTCCACGTTCGACGGCACAATACCGCCCAACGTCCGCAAGGCCATAGCCACCCGCCCTCGGTCGCTCAGGCCGGCTTGCGCGCACCGAACGAGATGACCTTCGGCGGCTCCGGCAGGCAACGCGCCACGAGCGCCTGCACCTTCTCCTTGTCACTGCCGAGGAACTTGAGGCCGACCACGTCGTGCCGCCGCCAGCTCAGCTCGCATGGCACCATGACGCCGGCGTCCTCCTGCCAGAGATACAGGCGATCCGGCACCGACGCGGTATTGGCAACCATCACCAGCGCCCCGCCCGGAGAGATATCGCGCACCACACAATCAACTGCCGTGGACATGTCGCACGTGAACAGGCGCGCGGCGACCGTCACCGGCTGACGGCGGAAGGCGCGCTGCTTGTGCGGTCTGGCAGAACGGAGAAAGGACTGGGGTGCGTGCTCCATGCTCGTGGACGTAGCATGGGCTTGACCATAAGAAACCTGTCGGAAACGGCACCGGTCCAGTCGTACTCTGGCGATGACGGTCACCCACAGACCGCGCTACAACAAGACGCCACCCCTGTGAGGATGCCATGAGCCTCGATTTCTCGACGCTGCTTCTGATTGCCTTCGCCCTCATCGCGCTGCAGCCCTTGCTCATGGGCCGATGGTTTGCGGTGCGTCGCGCGCAGGCTATCCGCGCCGTCGAAAGCGCACACAGCTCGCGCGTCATCACCATGATCCACCGCCAGGAGAAGCGCAGCCTGTTCGGCTTCTCGGTGTCCCGGCACATCGACCTGGAGGACGCGCAGACCATCATCGCCGCCATCAAGGAAACGCCGCGCGACATGCCGATCGACCTGATCCTGCACACGCCCGGCGGTTTGGTGCTGGCGGCCATGCAGATCGCGCGGGCGGTCGAGGCGCATCCCGCCAAGGTCACGGTCTACGTCCCGGTGTATGCCATGTCGGGCGGAACCTTGATTGCCTTGGCCGCAGACGAGATCGCCCTCGGCGAATTCTCGGTCCTCGGTCCCATCGACCCGCAGATCGCCGGTTTTCCTGCCGCCAGCATCGTCAAGGCCCGCGACATGAAGCCGATCAACGAGGTGTTCGACCTCACCTTGGTGCTGGCCGATGTCAGCGAAAAGGCGCTGGCGCAGGTGAAGCGGGGCGCCGTCGAGTTGTTGACGCCGCGGCTTGATCAAGCGACAGCCGAAGCCCTTGCCGACAAGCTCGCCGGCGGCCACTGGACCCACGACTACGCGCTCACGGCGACGGAGGCGGCCGCGCTCGGCCTGCCGGTCAAGGTCAACATGCCCTCCGTCGTCCTCGACCTCATGAAACTCTATCCGCAGCCCGTCCAGCAGTCGGGCGTCGAGTTCCTGCCGGTGGAGATGCCGCGGCAGCGGCGCGTGTAGTTCGTCGCTGCGTCAGCAGGCCTCGGCCAGATAGCGCGTTGCCGCTGCCGGCGACGGCACCATCACGCTGCGCCGCGGAGGATGAAGCGGCAGCACGCGTTGCGAGGCCGGAGTGCAGATGCGTGTCAGTGTCCGCACGGCCGGCGCGTTGGCGTCGGCAAACTTCAGCCCCGCCATGCCCGGCTTGCGCCAGCGCACGTCGCATTCGATGATCGTTCCGGTCTGCTCCTGCCACAGGTAAATCCTGTCCGGCAGGTCCACGGCCTCTTGGACAGCGACGCGCGCGCCGCCGTCGGAGACGTCCTGGATGACGCAGCCGAGGAATTCCGTCAGATCGGGCCACATGATCTTGCCCGCAATGACCACCGCATGCCGCTCCGATGCGCGCTGCTGAAACATGAAACTCGGCTCCGTGACTTGGAATTGAGTTGTTCGACCGTGACCAGACGCTAACATCCGAGGTCGGCCGCCATCACCTGTCGGAACTGTCAGGGTACGAACATGGCCGTCGCCGATGGTTGCGAGGCGTTAACGCTTCGATCCCTGCCGTTTTCAGCGAGGCTCGCCCATGCCCGTCATCAACCGTATCGCCGGCATGCAGGAGGAGGTTGCCGGCTGGCGGCAAGACTTGCATGCGCATCCCGAGCTCGGCTTCGACGTGCATCGCACCGCCGGCATCGTGGCGGAGAAGCTCCGGGAGTTCGGCTGCGACGAGGTCGTGACCGGCATCGGCAAGACCGGCGTGGTCGGCGTCATCAAGGGCCGCCGAAACCAGTCGGGCCGGGTCATGGGCCTGCGCGCCGACATGGACGCGCTGCCGATCGTCGAAGCAACCGGCGTGCCCTATGTCTCCAAAACGCCCGGCAAGATGCACGCCTGCGGCCATGACGGGCATACCACCATGCTGCTCGGCGCCGCCAAGTACCTGTGCGAGACGCGCAACTTCGACGGCACCGTGTGCGTGGTCTTCCAGCCCAATGAGGAAGGTCTGACCGGTGGCGCCGCCATGCTCGCCGACAAGCTGCTGGAGCGTTTCGGCATCCAGGAGTTCTTCGGCATGCACATCTGGCCCGGAACGCCGGTCGGCTCCTTCGGCATCCGCCCGGGGCCGCTGCTCGCGGCGGCGGATCGCTTCACCATCGAGATCGCCGGCAAGGGCGCGCACGCGATGGCGCCGCACACCAGCATCGATCCCGTCATCGTCGCCGCGCAGACCATCATGGCGCTGCAGACGATCGCCTCGCGCAACACCAACCCGCTCGACGCGGTCGTGGTCTCCACCTGCATGGTGCACGCCGGCGATGCCTTCAACATCATCCCCGAGCACGCGACCCTGACCGGCACCGTGCGCACGCTGGACGAGCGCGTGCGCGATGCGGCCGAGCAGCGCCTCGGACACCTCGCCAGATCCACGGCCGAAGCGTTCGGCGCCACCGCCTCGGTTCGCTACGAGCGCTTCGTTCCCGTCACCATGAATGATCCTGACAAGACAACGCTGGCAACGCGCGTCGCGCGCGAGATCGCGGGTGCCAACAACGTGCGCGACGACCTGGCGCCGGCGATGGGCGCCGAGGACTTCGCCCACATGCTGAAGGAACGTCCCGGCGCCTACATCCTGATCGGCAACGGCCCAAGCGCGGGGCTGCACACACCGGGCTTCAACTTCAACGACGAGGTGCTGCCCTACGGCATTTCCTATTTTGCCCGCCTCGTTGAGACGGGCATGGCCGCGTAGCCGATCACATCTGACCCGCCCGTTGGAACCAGCGGTCCCTGCCGCCGTTGCTTCGGCATGGGACATCAACGCCTTACAGCTCAGTCCAAGACCGTCCTGATCGCGGGAGGCATGCTAGCGATCGGTGCCGTCTGCGGTGCCGCGCTGGCCCGCGAGACCACGATCGCCCCTACAGC
Organism: uncultured Hyphomicrobiales bacterium; assembly: GCA_902826255.1. Classification (GTDB taxonomy): domain Bacteria; phylum Pseudomonadota; class Alphaproteobacteria; order Rhizobiales; family Hyphomicrobiaceae; genus AWTP1-13. The sequence goes on along the minus strand of CADEEC010000012.1, from coordinate 28,970 downwards.
CACCATGGCCGTTATGGGCACGCTGTCCTGCAGCTTGGGCGCTGAAAGCAAGTCGGGCGGCGCCAACCCGGTCGCCCAGGGTCGCGAGGTATTATGCCGGTTCCTGCCGAACGGAGACGCACCAACGGAGACGTATGTCGGCACCGTTCAAGGCGTTGGCAAAGCTGATGCTCTGTTCGCAGGCGGCGCCATCCTCCTGGAGGTAAGGGCGCCCACCGGCACCCCGCGCGACGCGCTTCCGCCTGGCAGGCTTCAGCAGTCGTATTCGGTCGATGCCTCACCTAAAGGCGCCGCGCCGCCGCTGGTCGGAAGCCGCGTGAGCAACATCGTGCTGCAGCCGCTCAAGGAAGAGGTCGGGCGTGTGGCACGGGGTAACAACACCCCGGATTCGATGATCGTCCTGCTTGAGTTGAAGCTCAGCGCCAGTTCGGCGTAGCGGACGCCGAAGCGCCCGCCACGCCCTCCCCCGATCAATGGTAGCTCGATCGGATCAGCCTGCGCTGCTCCTTCAGGTGAAACAGCGCTTCCGTCATCAGACCGAGATGACTTTCAAGCTCCGACGTCGAATAGCCTTGGGCAGTCAGCTGCGGAACCAGGGACTCCACCTGCCGGATATTCCGCTCTGCCTGCTCAATGCGGCTCTCTGCCTGCGCGAGCTTGAGGTCGCGTTCGATACTCATGACTGAACTCCAGGAGTTGGCCTCACTGCTTGTGTGCGCGCACCCTGTTCGCGAACAGTGTCAGCACCTTGGCAGCTCGCATCACGAAGTGTGGAGCAATGTAACAAGCGCATGCGCGCAGCAGCGCCGCCGCTGTGCGCGCGCTGAGCACATAGAGAAAGACCGCTACTTGCCGATCGCCGCCAACACTTGCGGCAGCACGTTCTGCGCCAGGATGGCATAGCCGCGCGGCGTGAAGTGGATCCCGTCGGCGGCGCGCTCGCCGCGCGGCACGGACTGCAGCGCGCTGTTCTCCATCATCACCACCGTGACGCCACGCGCCGAGAGCTGACTGCGGATGCTGGCGATGTTGCTCGCGCGCGCGCCTTCGCTGCCGGCGCGGCGATCGTTGCCGCCGGGCTGCAGGATGACAAGCTTCGTTCCCGCAGGCACGGCCGTGGACAGGCGCGCAAGCATGCCGCCCGTCGTGTCGCCGTTGATACCGGCGTTGGTGACAACCGCACTGACCCCGCGCTGCTTCAGCAGGGCCTGCAGCTGGGCGGGATAGGCCTGAGCGCGCGACACGCCCTTGCCGTAGGTGTTGCTCGCGCCGAGCGCAACAATGCGAACGGCCCCCTGCGCAGCCGCCGTCCCGGCCGTGCCGATCGCCATGGCCACGGCGAAACCCAAAGCCACGCCAACAGTCAGCGACAATCGCTTTGCGGCAAGAAACGCCAACATATCCACTCTCCCCCAAGCCCCTGGTCATCCAATGCGGGCCACTATGCTCTGCCGCATGACGTTCGGTAAACAGTGGGTTTACTTGGCCTCGTCGCAGGACAAACCGGTATCGGCGGACAACGGCGTTGTGTTCGTTCCTGCGATTTGCAACACTCGGCCGGCTAAATCAGAAAAGTCCGCGCCGGCAAAGAGCGCGTGACATGGAGGAACGCTATGAGGATTAGGGCGCTGTCCGCGCTGACGGCAGCTATTGCCGTTGCGATGCCACTTTCAGCCAACGCGCAGACGGTGAGCGGACCGAAGGTGGAGTGGAACCACTCGACCTGGGGCAAGGCCCGCGCATTCACGGCCGGCATCGAGAAGGTCGCCGAGATCGTCAAGGAGAAGAGCGGCGGCCAGTTCACCATCAAGATTCACTACGGTGAGGCGCTCTCGAAGGACAAGGAGAACCTCGACGGCATCAAGCTCGGCGCCTTCGAGTCGGCCGACTTCTGCAACTTCTATCATCCCGGCAAGGTGCCGGCGTGGATGGTGTTCACGCTGCCGTTCCTCCAGCTTGCCGACTGGAACGTCTCCAAGGACGTGCGTGAGGCGATGATGAAGCATCCAGCTTTCATCGCCGATCTCGATCAGTGGAACGCGGTCGCCTACATGTCCGGCCTGCTGCCGCAGTACGAGTTCCTGGGCAAAGGCAAAGCGCCCAAGTCCATCGACGATTGGAAGAACTTGCGCGTGCGTGCCGGCGGCGGCGTCGGCGACGCCATGAAGCGCCTCGGCGCCGTGCTGTCGACGGTTCCCGCCACCGAGGTCTACACCGCCATCGAGCGCGGCACGGTGGACGCGGTGTCATTCCCCTACACTTACGCGCATGCCGCCTACCAGATCCACACAGTGGCGACGTGGTTCACCTCCAACATGTCGCCCGGCACCAGCGAGTGCGCCAGCGTCTTCAACAAGGACGCGCTCGCCAAGCTGCCGGCGCAATACAAGAAGCTCCTCGACGAGGCGAAGGAACCGGCCTACGCGCACTTGATCAAGGCCTACGTCGATATCGACAAGGTGAACGAGCCGCTGTTCCGCTCCAAGCTGACCGAGATCGTATTCACCGAGGCCGACCTGAAGAAATTCGAGGACACCGTCGGCCGGCCGGTCTGGGAGAAGTGGGTCGCCGACAACAAGGGCCGCTTCGATGCCCAGAACGTGCTCGACACCTTGCTGAAGGAAATCGAGAAGGCGCAGGCCAAGCATCTGAAGAAGACCTGACCCCGCAGAGCAGCCCGGCCCTGATGGAGGCTGACATGCGGTCCCGGCATACACCCAGCGGGATCATGCCATGAGCGGCGCAAGCGACGTTCGGCATGGCACCGGCGCGCTGGGTGCTGTCGATCGGGCGATGTATGCGCTCGAGAAGCTGACGGCGCTGATATCGGGCTATGGCATCTTTGCGCTGATGCTCCTGGGCGTCGTCCACATCTTCGGCCGCAAGCTCTTCAACGCGCCGATCTTCGGCTACATCGACATCGTCGAGATCATGATGTCGGCACTGGTGTTCCTGGGCCTCGCCTACACCGAGCGGCTCGGCGGCCACATCCGCATGGAGCTGTTCGTCTCGTTCCTGAAGGGCCGCTGGCTGTGGGCCTTCGAGCTGTTGGGCGTCGTCATCGGGCTCGTGATCGTCGCGGTGCTCACCTACTACAGCTACACGCACGCCATGCGCGCCTATCACTCGGGCGACACGACCATCGATGCCCAGCTCCTGCTGTGGCCGTCCAAGATGATCGTGTCCGTCGCGCTCGGCCTCCTGTTCCTGCGCCTGCTGATCAGCTTCTGGGGTTATGTCCGGCTGCTGGCCGATCCCACCCGCGAGCCGGCCGCCGTTCCGGAAATCATCGATGTCGAGGAACAGGCCATCCGCGACGCGGAAACGGTGGGCGTGGATGTCGATCGCGACGCCGGCAGGAGAGCCTGACGCATGGGCCTCGGCAAGGACACCATCGGTCTCATCGGTTGCGCAGCCCTGATCGTGCTCGTGTTCGCCGGTGTGCGCGTCTACCTCGCTGCGGCGCTCGTCGGCCTCGTCGGCGTCATTTCGATCATCGGCTGGCACGCCGGCGCCGGCATCGTCGGCACCATCCCGCATTCCAAGTCCGTGAACTACACGCTGTCCGTGCTGCCGCTGTTCATCCTGATCGGCTACCTTGCCTATCACGCCGGCATCACGCAGGCGCTGTTCGATGCCGCCAAGAAATGGATGGGCTGGATGCCCGGCGGCCTGGCGGTGGCGACGGTGTTTGCGGTTGCCGCGTTCTCGGCCGTGTCGGGCGCGTCCACCGCGGCTGCCGCCGTTTTTGCACGCGTTGCCGTGCCGGAGATGCTGAAGGCAGGCTATGCGAAGCGTCTCGCCGCCGGTGTCGTCTCCGCGGGCGGCACGCTCGATGCCCTGATCCCGCCGTCGGTCGTGATGGTGGTGTACGCCATCATCGTCGAAGCCTCGATCGGCAAGCTCATCATCGCCGGCTTTCTGCCGGGACTGATCTCGGCGCTCTGCTACACGCTCATCATCGTCGTGTGGAGCGTGTGGAAGCCCGATGTCGGTCAGCCGATCAAGGGCTTCACCTGGGGCGAGCGCTGGCGCTCCGTGCCGGGCACGATCCCGGTGCTCGCTGTCATCGTTATCATCTTCTCGGCCATGTACTACGGCTGGGCAACGCCAACGGAGGCCGGCGCGCTCGGGGCCTTCGTCGTCTGGGTTTTGGCCCTCACCAAGGGCATGAAATGGAAGACCTTCAACGACGCCCTGCTGGAGACGGCCAAGCTCACCGTGATGATCTTCGCCATCATCTGGGGAATCCTGATCTTCGTGCGCTTCCTCGGCTTCGTCAGCCTGCCCGAGCATTTCTCCGAGTGGGTGCTCTCGCTGAACGTGCCGCCGACGGTGATCATGATCGGCATCCTCGGTGTCTACCTCGTGCTCGGCTGCTTCATGGATGCCATCGGCATGATGCTGCTGACGCTGCCGGTGGTCTATCCCGCCGTCATCAAGCTCGGCTACGACCCGATCTGGTTCGGCATCATCGTGGTCAAGATGGCGGGCGTCTGTCTGCTCACGCCGCCGATCGGGCTCAACTGCTTTGTTGTAGCGGCCGTGCGTCCCGACATCCCGCTCGCAACCGTATTCCGCGGCGCGCTGCCGTTCGTGATCGCCGATTTCATCGCCATCGCGATCTTCCTGGCATGGCCTGAGACGATCACCTGGCTGCCTGACCAGATGATGCGCTAGCCGCCCTTGTCGCAGCTTGGGACGCCCGGTTACGGGTCAGCAGGCAACAGGCAGACTATCGCCCGGCGCCCGCCGTGCCCTAATTCGTTGGCAAGGTTTCATCGCCACGCTGCCGCCAACAACACGGGGCGCGCGGCGATCATGAACTTCCTGGCGAACTTTCTATCCGCTTGGATAGGCGGACTCATCCTGCGCGGGCGCTTCTTCCTCGGCGGGCTTGGCGTCATCGTTGCGGCCGCCGGCGCGTGGTCGATGTATTCGGCCGCCGCGCACAGCCTCAACGGCGTCGGCACCTCCGCTGTACTCATCGAGCGCTTCGCAAATTGCCAGGCGGAATTCCAGCCCAAGGGCGAAAGCCGGCGCAAGGAGGACATGGACTGCAATGGCGCCTATGCATTCCAGAAATGGGCCGGCACCAGCAAGGTGCGCGTGCACAAGCTGGACTACGCCAAAGTGCGCTACACGCTGAGCGACGGCAGCTCGCGCTTGGCAAGCGTGTATGAAGGCAAAGTCGGAACGCGCGGCCTGGCCCCGGGAAGCGTATTCGACGCCGTCTACGATCCGGCAAAGCCAGACGATGTGCGCGCGCGGCCCAACCTCGGCTCCGCGTCTTTTCAGTTGATGATGCTCGTCGGCGGCCTGCTGATGGTCGCGCTTGCGCTGCTGCCGCAGGTCCTGCGCCTGTTCCATCGTGCACCTCCGCAAACGGCAACCGCAGACACCGCCGCATGGGGCGAGGATGCGCTGCGCGAAGCGATAACCCGCAATCAGGCTGCGGTGCAGCACGCCACGTTGGCGTCCGTGCCTTCGGGCAGGGCGTTCGGCCGCAGGCCCGATGCCCCGAACGGGGTCCGGCGCCAGTTCGGGGTGCGCGCCACATGACGGCGCCTGGGTCCGGCAGCCCTGCACCGAGGTAAGGGCGGGAACCCGTATCGTCCCCACCCGTTAACCTCCAACACAGAACAACCGCGGAAGGGCAGCTTTTCCGGCGGGCAGAACCCGTTGGCAACCGCGCGGCTTCCGCGCTATGCCATGGGCCAACAGCCCTCAGAAAACGCGCGTGGCGGGAGATCAGATAAATGACGAAAGCGATGACTTTGGAGCAGGTGGCCGCGGCCATGGTGGCCCCCGGCAAGGGCATCCTCGCCGCCGACGAGAGCACCGGCACCATCAAGAAGCGCTTCGACAGCATCAAGACCGAGAACACCGAGGACAACCGCCGCGACTATCGCGAGATGCTGTTCCGCTCCACGGACGCCATGAAGAACCATGTCTCCGGCGTGATCCTGTTCGATGAGACCATTCGCCAGAAGGCCAAGGACGGCACGCCGCTGACCAAGCTGATCGAGGCTTCCGGCTCGCTGCCCGGCATCAAGGTCGACAAGGGCACCAAGCCGCTCCCCTTCAGCAAGGGCGAGACCATCACCGAAGGCCTCGACGGCTTGGCGGACCGGATCAAGGAGTACGCGGGCCTCGGCGCCAAGTTCGCGAAGTGGCGCGCGGTGTACGATATCACCGGCCCCGGCACACCGAGCTATGCGGCGATCAACGCGAATGCGCACGCGCTCGCGCGCTACGCAGCCCTGTGCGTGGAGGGCGGCATCGTGCCGATCGTGGAGCCGGAGCTGCTGATGGACGGCGGCCACGACATCGATGCGTGCGAGATGGTGACGGAGTGGATTTTGAAGGAGGTCTACCAGCAGCTCTACTACGCCAACGTGCCGCTGGAGAAGACGATCCTGAAGCCCAACATGGTGATCGCCGGCAAGAAATCGCCGAAGCAGGCGAGCCGCGAGGAAGTGGCCGAACGCACCGTGAAAGTCCTCAAGCGCTGCGTGCCGACGGCGGTGCCGGGCATCGCCTTCCTTTCGGGCGGCCAGTCCGACGAGGATGCCACCGCCCACCTGCACTACATGAACGCACTTGGCCCGCTGCCCTGGAAGCTGTCGTTCTCCTACGGCCGCGCCCTGCAGGCCGCCGCGCTGAAAGCGTGGGGCGGGAAGTCGGAGAACGTAGCGGCGGGTCAGCGCGCGTTCTCGCACCGCGCCAAGATGAATGGCGTCGCCACCCTCGGAAAGTGGGACGAGAAGCAGGAGAAGGCGGCTTAGTTGTCATCCCGGGGCTTGTCCCCGGGATCCGTTTATCCGCTTGCGCCCGCGTTCGTTGAGCGCTGGATCCCTGCAACAAGTGCCGGACGATGGCTACGGCACGGACGGGCCGGGCCAGAGGACGCGGCCTTCGGCGATCTCCTTGAAGAACCAATCGTGGAAGCCGTGGGCGAGCATCCATTCGATGCGGTCGCCACGCCAGAAGATGCGTTTCTTCTCCAGGTCGTGGTCCTTGATGGCGGCGATGTAGTCGCGGGCGCGGCGCTGGTCGTCGATGCAGATCGGCAGCTTGCGCATGCCGGCGAACCAACGACCCAGGTTCGGGTGTACGTCCTTGGCGAACTCCACCTGCATGGCGCGCGTGGCGGTGAGGTGAGGGAACAGCGCGATGTCGGCAATCGACAAGGCCCCGCACACGAACTCACGGTCGCCCAGCGAACGTTCGAGCGCCGTGTAGACGACCGCCATATCTGCCCGCGCCTTATCCAGGAGGCCGGCAGGCATGGTGTCGTCGCGATCGAGCAGCTTCCAATAGGAAAGATTCACGAGCACGGCGTCGACGAGCGTGTCGGCCGTGCGCTCCCACGCGCGCGCTGCGACGCGAGCGGCAGGGTCAGCGGGATAGACAGGTTTTTCGGGATAGCGGAAGTCGAGATAGGCGACAATGTCGGCGGAGTTGACGACGGTGATGTCGCCATCGGTCAGCACCGGTACCTCGACGCGCCCGTTCACCGCCTTGAGCGCAGCGTGGTTGGACCTGAGCAGGCCGTCCACCGCCTCGAACGCCAGTCCCTTGTGCTCCAGAACCATCCGCACCTTGCGCGCAAACGGGCTGAAAGCACTGTCGTAGAGCTTGATCGCCATGGCTTGCTGGCTCCAGTCGGATCAGCAGCGCGTGACGTGCGCTGCAACGCACAGCCAGTTGCCGCCGTTGCTCTTGGCCCATATGTCGGTGTAGCGGCCTTGGCCGGACTTGCCGTCGGGAAGCGTGTAGGTCGTGCGCGCGTGGATGATGGCGAAGTCACCCATGAGGCGGATATCGACGTCGCGGGCTTGCAGGTCGCGGATGGCGATGGGCTTCGCCGTCTGCTGCAGGAAGCCGGCGCGATCGACACGCGAGCCGTCCGGGTTCGAGCAAACGAAGTCGCCGCTCAGGATCTCATCGAAACGCTTCACGTCCATGGTCTGAACGGAATTGATGTAATCGCGGTTGAGCTGAGAGAGGTCGTCGAGGTCGCCTGCGGAAGCCGCTCCGGACATGGCCTGTTCCCTCCATATGCTTCGGGTGGTGTAAAATTGGGGGCAAGTCTGCACCGCCCTTCAGCATACCCGAAATCACGACGTGACAAGGGATCGTTCAGTCGCTTTTTCGCCCCATTGGAGACTGATAGCCTGCACGGAAAACCGAAGCCTATTTGAGGATTGCAGGTGCCGCAGGACCAAGCAGGGTGCGAGCTCTACCTGGTGATCGAGACCGGAGACGGCGCTGCGGCGCGGCTCACGGCTGCTCTCGATGCGGCCGGCATCGCCACCGTCCTGATCCGCGCAGCCGAGGGCCGCGCCCTCGATGCGGCGGCTGCTAAACCTCTCGTCGAACTCGCCCGCAAGTCTGGGATAGCCGCGCTCGTCGCCGGCGAGCCGGCGCTCGTGCGCGCCACCGGTGCGGATGGTGTCCACCTCGGAGCAAGCGCTGGCAACCTCGCCGCCTACCAGGCCGCGCGAGCGGCGCTCGGCGACCAGAAGATCGTCGGCGTCGATCCGGGCGTCTCCCGCCACGACGCGATGACGATCGCCGAAGCCGGCGCCGACTACGTGGCATTTGGCGCTCCTGCCCACCTGAAGGACAAGGACAAGGGACTTCACCGCCGCGACGAGCTTGTCGCGTGGTGGGCCGAAATCTTCCAGGTGCCGTGCGTGGCCTTCGACGTCGAGACCGCAGAGGAAGCCGAGGCGCTCGCCCGCAGCGGCGCCGATTTCGTCGCCGTCACGCTGCATGCGGGATTTGCCGCAGGCGACGTCCGCAGCCGGATCGCCGGCATCGCCACCGCGCTGCAATCCGTCGCCAGCGAACAGGAGTGTGCATGACCGCTCCCCGCGCGTTTCTCGCTGCCTCCCTTGCGGTGGCATTGCTCGGCACGGCAGCCGTCGCCGAAACCAGCTCGTGGGCGAGCCGCGTCGACGGACCGGGGGCGCCCATCGACAAGAAGAAAGCGCCCGCCAAGGCGCCCATGAAAATGATCAAGACCGTGCCGGATACCGACGGCAGGCAGGCGCCAGCTCCTTCCGCCCCGCCGGCGAAGGGCAGCTCGCACGCCAAGGCGGCTGCGCCCGCTGGCGACGACGCCGCCTACGAAGCCTTCGATCAGGGCCAATACCTCACCGCGCTCGAGCTCGGCGTGAAGGGCGCCGAGCGCGGCGAGCCGACAGCCCACACGCTCGTGGCGCGCATCTACGCGGAAGGTCTCGGCACCTCCAAGAACCTGCCGCTGGCGGCGCAGTGGTACTCACGCGGCGCCGAGCTTGGCGATCCGGAGGCCATGTTCGCCTACGGCCTCATGCTTGCCGAGGGCGAAGGCATCGAGAAGGACCGCACTGAAGCTGCCCGCTTCCTGGAAGCGGCTGCCGCCAGGCGGCACGCACTCGCAAACTATAATCTGGCGCTGTTGTTCGTCGCCGGCGATGGCAAGCCGCAGAACCCTCACCGCGCCTTCATGCACATGCGCTTTGCAGCCGAACAGGGCGTGACGACCGCCCAGTATGACCTCGGCACCATGTATGCCACCGGCCAGGGCACCGACCACAACGCGTTCGAGGCGGCCAAGTGGATCGCCAAGGCCGCCGAGAAGGGGCACACCGAAGCCCAGATCGACTACGCCCTGATCCTCTTCCGCGGTCACGGCGTGCCGCCCGACGTGAAGAGGGGCGCCGAGTTCTTCCGGCGCGCGGCCGAGAAGGGCGCGGCCACCGCCCAGAACCGGCTGGCGCGCTGCTACGCACACGGCGCCGGCGTGGAGAAGAACCTCGTCGAAGCCGCCAAGTGGAACTTCATCGCCCGGGCCGGCGGCATCGAGGACGAGGTCCTCGACAAGATGCTGACTTCGCTGTCGCGCGCCGATCGCGCCAAGGCACAGGCGGCCGCCGAGCAATGGCGCGACAAGCTGATGCTGGGCGTGGAGTAGCCGCTTCTATAGAAGTGTGCGCGCTCAGCGCACGTGCCAGCTGACTTCACGACAGGCGTTGATGCCATAGCGCTCGACCGCACGGCCGTTTTCGAGCACGGCGCGGAAGTCGAACGTGCAATAACCTGTCCCATCATTGAAATTGAAGAGCCAACGCTGTCCGGGCCGGATGACCCCCTGACCGAGCAAGTCCCGCCCCCAGTTCTTCACGCCCTTGTTGGTCGCATGGAAATAGACAACCGTACTGTTGGACTCATTGACGATGTACATGCGCCGGTCGTGGCGATCCTGCGCGAGGGCGGTATCACCCGAGACAATCGACAAGAGCAGCGCGCTGACGATGAGAACGGCGCGGGCAAGCAACGACGTCATGAAATGCATCTCCTGCAACAATGGCTTCGGCCGGTTCGCCGGCGCGGCCATCTGGCGACTCGTGCGCGTATGACAAACGATAGGGCATCGCCGCTGTATGGCTAAGCCCCAGCTCGAAATTCTCATGATCGCAATCGGAATGAGCCGCCAACAGAACGCCGTACGCGCCCTAACGGTGGACGACTAGGCGGTGCGAATGGTGATGCGCTCGTTCATCCACGCCACGGTGCGCGCCACCCCGCCGAACGAGAACAAATGCACGCCGACGACGTTGCTCGCGCTGCCCGTACGCGCGTGGCGCGCAAGCATGAGAAGCTGGTCTGTCGGATCAACGTGCGTGATGAGCCGCACGGCGCGCATGCCCTCGGCCTGCAGCGCCCGCAGGGACGCGCTGACCCCGCACCGCTGCGCATAGCGCAACAGCGAGACCGGGCTCGTCGGGCCGGCAAGCCCCACATAGACCGGCACGCCCGGGGCGCGGCGCGCAAGGTCGGCGCAGAACTCGACGATGCGGTTGGGCGCGAACGAGAACTGCGTCACGACATGGGGCGACAGACCGCGCTCGCGCGCCAGTGACAGCTTCTGTTCCAGCGCCGCGTTCAGCGCATCTGTGGCAATGCGAGGATGGCCCTCCGGATAACCCGCCAGCCCGACCTGGCTCAGTCCGCATTCACCGATGAAATCCTCCTGCAGCAGGTCCGCCGCCTGCTGGTAGGGCCCTGCCGGAGCCGCGATGTCGCCGCCCAGCAGCAGGATCTTCGACACGCCGGCAACGCGCGCGGCCTTCTCGAGGAAGCCCTTGACCTCCTCGCGCGAGGCGACCCTGCGCACGGCGACATGCGGCACCGGCTCCAGGTTAGCTTCGCGCAGCGCGATGAGCGCTCTCAGCGTGTAGGAGATGTCATGCTTCGGCAGATGGTTCACGTAGACCGGCGTGCCGGCCGGCAGCAGCTCGGCGATGCGCGCGGCATCGCCAGGCGCATCCGCACCCATCTCCAGGGAGCCGCACGCCACCAGCTCGGAAGCGGCCGCGGCGATCTCGGGCGCTACGGCGCCAGATGCGGTGTCGGGTATCGTTGCGGAGGCTGTCGGCATGGCGTCACCCTCTCTTGCGTGAGATCACGTAGGATTCGTCGAGGAACCAGAGCTGCCCGTGCGCCTGCAGCACTTCGCGGGTCGCATCGAGGTATTTGCGCGTACCCACCACGTCGGCCAGTCGCTCGTCGTCGATCTGCGCGACGTAGACGGCCGCATTCCACGCAGCAAACAGCGTCGACGTGCCGATGGAATCGGCGATCTCCGTCGGCAGCGTGTGCATGTCGTAGCGGAACACCGCCCGCTGGTCCGCGTAGGCGTTGAAGTTGTAGTGACGCGCCTCGCGGCCGAGCTCGGCACGCACGGTGCGCAGGATGTCGTGCCGTGACGTGGTGAATGGGTTCTCCTCCGGCCACACCTTGCGCACGATCTCCAGCGCCGGATCATGGCCGAAGGAGTGGATGCCGAGCAGGCGCCCGCCGGGCCGCAAGCCGCGCGTCAGCGGGGCGATGACCCGCGACGCCTTCAGCTCCACGGGAATCCGCGCACGGTAGGGCTGCGAGGCAATGACGAGATCGTAGTCGGCGCGAGCGCGTCCCTGTTGCGGGATGACGTCATGCATCAGGAAGCGGAAATCATCGCGATAGATGACGAGGGCGACGGGCCGCTCGTAGATCGGATTGCCGGTCTTGGCACTGTGCTTGGCCTGCCAGACCTTACCGAGCAGAGGTTCGAGCGCCGTGATCTGGTCGGAGAACTCGGCGGCCGTGGAGCCCGACAGCGCCACCTCGTGCCACACCAGAGAGGTCGCTGCCGACAGCGCCTTGGGCGTCAGCCACGGCGCCTCGGTATAGTACATGTTGGTGACGACCAGCACGGTGGCGGGGTGCTCGTAGAAGCGGTCCGCCATCTTCTCCAGGCTGAGGCGCGTGTCCTCAAGGCTGATCTCCTTGCCCACCACGTAGAACGGCAGCGTCGGGAAACGCCGGTGCATCTCGCGCATCACGCGTGTGAGCACGGTGCCGTCGCCCATGCCGGCATCGAACACGCGCAGCGCCGGCGGCGAGGGGTGCAGGTGCTGCAGCTCGAGCCCGACGCGCTGCGCGATCGTCTCCTTCTCGCTGCACGTGTTGACGAACAGCAGATACTTCTGGCGATTGTCGAAGAAGCGGAAGTTGCGCGAGGGGGCATCTTTGGCGGGCATCGGTGCCACGGCACTCGCGCCGGCCGCCGGGGTCACGCGCATCAGTCTCATCAGCTCGGGCGGCGAGGACGGCGCCGTCACCCCCTGCGTGATGAGAAACTCGCTGACCCGTTCCAGCGTCTCGGGCGTGATGCGCGCGCCGTCGCGCAGCCGGGCTACGAACTTCCCGTCATTCACCGCGCGCCGGCCGAAGGTGGATTCGGCCATGTTGGCGCGGCGGCAGAACTCGGAAATGCTGTCCAATAGGCCGACAGCCTCCTGCATCGCGTTTCTCCCGGTGCCGCGTTGGTTGATTTGCCGGGGAGCCTAGCGACGGACGGATTGGGACGACAACCACAAATCATGTGCACTGGTTTGTGGGATGATTCCCACAAACGCCTGCGTTGGCGCCATATCGCGGCATTTGGGCGCTGGCCCGGCGCTTTTCGCCTTTCGCCCGGCCCGACTTCGATCTAATGCGAGGGGAGGAACCGGGCGCCCAGGCACCCCACCAGCCGTCCCCTCCATACAAGCATGAGCTAAGCAATGCCCGCTTCTGCCCTGATGAACATCATGATCGGCGCCGCCCGGAAGGCCGGACGCGGGCTTGCCCGCGACTTCGGCGAGGTCGAGCAGCTGCAGGTGTCGGTCAAGGGCCCTGCCAACTTCGCCACCAGCGCCGACCATCGTTCCGAGGAAACCGTCTACCGGGAGCTGTCTCGGGCCCGGCCCGGCTATGGTTTCCTGATGGAGGAGCGCGGCTCGGTGGAGGGCGCCGACAAGACGCATCGCTGGATCGTCGACCCGCTCGATGGGACGACCAACTTCATGCACGGCATCCCCTTGTTCTGCATCGCCATTGGGCTGGAGCGGGACGGCGAGATGGTCGCCGCGCTGACCTACAATCCGATCTCCGACGAGCTCTACACCGCCGAGAAGGGCCAGGGCGCGTTCATGAACAATCGCAGGCTGCGGGTGGCCGCGCGCAAGTCGCTGTCCGATTGCGTCATCGGCACAGGCATCCCCCACCGGGGACGACCGACGGAACATGTGCGTTTCCTGACGGAATGCCGCTCGCTGATGCCGCAGGTGGCCGGCATCCGCCGCTCCGGCTCCGCCGCCACCGATCTGTCCTGGGTCGCGTCGGGACGGCTCGATGCGCACTTCGAACGCAACCTCGGCGCATGGGACGTCGCCGCGGGCTCGTTGCTGATCCGCGAAGCCGGCGGCCACGTTTCCGGTGCCGACGGAGAGAAATTCGATGTTGAAGCCGGTTCAATCGCAGCAGGCAACGCGACAGTGCACCGGGCGCTGCTGGATTTGCTCGCTTCGGTCGCCCCGGCTGCGCCTCCGGCAGCATCGGACGGGCCGTGAACGCCGGAAAGTTGCCGGTTTCTGATGCCACGGTCTTTCGCTAAGCTGGCCTGAGACAGGCCTGGGAGTACGGTATGGCACGTGGGAGAGCACCGGATCGGTCACGTCCGGTGGCGGCAAGGTCGCTTTTGAGCCCCGGCGTCTACCTCTGGCGCATGTTCGTCTTCCTGGTGCTCGTCGGCCTGCTGGTCGCGGTCCTCCACAAGCAGCTGCTGGAGGCCATACTGACCAACCCTGGGCTCAATTTTCTCATTTGCTTCGTGCTGTTTGCGGGCATCTGCTACGCCTTCTCCCAGGTTCTGCGCCTGTATCCCGAGATCCGCTGGGTGAACGCCTTCCGGATCGCAGACCCGGGCCTCGCCATCTCCCATCGACCGGTGCTGCTGTCACCCATGGCGACCATGCTGAGGGACCGGACCGGCTCCCTGTCGCTGTCCGCCACCTCCATGCGCTCGATCATGGATTCCATCGGCGGCCGCCTGGACGAAGCCCGCGACACTGGCCGCTACCTTGTGGGCCTTCTGGTGTTCCTGGGCCTGCTCGGCACCTTCTGGGGCCTGCTCGACACCATCACCTCGGTCGGCCGCACGATCAGCGCCATCGACACGCGCGCCTCCGACAGCGTGACCGTGTTCGACGAGCTCAAATCCGGCCTGGCCGCACCACTGCGCGGCATGGGCACAGCCTTCTCGTCCTCACTATTGGGTCTCGGCGGCTCTCTCGTGCTGGGCTTCCTGGAACTGCAGGCCAGCCACGCGCACGGCCGCTTCTACAATCAGCTCGAGGAATGGCTCTCGGGCATCACCGAGCTGGCACCGGCCGGCGGCCAGTCGAGCGATTACGCCAGCCGCCAGCTCTATGCGGCCATTCACGACATGCATCGTGCGGTTCTGGACCTCAACGAGCGCATCGGAGGAATTCAGTCGTCGTCAGCCGCCGGGGGCGGAGGCGGAGGGCCGCCCGCCGAGGAAGCGGTGCGGGATCTTGCCAAGGGCGTCGACCAGCTCGTGAAACAGATGCGCGCGGAGCAGAAGGTGGTGCGCGAATGGGTCGACGAGCAGGCGGCACAGCACTCCCAGGTCGCAAGCGTGCTCAAGGAGCTGGCGTCCAGCGTTCCCCGCAAGAGCTGATCGATGGCACTTTCCCGGTCCCGCAGATCCAACTCCAGCCACGAGCACTTCTGGCCGGGCTACGTGGACGTTCTGTCCACGCTGCTGCTGGTCGTCACTTTCCTGCTGTCGATCTTCATGGTCGCGCAGTTCTACGTGAGCCAGGAGTCCTCCGGCAAAGATAACGTCCTGCGGCGCCTGCAGCGGCAGATCGCCGAGCTCACTAACCTGCTGAGCCTCGAGAAGGGACAGGGCAAGACCCTGCAGGACGAGCTGGCCGCATTGCAGACCAACTTCGCCTCCCTGAAAAGCGAGAACGAGCGCTTGAGCGGACTGGCCGGCGCGGGGGGCGACAAGGATGCGCGCATCGCATCCCTTTCCAAGGAGCTTGCTGACAAGGCCAACCTTTCCTCAGAGGCGCAGGCCAAGGTTGATCTTCTCAATCAGCAGCTGCTTCAGCTCAGGCGGCAGATGGCAGCTCTTCAGGAGGCCATCAGCGCTTGGGAGGCCAAGGACAAGGAAAGCCAGGCGCGCATCTCCGACCTGGGTGCGCGGCTCAACATCGTGCTGGCGAAGCAGGTGCAGGAGCTTCAGCGCTACCGTTCCGATTTCTTCGGCCGCCTGCGCGAGCTCCTGCGCGATCGCAAAGATATCAGGGTGGTGGGCGATCGCTTCGTGTTCGAGTCCGAGGTGCTGTTTCCTTCCGGCCAGGCCACCATGACCGTGGAGGGCCTCGCCGCCCTCGATCAGCTCGCCACAGCCATCGTCGAGCTCGAGAAATCGATCCCGCCGGAGATCGACTGGGTGCTGCAGGTTGACGGGCACACGGATATCCGCCGCATCGCCAGTGCGCAGTTTCCCTCCAACTGGGAGCTGTCCAGCGCGCGCGCCACCAGCGTCGTCAAATTCCTGATCAGCCGCGGCGTCCCCCCCAGACGGCTGGTCGCCGCGGGCTATGGTGAGTTCCAGCCACTGGAGGAGGGCACGAGCGACGACGTGATGCGCCGCAACCGGCGCATCGAGCTGAAGCTGACCAACAGGTAGGCGGGCCTCGCCGTAGCCACGGCGCATCAGGAGCCAAAGGATTCGTCGTCCACCGCTTCGGCCGGTGCTAGTAATAGGGTTCCCTTCCGCGATTCTCGGCGCCATCCGCGGGGCGCTCCAACGCAAGGGCTTCGGACGTGCTCGACTGGTTCTTCAAGAACGGCGGCCGTAAGCGGCTCATCGACTGGATGGGCCTGGATTCGCGCATCGACTCCGCCTTCGCGAACAGCTGGGACGTCACCAAGGACCGCTACAACGCGGTCTCGAGCTTTTTTGCGCGCTTCCGCCTGTCGGGCTGGAAACGCGGCCTCAACGAGCTCGTCTCCGAGGGCATCACACTCGCCGTCGGTGGCTTCGCGGTCCTCTACATCATTGCCATCCCGGCGCTGATGGAGTTCGACGAGAACAAGATCAACACCGGCCGCTACTCCGTGAAGTTCATCGACCGCAACGGCACCGAGATCGGCCAGCGCGGCATTCTTCACAGCGATGCGGTTGACCTCGAAGACATTCCCGACACCCTGATCAAGGCCACGCTCGCCACAGAGGACCGCCGCTTCTTCGAGCATTTCGGCATCGACGTGTTCGGCACCGCGCGCGCCATGTTCGAGAACGCGCGCGCCAACGACGTCGTGCAGGGCGGCTCGTCCATCACCCAGCAGCTCGCCAAGAACCTGTTCCTCTCGTTCGAGCGCTCGATGACGCGAAAGATCAAGGAGGCCTTCCTCGCCCTCCTGCTCGAGGCGCGTTTCGACAAGTACCAGATCCTCAAGATGTACCTCGACCGCGCCTACCTCGGCGGCGGCGCCTTCGGGGTGGAGGCGGCGTCGCAGTTCTACTTCGCCAAGTCCGTGCGCGATCTCAACCTCGCCGAGTCCGCGCTGCTGGGCGGCTTGTTCAAGGCGCCCTCGCGCTATGCACCGCACATCAACCTGCCGGCATCGCGCGCCCGCACCAACGAGGTCCTGAACAACCTGGTGGAGGCCGGCTACATGAGCGCGGGGCAGGTGCACGCCGCCCGGCTCAACCCTGCCCGCGTGATCGAGCCGCAGCAGTCGCAGAGCCCGGACTGGTTCCTCGACTGGGCGTTCGAGGAGGTGCAACGCGTTGCCGAGGGTCGCGGTCACTATGTGCTGACGGCCCGCGTGACCGTCGATCTCGCCATGCAGCGCGCGGCGCAGGAGGCCATAGTCACCACCCTCAACACCACGCAGGCACGCCGCGGCGCGCCGTTCTCCGGCGCCATGGTCGCCATGGACCCCGACGGAGCCGTACGCGCCATCGTCGGCGGCATCGACTACGGCGAGAGCCAGTTCAACCGCGCTACCAGCGCGCGCCGGCAGCCGGGCTCCTCCTTCAAGATCTACGTCTACGCGACGGCGCTGGAGAACGGGTACACGCCGCGATCCATCGTGCGCGACGCCTCGGGCAGTTGCGGCAACTGGTCCCCGCGCAACTACACCGGGAGCGGCGGCTCGGGCCGCGCGCTTACGGTGACCGACGCCTTCAAGACCTCCCTCAACACCACCGCCGCCGACCTGTCGTTCAAGGTCGGACGCGACAAGGTGCTGGAGATGACGCGAAGGCTCGGCGTCAACGGCGTCAAGCGCACGTGCTCGATGGCGCTCGGCGATACCGGCATCACGCTGCTGGAGCATACCGCGGCCTACGCGACCTTCGCCAACGGGGGCAAGCTCGCCCGCCCTTACGCTGTGCTCGAGCTCTTCAACTCGAAGGGCGAGCTCGTCTACTCGCGCGAGCGCGACGAGCCGGAAGCGCCGCGCGTGATCGAAACGCGCGTCGCCGAGCAGATGAACCAAATGTTGCAGGCCGTCGTGACCGAGGGCACCGGCCGGCGCGCGATCCTCGACTTCACGCACTCCGCTGGCAAGACCGGCACCAGCTCGAGCTGGCGCGACGCGTGGTTCGTGGGCTTCACGGGTGCCCTGGTTACCGGGGTCTGGGTCGGCCACGACGACTTCCGGCCGATGTGGCTCAACGGCAATGGCGTGACCGGCGGCACGCTGCCGACGACGGCGTGGCACGCGTTCATGTCCGTCGCGCATACCAGCAAGAACATCCCCACCATTCCCGGCCTGACGCCACATCCAGCACTGGTTGCTGAACAACAGCGACTGGCCGAGCTGAAGCGGACGGACCCCGGCCTCGCGCAAGCGCAGATCGTGCAGGCGACGCAGAAGCGCTCGACGGTGATGCCGGACCAGACGCGCGAGACCTTGCAGAAACTTGCCGAAACCATGCGCCGCGCAGCCGGCGGCCAGGCCGCGGTGCCGGCGAAGTCCGATGCACCTTCCAAGGACACACCGCCGGCGGCAGCACCGGACACCACCGACCCCAAGAAGGCCCCGTCGAAGACAGGGCGGCGCGCGGAGCGTCCCGAGACGCCGCAGCGCACCTCCCAATGAGCGCTAGTCCGGTCGTGGCCCCGTGAAGCTGCTCGCCAACCTCATCGTCAACGTGATGGTTTTCCTGGCGCTCGCCTTTGGCGGCGGCCTTGCCACGGCTTGGTACATGATCGAGGCGGGCTCACCCCTCTCCACCCGCTCGTTCGGCCCCTGGACCGCCTGGACGTCGGCCGGTCGGCCGGAAGCTGATCCCTACACGCGCGCGCATGTCTTCAGGAACGGATTGCTGCCGCTCTCGACCACGCTCGAGGTCGCCTTCCGGGCCAAGCTCGACAGCACCGGCTCCCGCCTCACCTCCTCTTGCGACTACACGCTGCAGCTCCCGGACATGGCTCCGGCCTGGTGGAACCTCGCCGTGTTCGATGGCCAGGGTCGTCTGATCTCCAACCCCGCTGAGCGCTACGCCTTCAGCAGCTCCAGCGCTGCGCGCCAGCCGGACGGCCGCACGGTGATTTCCGTGGCGCGCGATGCACGGCCCGGCAACTGGCTCCCCAGCGGCCGCGCCAGCCGCATCGTGCTCGTCCTCACGGTGCAGGATGCCGCCACCGCCGCGACCATCCACGACGAGGGCATCATGCGCTCGCTCCCCGAGATCAAGCGCGAGAGGTGCAGATGACCGCCACCTCCGCGCAACAATGGCCGCCGAAACCGCCGCGCTGGGTCAGCGATGTGGGGTGGCGCACTGTCGTCGGCGGCTTGCTGGCCGGCGGCATCATTCACATCCTAGCCACGTTTGCCGCCCCGGTGCTCGGCTCTGGCAACGCCTTTGCCAAGCTGCGTGCGACACTGCCCGAGAACGCGATGGTGGTGGTGCCACCGGTAGCGCCGGGCAAGCAAATCCTGCCGTACGTGCCGCCGGACGCCATGTATGCGATGTGCCGCTTCGACCTGACGGCTGGCCCGGTCAACGTGACGGCCTTGATTGCTGACACGGGCTGGGTGTTGTCGATGCACACCCCGCAGGGCGACAACTTCTACGTCATGCCGCGCCAACTCCTTCGCCGCGACGAGGTCTCCTTCACGATCGTGCCGCGGAGCCCTACGGAGCATGGGCGCTCGCCAAAGATTGCGGGTCCCACGGACTCGCAGGTGGTCTCGCCGACCGTGGAAGGGCTGATCGTGGTGCGCGCGCCGCTCAAGGGCATCGCCTGGCAAGCCGAGACCGAGGCCCAGCTGAAGCGCTCGGGCTGCACGCAGGTCAAAGGCTGAGGCGACCCGGTCAATCCCGGTTTAATCTTGATCAGGCATATCACTTTGCGTCGCCGCACAATCTCGTAGAAGCCAGCGCATGACCCATCGGGCCTATCAAACCGTTGACGCCAAGAGCGCCGCCGATCTCGGCACGCAGCTCGGCCGCCTGAACGGCGAGCACATGCGCGAGAGCATTGCCTACGTGCGGCGCGAGGGAAACTGGAACCGTAAGCTCGCCATCGCCAAGCAGCAGATCGCCGTCACGCAGCAGCATCTGCCGCAATATGTGGTCGAGTTGGAGGCCTATGCCAGCGCCGCCGGCCTGTCGCTTGCCGACGTCTGGGTCGTCATGTGCGAGGACGAGCTCGACGAGATGGCCGCGGAGAAATGCACCACCTTCGTCACCAACGGCGGCAACCTCGTCTCGCACAACGAGGACTGGGACGAGGACTCAGAAGAAGAGATCGGCGTGCTGCGCAAGACGATTGGCGGCCTTACCACGCTGGAGATCCACTACTTCAACACGCCGCTCGGCGGCAGCGCCATCAGCATCAACGCGCACGGCTACGTACAGGCCATCAACAGCCTGCATCACAGCGACGGACGCGTCGGCATCCCCCGCAACGTGATCGCGCGCTGGCTGTCGGAGACCGCCGATCCGGAGCAAAGCTTTGCGACATTGCGCACGCTGCCGCGATCGGCCGGCTACAATCATCTGCTGGTCGGCACCGGCGGCCGCGTCTTCGACATCGAATGCACCGCGGAACGGCAGGTCATGTGGCGGCCCGAGCTGCCCTTCTCGCACGCCAATCACTACCTGTCCGGCGAGCTCGGCGGCCTCGATCAGGCCGACGACGGCGACACCACCTTCCGGCGCTACAAATCCGCCTGCACCCTGGTCAAGGGCAGCATGTCACTTGCCGAGGCGACGGCCGTCAACGGCAACACCGCGCACGGGCGCGAGTTCAGCATCTTCAACAGCAACACGATTGCCCGCGTGGTGGTGAACCTCGACCAGCGGGTCGCGCACATCTGGCTGCGCCGCGAGGCGCGAGCAGGCTGGATTGCCTATCCGCTGGACTTCATCGGGGCGTGACAGCGCAGCCCGTTCTGCGGCGCGAAGCCGGCAGCAAAGTCGGATAGTCTCAATCCGGAAGCTCGAGCCTGTCGCGCTTGGTGCGTCCCCGCTCTCGCCGGCGCTGCTTCATCGGCTGTTCCTCGTGACGCTCGCGGCGCACACCGGGAAAGATGATGATCTCTGCGCCTCCAGCCCGCACGGCGTCCGGCTCAGTCTTCGGCATGCTCGAACGGAACTCGAGTATGTGTGCCATCTATTCCCCCGATCCGGCAGCCATGCACGAGCTTGGCCGACGGTCCCCCAGAATTCACAGCGCAACGCATACGGTCCTTAGCGAATCGTTAAATTCAACGCCGGCACGGTTAACAGAGTCTTAATCTTCCGCCGTGCAGCTGCACTACGGGTTCCGCGGCCACAGAGGTTACTGCGCCGACGTGCTCAGCCAATCGTCGAGGAAGTGCCGGCCGCCTGAATTCTCGACCTCGACGATCCAGATGTCGGGATCGAACGAGATCTGGCGGGCGAGATACGCATCGGCGTCGGTCTCTTTCACTTCCGCATCGGGAAGGCAGGGCTGCCAGCGGCGATCCTCGCGCATCTCATCGAGCCCCGCCGGCGCAGGGCCGAACAGAAGGGCCATGCCGCCGGCGCTGCGCACCTTGATGTAGATTGCGCCGGCGTCCGCGTCGCCGCGCCGGATGAGCATCGCCGCCGCGCCTTCGTGCTGGCAGCGCCTGATGTATCCCTGCACCCACAGTTCAGCTTTGACACGCATGCGGTCACTCTAAGCACGCGATATGGCGGAACAAGCCCTTGCAGGCGGCGTCAGCGGCCGGCGTTGACCATTGGCCCAGGCACACGGGCGTGCAGGCGGGCAACCACCTCCGCCGAGATGCGGCCTTTGGGCGGCAAGCCTTCGTCCACCTCGAATTGGCGGATGGCGGCGGCCGTTGCCGGCGTAAGGCGGCCATCGGCGGTGCCGGCGCGATAGCCGCGCTCCGCGAGTTGCCTTTGCACTTGCTTGACGAGCGCCTCCGCGTGCGGCGAGCGCACCTCCCCGGCACCCGATTGGGCCGTCGGCGGGACGCCGAACAGCAGGTACTTCAGCAGCTCCTCGCTGACCTCGCCCTTCAGGGGAAGGCGATTGGCGTCCTCGAAGGCCATGATGGCCGCGCGCGTCACCGGCTTCACCGTGCCGTCAGCCTCTAACGCGCCGAAGCCCCGCTGCCGCAGCTCGCGTTGTATGGCCTTCACGGTATCCGGGCTCACCTTCTCCGGCGGTGCAGCGGCAACGTCACCGGCCTTCGCCGCCGGCACCGCGCTGCGCTTGGCAGGATCGGGTTGCGGCTTGGTTTTGGCGGCCGGCGCTTTGTCAGCACGGTCCTTTCGCGCAGAGGGAGGTTTCACTGCTTCGTCCGGCACTACCGCCCGGACCGGCGCCGAATCCTGGCGATAGAGCGCGTTGTAGGTCACGGCGCCCGCGAGCACGGCAAAACCGGCGAATGCGATGCGGGCCAGCCGCGGTGTCATCTGATCCTCGTGTGCTTAATCGGGGCCTGGATCGGGCCCATTATCGGCAACGGCGTCTTAAGGAGTTGTTAGCCCTGGAGCCCGTCTGCACGAATGTGGCGCCAGGAAAGTGCCCACGTTTCCGAGACGTGATCCGCTTCCATAAAATTCGAAGCAATTTTGAGATGCATCGCGCCCACCCGCTTTGCGCGATCTACAGCTTTATGCGTTAGGGCTAGTGCAGCCGTGGGAAAGAAACACGCGGCACGAACAGGGTATCGGTCATGTTCTTCATCAGACTGGCATTCTGGCTTGGCGTCATCGTCATGCTGCTGCCGACGGATCAGCAGCAGCAGGCCAGGGTCTACAACACCGCGGTGTCGGCGGTGGAGCGTGCGAGCACGTTCTGCGACCGCAACGCGCGCACCTGCGAGCTGGGCGCCCAGGCGTGGGCGAGCTTCCTCAAGAAGGCCGAGTTCGGCGTTCGGCTGCTGGGCGACCTGATCACCTCGGGTGCGCGCAGCAACGAGCCGGAGCCGTCAACGCCCCCGCTGCGGCAGAAGGCCAGCCTGAGCGACCCCGTCGGCACGCGTGGCACGCTGTCGGCCGCCGATCTGCAGCCCGCCTGGCGTGGCCCGCTCTCGGACACGGCCGGCACCTGAGGCAAAACGCGGGCCTCGCCGCTTGCGTTGGGGGCCCCGGGGACCATATGGGTAGGTGGGATCGCACCATCAGGTGGCGGTCTTCAGCGCCGCCGTGCGCACCACCCTGGCAGCCCGCATGACGATCGAGAACATCCGCGCCGACTTTGCCATGCTCGATGACTGGGAGGACCGCTACCGGTACCTGATCGAGCTCGGGCGCGAGCTGCCGCCGCTGCCCGACGCCCTGCGCACGGAGGCCAACAAGGTGCGCGGCTGCGCCAGCCAGGTCTGGCTGTCGAGCGACATGAAGCGCGAAGCTGCAGGCGGCGCACCGACCCTGCATTTCCAGGGCGACAGCGATGCCCACATCGTGCGCGGGTTGATCGCCGTGCTGTTCGCGCTGTTCAACGACAGGGCACCCGGCGAGATTTTGAAAGGCGATGCGCGCGCGCTGTTTGCCGAGCTCGGCCTTTCCGAGCACCTGACACCGCAGCGCTCCAACGGCTTCTTCTCCATGGTCGAGCGCATCCGCAGGGACGCGGAGGCGGCTGCCGGCGGCTAGCTCCACGCTGCCAGCGTCGGCCGGTAGCTTTCGTCCCCCCAGCGCCTCAGCCGCTGGGCCGCCGGGCGTTCAGGCGGCAGCAGGCCGTAGTGCCGGGCAAGTTTGGTCAGCGCCAGCCCCAGCACGACCCGGGCCGTGCGCGGTGGCCAGCCGGCCACCGCCTCGATCGTCTCCAGGCCGCATCCATTGCAGCACACCTCCACCACGATGGACCCGAGCTCGGGTCCGACGGCATCGAGCGCCGCGAACAGGCGCTGCCGTGCCGACAGCATCGCGTCGCTCATCTCGACGCCGAACCCGGGCGTAGCGCGTGGTGTGCGATCGCGCGGAGCCAGAGCCGACCAGTTTGCCGTCACGCGCGGAGACATGCCGCCGCGCCAGTGATCGTGGGCCAGCCGTTCGGCCGCACTGATCTGCGCCTCCGACATGAAGGGCTCGCCGTACCTGTTCTTGCGCCGGCGCAGCCAGGCGAGCGGCCCCTCATCGCGCGCGTCACGGCCCCGGGCGATGGCAGCAGCCGTTGCACGGCTGGCCTTGGCCGCCTTGCGCTTGGCCGTGCGGAGGAGCTGCACGCCCGCATCGGCGATGCGGAGGCGCTCTGCCGTGGCGTCGGCCTCGACCAGCCCGTCGCGCAGCGCCTGAGCGACGACGGCACGCCGGGCTTGGGCAACAGGTGCCTCTTTGCCGCGACGCGCGACAAATACGGCAAGCATGTCCTGACCGGACGCCGTCGCCCCCGGCAGGCTGGCATAGGCATCCTTGCGGGCAAGCACCGCAAGCAGAGCCAGAATTTCCGCGCCGAGGGCCGCGCGCTTGCGGCGTTTCGCTTTCACCATTGGGCCGGCTGGCCCATGGAGAGCGCGCCTTCGAGGAGATCGATGGTCCGGTCGAACACGGCATTGTCCCTGCGGTCCTCGATCACGCAGCACGCATGCGCGACCGTAGTGCGGTCGCGTGCGAACAGCCTGCCGGTTTCCGTGTAAGACAAGCCGCCGCGCACATGCGCAAGGTACATGGCAGCCTGCCGGGCAAGCGCCGCGACCGGCCCGCCGCGCGTGTCGGTCCAAAGCTCGGACCGTCCCACATCGAAGGCGGGTGCCACCGCCTGCTCCAGCAAGCGCCGCAGGTGTTGATCGTTGGGGAAATGCCGGAGGGCGATGAAGGGCCGCGCGAGGCGGCCATGGCTTGCATGCGCGCTGACAGACATCGAGATCATCCATCACTGTTGACGTCGACGTTGCATGCGGCAGCCGGGAGACATTCCATCAGCAGGCTGCCTTTTGCCAGCACACCCTATCGGAGTGGTGAACCGCGGGGATAAGCGCACCGCGATCCGCACCGGCACCCGCGTGATCGCTATCCCCGCCCCCTCGAGCGCGTGAGATGCTTCGTCTCAGACATCGGAGCATCAATGCCCAACAGCTACCAGACACGACGATCCGCCCAGGCAAAGGGCAAACAGCACGCATCACACATCTATGACAGGCAGGCGGAGCTACCCCGGGTACTGCCGCTGTGGCCGCATGAGATTGCGGATGAAAGCCTGGTCGGGCGACAGCTCATCATCGCAAAGCTCGCGCGGGCCCTGCGCGCCGAGCGCTGCCGCGGGATCGCAGGGCACTGGACCTACGACCTTGCGAGGCACAGTGCCCTGCTCCGCATATATCGGCTGGAGCTTGCCGCGAGCCGCAATCTGCAACGCCAGGCGAGCGCGCCTCAGTTCAAATCCTCGAAGCTGAAAATATCTGTCGGCGGGATCACAAGGCCAAACGCCATGCGGATCGCGACGGCGACCACGATCAGCGCGAGCAAAGCCCGCAACTGCTCCGCCTTGAAGCGGTCCGAATAGCCCACTCCGAACTGGGCACCGATCACGCTGCCGGCCATGAGCGGCACAGCGAGCGCAAGGTCGATGGTTTGATTGAGTGCGGCCTGCAGGATCGTCGCAAAGGCCGCGACGCACACGATCTGGAAGGTCGAGGTGCCGATCACCAGCCGCGTCGGGATGCGCAGCAGGTAGATCAGCGCCGGCACCAGCAGGAAGCCGCCGCCGACACCCATGATGCCGGTCAGCAGGCCGATCACGGCGCCTATGGCGATGAACGGAATGATGCTGGCGTAGATGCGCGAGTGACGGAACCGCCGCTTGAGCGGCAACCCTTCGATCCACGTGTGTTGGCCGCCGCGGCGGCTGTAGGCGCCGGCCTTGGTCGGAGAGGCCCGCATGGCGCGCAGGCTTTCCACCAGCATCAGCCCGCCCACCACGCCGAGCAGGACGACGTAGGCCAGCGTCACGATCAGCTCGAGTTGGCCGAGCGCCCTCAAATACCCGAGCAGCTGCACACCGATCGCAGCGCCCGCGAACCCACCGATGATGAGCACCGCCCCCATCTGCAGGTCGACGTTGTTGCGCCGCCAATGGCCGGTCGCGCTCGAGACGGATGCGGCCACCACCTGACTGGCCCCCGTGCCGACCGCAACGGCCGGCGGCACCCCAAGGAAAATGAGCATCGGCGTAAGGATGAACCCGCCGCCGATGCCGAACATCCCTGACAGGAAGCCGATGGCAAAGCCCATGCTGAGAAGCAGGAAGACGTTGAGCGAAAGCTCCGCAATGGGCAGGTAAATCTGCATGTGCTCGACGTGTTCTGGGTCGCCGACGGGTATAGGCCCGTTTGCGGCAGGCCGGTGTCTAGCGCGCCAGTTCCTTTAGGCCCGCGCGGATCAGCCGCGGCGTATCTGCGTCGTCGCCAAGGTCCTGCAGCGCCGCCGCCACCGCCTGGCTGGCTTGCGCCGGTTGATAACCCAGATTTGTGAGCGCCGATATGGCTTCCGCGACCGCATCGTTGGCTGGCGCCGCAGAGCCCGCCTTCGTCGCCTGCGGAACCGAGAGGCCAGCGACAGATAGCGCCGGCGCCTTATCCCTTAGTTCCGCGACGATGCGCTGGGCGAGCTTCTTGCCGACGCCCTGGGACTGCTCGACGGCGGCCCAGTTCTGCAGGGCGATGGCATTGGCAAGCTCCTGCGGCGACAGCGTCCCCAGCACGGCGAGCGCCACCTTCGAGCCGACGCCCTGGATCGTCTGCAAGATGCGGAACCAGGCGCGCTCCAGTTCGCTCGTGAAACCGTACAGGCGGATGGCATCCTCGCGCACGTGCGTCTCGATCGACAGCGACACCTGCTGGCCAAGCGCCAGCGTGCGCAAGGTGCGCGTAGAGGCCTGCACCTCATAGCCGACGCCGTTGACATCGACGATGACGTGGCCCTCGCCGACCGCATCCACCAGCCCTTTGAGCTTGCCGATCACAGGCCCGCCCCGGCGCGCGCGGCCACGGCCTGCGGGCTCGTGCGATAGCTGGCGTGACAGATGGCGATCGCCAGGGCATCCGCCTCGTCGGCGCTGTCGAAGCTCGCCTTCGGCAGCAGGAAGCCGATCATGGCCTGGATCTGGCGCTTCTCGGCGTGGCCGGTGCCTGTGACGGCCTTCTTGACGAGGTTGGGGGCGTACTCCGCCACCCGCAACCCGCGCTGCGCCGGTGCCAGCAAGGCCATGCCGCGCGCCTGGCCCAACTTGAGCGTGGAGCGGGCGTCCTTATTGACGAAGGTTTCTTCGATCGCCGCCTCTTGCGGCTTGAAGCTTGCGAGCACCCCGCACAAGCCCTCGTAGAGCTCACGCAGGCGATAGGCGAGAGCCTCTTCGCTGTTGGAGGTCAGGAGACCGCTGGCAACGTAAGTCAATCGCACACCGTCCGATTCCACGATGCCCCAGCCCGTGCGCCGAAGCCCGGGATCGATACCGATGATGCGAATCGCCGTTGCGCGCATGGCCCCTGATAGCACGCTCCCGCCGATTGCCCGCGTAGCCGGCTTGCCACGCCGGTCCCCCGCCAGCATGCTGCCGTGGTTGTACCCAACGGCCGGGATGAAACAGATGACCACGCAAGGCTGGCTCGTGCTGTCAGGCCTGCTGCTGATCGTGCTCGGCGCCGTCATCCGCTGGCGCACCGCACGTTACGACCTGAAGGATGCGGCCATCGACTCGGCCTGGACGCTGGCGCGCGGCAAGCGCACGGCTGAGAACCCAACCGAACTCGAGAACAAGTTCAACGAGATCCGCAATCAGCCGAATTGGACGGGCCGCGCGACCAAAGCCGCAGGCACGGCTGCCGGGCACTTCATCTCGCAGGTGCTGGCCGTCGTGGCCGTGGTACTTGCCGTCGCCGGCCTCGCCCTGATCGCGGTCGGCACCTTCTGGCGCTAGCGCCTACTTTTCCTTGCGGGTGCCGAGGCCCATCTGCTTGGCAAGGTTGGAGCGGGCGGCGGCATAGTTCGGCGCCACCATCGGGTAGTCGTGCGGCAGGCCCCACTTCTCGCGGTATTCTTCCGGCGACAAGTTGTAGTGGGTGCGCAAGTGCCGCTTCAGGGATTTGAACTTCTTCCCGTCCTCGAGGCAGACGATGTAGTCCGGTGTGACCGATTTCTTGAGCGCAACCGCAGGTTTCAATTCTTCGCGCTCACCACCGCCGACCCGCTGCGACACCCGGCTCAGAGCCTCGTGAACATCCGTAATGATTCCAGGGAGTTCCGAGGCACCGACAGAGTTGTTGCTGACGTATGCACTAATGATCCCAGCCGTCAGTGAGACCAGGTCAGTCTTGTTGGCTTGGTCCATAGTGCTCTCCCCTAGGGGGCTGGATGTCATGGCTGCGGTAACCCAACTCTACTGATGGCCTCAGCCGCACCTGGTGCGCCGATACTAACCGCCACCCCGGTGCACTTGCCTCGAGCGTGCCGGTGCGCGGGGAGATTTCAGGTGGCCGAAGCTACATTTCATGTCTACAGCCATCAACTGTTATTTACAATATAGATTAAGCTTCCCGCTGCCGAGTTGAGCATGAAATTCGGCACATCACTGCGTTCATCGTAATCACTATTTGTATAGTCGGGCGGCATTCGGCACCAATATTATGGAATGGCGCTTGCAAAACCTGGGGCACCGTAGCCTTTACATACAGAAGCACGTGCAACACAAGAACACGAGAACTTGAAAACCACCTAACGTCTTGGGGGCGCCATAATGGAGCCGTCCCCCCAAACTAGGTTCGGGGGAGTTACAGAGACCCAATCATGTTCCCGAGCGTATCCATTTCGAACATCGTGCCTGTCGCGACATCGCGCAGCTCAATGCGCGCAGCATCGAAAGCTATATGCACGACGCGCCGGCGCCGCCGAAGCTGCCGCGCGCCGCGGGTTGAACCCGACACCTGACATCGACTGCCGCTTACGACTTGCCGGGTTTCTACTTGCATAGCGCAGTTGAAGCCGAAGCCCGGAGTGCGACTTCAGAAGGCAAAAACAAAGGAAAAAAACAAATGCACGGTCCGATCCGCCCCATCTCCCGCCAGCTGCCGCCGGTCGCTGACAAGCGCCCTAGCGTCTCGACGTGTCACGGCATCGAGCTCGTCGACGAGTATGC
>CADEEC010000011.1 GCA_902826255.1 uncultured Hyphomicrobiales bacterium | reverse complement strand
CGGCGCACGGCCATTGTGCTGGCCTGGGAGGTCAAGGACGGAAAGGCGTCGACGGCGTCCGCCACGCTGCGCGACGACGACAGCGCAAGCGCGAGCGCCATCGCCCGGGTCGAGGCCGGGGCGCTCGTCAGCATCATCGGCTGCGACAGGAGCTGGTGCCGGATATCGATCGGCGGGTTTCGCGGCTATGTCGAGCAAGGCAAGCTGTGGGGCACCTACCCCAGCGAGCTCATCAAGTAGGCGGGTTTCCTACTTCGCGACCAGGCGCACAACCACGTCGATGTGCGAAATCTTAAAGTTGTCCGGCGGCTCGGGCAGCCCGTCGACGCGCACGGCTTCGCTCGGGATGTCCATGAGGCGGCCGTCCGCCTCGACGAAGTAGTGGTTGTGGTTCGACGTATTGGTGTCGAAATAGGCGCGCTGGCCGCCGATGGCGATCTCGCGCAGCAGGCCGGCCGATTTGAACTGATGGAGGGTGTTGTAGACCGTCGCCAGCGACACCCGCTGTCCGGCCTTCACGGCCTCCTCGTGCAGCATCTCTGCGGTCACGTGCCGGTCGCCGTGCTCAAACAGCAAACGGGCCAGCGACACCCGCTGGCGGGTTGGCCGCAAGCCGGCCTGGCGAAGCAGTTCTCCGGGAGTCACATCAGCCATGTCAGTCGAGTCTCGTTTAATGTTGACGCGCGAAGTAGACTTTTACACACGTCCGCGTAGTACGGCAATCGTCTCCACGATTTCCGCCCATCGCCGTTAATCAATATATGCCGTTCAATAGCTTGCTGCAACGCCGTGCCGACCCGGCGCGACGGGCTTTTGGCTGGCGGTCGAGTGTGTTAGGAACAGCCTTAATGCGGAAAGCGGGGCGTCCGGCCCCCAAGCCGGCAAGCGGGATGGGGACCAACAGCGCCATGGCGGAGCGCCAAAACAGCTACAATTACGAGGACTTGCTGACTTGCGGCCGCGGCGAGTTGTTCGGCCCGGGCAATGCGCAGCTGCCGCTCCCGCCCATGTTGATGTTCGACCGCATCTCCGCTGTGACAGAGCAGGGTGGCGCCCACAGCAAGGGTCAGATCGTGGCGGAACTAAAGGTCGCAGGCAATCCGGCGCTCGATTGGTTCTGGGCCTGCCACTTCAAGGGCGACCCCGTCATGCCGGGCTGCCTCGGTCTGGATGCCCTCTGGCAGCTCACCGGCTTCTTCCTCGGCTGGCTCGGCGCGCCCGGCAAGGGCCGCGCGCTGGGCGTCGGCGAGGTCAAGTTCTCCGGCATGGTTGTTCCGAGCGTGAAGAAGATTGAGTATGTCGTCGACATGAAGCGCATTATTCTGCGCAAGCTCAAGCTTGCTATTGCCGACGGGGTCATGAAGGCCGATGGTGCCGTGATCTACCAGGCAACGGATCTGCGCGTGGGCTTGTTCGCTCCAGGCGATCAGGCCGTATCGGCATAAGCCGGTCAGGATCGCGATGCGCAGCTTCGATGCAGCAGGC
The DNA here is from genome assembly GCA_902826255.1 of uncultured Hyphomicrobiales bacterium. Lineage (GTDB taxonomy): Bacteria > Pseudomonadota > Alphaproteobacteria > Rhizobiales > Hyphomicrobiaceae > AWTP1-13. Next base: position 37,970 of record CADEEC010000011.1, on the reverse strand, counting down.
CCCGAAGCACACCCGAGCGGCGACGGCGAAGTGAGGATTGCATGAGACGGGTTGCCGTCACCGGAATGGGCGTCGTTTCCTCGATCGGAAACAACACCCAGGAAGTCACGGCCTCCTTGCGGGAGGCCAAGTCCGGGATCGTCCGCGCCGAAGACTATGCCGAGCGCGGGTTCCGCTGTCAGGTGCACGGCGCCGTGGATTTGGACTGGGAGCCGATGGTTCCGCGCAAGCCGCGCCGCTTCATGGAAGCGGGTGTCGGCTGGAACTACGTGGCGATGGATCAGGCCATCCGCGATTCCGGGTTGGAGCCCTCCGACGTCGTCAACGAGCGCACGGGCATCGTCATGGGCTCCGGCGGGCCGTCGACCCGCGCCATCGTCCGCGCCGCCGACGTCACGCGCGAGAAGGACCCCAAGAAGGTCGGCCCGTTCGAGGTGCCCAAGGGCATGTGCTCGGGGCCGTCCGGCACGCTGGCCACCGCCTTCCAGATCAAGGGCGTCAACTATTCCATCTCGTCGGCCTGTGCCACCTCCGCCCACTGCATCGGCAACGGCGCCGAGCTGATCCAGTGGGGCAAGCAGGACGTCGTGTTCGCCGGCGGTTGCGAGGAGCTCGACTGGACGCTGTCCGTACTGTTCGACGCCATGGGGGCGATGTCGAGCAAGTATAACGGCACGCCTGCGCGCGCGAGCCGTGCGTACGACAAGAATCGCGACGGCTTCGTCATCGCCGGTGGCGCCGGCGTGCTCGTGCTCGAGGACATGGAGCGCGCCAAGGCGCGCGGCGCCAAAATCTATGCCGAGGTCGCCGGCTACGGCGCCACCTCCGACGGCTACGACATGGTCGCGCCCGCGGGCGAAGGGGCCATGCGCTGCATGCGCATGGCCATGCAGGGCAACGACGGCAAGGGCGTCGGCCGCATCGACTACATCAATCCGCACGGCACGGCGACGCCGGTCGGCGACAAGGTCGAGATCGATGCCATCCGGCAGGTGTTCGGCACGAGCATCCCGGCAATCTCGTCCACCAAATCACTGACCGGCCATTCGCTGGGCGCGGTCGGCGTGCAGGAGGCCATTTTCTCGTTGCTCATGATGAACAACGGTTTCCTTTGCGAAAGCGCCCACATCGATGAGCTTGATCCCGAGTTCGCGGACGTTCCCATTCTGCGGCAGCGCAAGGATGACGCGGGCATCGAATGCGTGATGTCGAACAGCTTCGGGTTCGGAGGCACGAACGCGACGCTTGTGTTCAGGCGCCACGACGCGTGAGGGTGCGGACGCTTTTTTGAGGTTCTAGAGAAACACCGATCCTTCTTGCGGCGGGAAGGGGCGGCCATCCGGGGGAACGGGTCCTCCGGAGCTGATGATGGACGACCGAGATGACGAACATCGATATCGCACAACCAGGTCCCCTGATGGCCGGCAAGCGCGGCCTCATCATGGGTGTCGCCAACGACCGGTCGATCGCCTGGGGCATCGCCCGCGTGCTGGCGGGCCAGGGTGCCAAGCTCGCCTTCACCTACCAGGGTGAAGCCTTCGGCCGTCGCGCCATTCCGCTCGCCAAGTCGGTCAATTCCGAGATTATCGTCAACTGCGACGTTGGCGATCTCGCCACCGTCGATGCCGCTTTCGAAGAGATCAAGAAGACTTGGGGCACGTTGGATTTCGTCGTGCATGCGCTGGCGTTCTCCGACCGGCGCGAGCTGCAGGGCCGCTACTCCGACACCACGCGCGACAACTTCACCAACACCATGGTGATCTCCTGCTTCTCCTTCACCGAGGTTGCCAAGCGCGCGGCTGCGCTGATGTCGAACGGCGGCAGCCTGCTCACGCTCACCTACGGCGGCTCGCAGCGCGTGGTGCCATCCTACAACGTCATGGGCGTCGCCAAGGCGGCGCTGGAAGCGAGCGTGCGCTATCTCGCTGCCGACTTCGGGCCCCAGGGCATCCGCGTCAATGCGCTGTCGGCGGGTCCCATGCGCACGCTGGCCGGCGCCGGCATTTCGGACGCCCGCACCATCTATAACTTCCAGGGTGAGCACGCGCCGATGAAGCGCACGCCTACCCTCGACGAGGTCGGCGGCGCGGGCCTCTATCTTCTTTCGCCCTTGTCGGGTGCGGTCACCGGCGAGGTGCACTACGTCGACTGCGGCTACAACGTGGTCTCAATGCCGACGCTCGAGGCTCTGAAAGTGCAGGAGCAGCAGGCCACGGCTGCCGGCCGTCCGCCGCAGGCTGCCGAATAGCCGTCGCGGAGCCGTTGCACGGCGGCGTTCGCGGTGGCATCACAGCGGCATGATCGGGGTATTCGATTCAGGCCACGGCGGGCTCACGGTCGTTCGCGCGCTCGTGGCGCGGTTTCCGCGCGTTCCCTTCATCTATCTCGGCGATCACGCGCACGTCCCCTACGGCGATCGGCCCTCCGACGAGATCGTCTCGCTGACCCGGCACGGGGTGGAAGCTCTTTTCCGGCGCGGCTGCACGCTGGTTCTGCTCGGTTGCAACACGGCCACCTGCGTTGCCGCGCGCACGCTGCAGCGGCATTGGCTGCCCGTCAGCGGCTGGCAGGGACGCAACGTGCTCGGGATCGTGGCGCCGACTGTGGAGGCCGCCACGCAGACGCCGTGGGCCGTGACCGAGCCCCAGTATCCGCAGAAGTACAACACCGACACGGTTGCGGTGTTCGGCACGACGCGCACGGTCGCCTCGCATGCCTACCCCGAGGAGATCCGCAAGCGCTGCCCCAAGGTGACCGTGGTCCAGCAGACCTGCTCGGAGCTTGCCGGCGCCATCGAGCACGGCGCGCCTGAAGCGGAGCTCGACGCCTTGGTCGAGCAGGGTGTCACCGCCCTTCTCGCCCAGACGGGCGGCACGCCGCCGCACCGCGCCATCCTCGGCTGCACGCACTATCCGCTGGTCGAGCACTTGTTTCGCCGCCACCTGCCGCCGTTCACACGGCTGCTGTCGCAGCCCGAGGTGGTTGCGGACAGCCTGGAGGACTACCTCAACCGGCACCGGCATTTTATCGAGGCGAGCGAGAGCGCCAGCGCCGAGCCCGTGCTGCTGACGACCGGCGAGCCTGCCGGCGTCAACGCCACCGCGCGCATCTTCTGGCCGGAGGCGCCTGACTTCCGCGCCGCGTAGGATCGCTTCACCTAGCGCTGGCTGCGGGCCAGCACCTCCATCAATTCGGCGATCTTGCGCCGCTGCTCGGCAGCGTTGCCGCTGTTGATAGCGTGCTCGACGCAGTGAGCAACGTGGTCGCGCAGCACTTCCTCTTCGACACGGCCCAGTGCCGCACGAACGGCCGCGATCTGCGTTATGACGTCAATGCAGTAGCGATCCTCGTCGACCATGCGCGCCAATCCGCGCACTTGGCCTTCGATCCGGCTGAGCCGCTTGCGGCAAGATGCCTTGGTCGTGGTTTGCATGCTTGAACCAAATACCCTATGGGGGTATATAGGTCAATACCCCCGTAGGGTATGGATATCGATATGGCACACGAACAGCACCACACACACGAACACCACCACCATCATTCGCATGCGCCCGCATCCGGCCCCGTTGCGACCGACCCGGTGTGCGGCATGACAGTCAAAATCGAGGGTGCGCGCCACGTGCACGATCACGGCGGCGAGCGACACTACTTCTGCAGTTCCAAGTGCCGCGAGAAATTCGTCGCCGACCCGGCCCGCTATCTGGACCCCGCCCGCAAGGCGGCGGCGGAGGCCGCTGTCCCTGAAGGCACGCTGTACACCTGCCCCATGCACCCCGAGATCGTTCAGGTCGGTCCCGGCAGTTGCCCCATCTGCGGCATGGCCCTGGAGCCGAAGGACCCGACGGCCGCCGTCGAAGGGCCGAATCCCGAGCTGATCGACTTCAGGCGGCGCCTGGCCGTCGGCGCCGTGCTTACGGTCCCGATTGTGGTGCTCGCCATGGGGCCGGACCTCGGTCTGCCCGTGCACAACTGGTTGTCGCCGCAGGCCGTGGGCTGGGTCGAGTTCGTGCTCGCGACCCCCGTGGTTCTGTGGTGCGGCTGGCCGTTCCTGGAGCGCGGCTGGGCTTCGATCCGCAACCGCAGCCCCAACATGTGGACGCTGATATCCATCGGCGTGCTGGCCGCCTATCTCTACAGCGTCGTGGCGGTACTCGCGCCCGGCCTGTTCCCGCACGACTTCATGATGCACGGCGGCGCCGTCGGCCGCTACTTCGAGGCGGCTGCCGTCATCGTCACGCTGGTGCTCGTCGGCCAGGTGCTGGAGCTCAAGGCGCGCGAGCGCACCGGCGGGGCCATTCGCGCCCTGCTGGACCTTGCGCCCAAGACGGCGCGGCGTGTCGGCGCGGACGGGAGCGAAACCGACATCCCGCTCGCCCATGTCCACCCCGGCGACCGCCTGCGCGTGCGTCCGGGTGAGTCGATCCCCGTCGACGGTACCGTTCACGAAGGCCAGTCGACCGTCGATGAATCCCTGCTTACGGGCGAGCCTGTCCCCGTCGAGAAGGCGCCCGGCGCGACCGTGACCGGCGGAACCATCAACAAGGCCGGCGCCTTCATCATGGAGGCGCGCAAGGTGGGTTCGGAAACCGTGCTCGCCCGCATCGTCGAGATGGTGGCCCATGCCCAGCGCAGCCGTGCCCCCATCCAGTCCCTCGCCGATCGCGTCGCGGCCTACTTCGTGCCGAGTGTCGTGCTCATCGCCGTGCTCGCCTTCCTGGCCTGGCTGGTGTTCGGGCCGTCTCCGGCGCTCGCCTATGCCATGGTCGCCGCGGTGTCCGTGCTCATCATCGCCTGCCCTTGCGCGCTGGGCCTCGCAACGCCCATGTCCATCATGGTGGCGACCGGCCGCGGTGCGCGCGAAGGCGTGCTGGTGAAGAATGCGGCCGCGCTGGAAGGCATGGCCGCCATCGACACTCTCATCGTCGACAAGACCGGCACGCTCACCGAAGGCAAGCCCGTGCTGTCATCGATGACCGCCCTTCCCGGCTTCACCGAGACCGAGCTGCTCGGCATGGCTGCGGCCCTGGAAAAGGCGAGCGAGCATCCGCTGGCCGAAGCGATCGTGAAGGGCGCCGAAGCGCGCGGCATCAAGCTCCCCGCGGCTGAGACCTTTCAAGCCATATCGGGCCAAGGCATACGCGGCCGCGTCAGCGGCCGCGAGGTTGCGCTGGGAACGGCACGGCTGATGGAGGGCCTCGGCATCTCTACCACGGCGGCCGGTGCGCCGCTGAAGGCGCTGCGTGAGGATGGCGGCATTGCCTTGCTGGCGGCCGTCGATGGCAAGCTCGCCGGCTGGTTTGCGATGGCAGATCCCATCAAACCGTCCGCCAGGGATGCGGTTGCCGTCCTGCGCAAGCACGGCATCGATGTGATGATGGCGACGGGCGACAACCGCACCACGGCGTTGGCGGTGGCGCGCGAGCTCGGCGTCGAGACGGTTCACGCCGATGTCCTGCCGGAGGAAAAGGCGCGGCTGGTGACGACCCTCAAGGCCCAGGGCCGCAAGGTTGCCATGGCGGGCGACGGCATCAACGACGCGCCGGCGCTCGCCGCCGCCGACGTCGGTATCGCCATGGGCACCGGTGCGGACGTCGCCATCGAGAGCGCCGGCATCACGCTGCTGAAGGGTGATCTCGGCGGCATCGTGCGTGCCCGCCGTCTGTCCGAGGCGACGGTCTCCAATATCTGGCAGAACCTGGTGTTTGCGTTCGGCTACAACGCGCTCGGCGTTCCGATCGCGGCCGGCGTGCTTTATCCGGTGTTCGGCGTGCTGCTGTCGCCCATGGTGGCGGCTGCGGCCATGAGCCTGTCATCGGTGTCCGTGATCGGCAATGCGCTCCGCTTGAACGCGGCGCGCCTCGCCGACCGCTAGAGCCTGACGGCGTCTCAGACCTTCGGCGGCCCGTCCGTGAACGGCGCCAGCGCCGCGGCGATGAAGGCGTGGGTCGGCGCGGGGGCGCCGTTGGCCTTGCCGAGCCGCGCCACGGCGCCTGAAAGGCCGGCAATCTCGATCGGCTTGCCGGCCAGCAGATCGTGGCACATGGAGGCCATCATCGGGCGCGGCAAGCCATCGATGAGCTTGATGGTGCTGGCGGCGTCCTCCGGCTTGAGCCCGGTTTTCAGTGCCAGCCCGACGGCGACCGTCTCCTGCACCGCATCCTTGAGCATGGCATAGCTTTCCGCCTTGTCGCGGATGGGGCCCAGCGGGCCGCGCGTCAGCGCCGTCATGCCCGAGACGGCCGACAGCATGGCGAACTTCAGCCACAGCGTGCGCGAGATGTTCTCCGACACGCGCGCATCGATGCCCGCCTTCACGCACGCCTCATGAAAAGCGGTCACGCGCGGGGTCGGCTTGCCGTCGCGCTCCCCGAACTCCAGGCTGGCGAACTTGCCGATCTGCTTGATCACGCCCGGTTCCGGGATGTTGGAGGCGATGCGCGCCGCGCCCTCCACCACGCTCCCCTGCCCGGTGACCTTCCCAATCCGCTCCGCACTCTCCACGCCGTTCTGGAATGTGAAGATGGTCGCGCCCTTCGCCGTTAGCCCCTTCAGGCTCTCGGCCGCGCTTTCCGTGTCGCGCATCTTCACGGCGAAGATGACGGCGTCGGCTGCGGGAATCTCGGCTGCGCTGGCAACCACCTTCACCGGGTTCAAGTGTACGCTGCCGATCTCGCTGTCGAGGCGCAGACCTTTGTCGCGCATGACCTCCAGGTGGCTGCCGCGGGCGACAAACGTGACCTCGTTGCCGGCCGCTGCCAGCCGCCCGCCGAAGTATCCACCGACTCCGCCGGGGCCCATTACTGTGATTTTCATTGAGCGATCCTCAGGGTGTAACGACGATACGGCCAACGACCTTGCCGGCGCGCAGCTCGTCCAGCGAGCGGTTGGTCTGATCCAGCGGACGCTTCTCCATGGGGATCTGCGCGACCTTGCCGGCGCGTACCAGATCCATCATCTCTTTCGCCTCCGCCATGGAGCCGACGTAGCTGCCCATGATGGTCAGCGCCCGTAACGGGAACATCGGCACAGGCAGGCTGAAGCTGCCGCCGAACAGTCCGACCACGATGGCCGCGCCGCCTTTGGCCACGGGCGCGTGTGCGAAGGCGAGAGATTTGTCGGAGCCGGCGAAATCGACCGCCGCGCCCACGCCGCCGCCCGAGGCCTTGGCAATCGCCTTGCGTGCGCCGGGGTCGGCCGGATCGAAGGCCTCCGCAGCGCCGAGCTTGAGCGCGGCCTCGCGCTTGCTGGCATCGATGTCGGCCACGAAGATCGGCTTGTCGGTCATGGCGCGGGCGAACTGCAAGCCCATCATGCCGACGCCGCCGAGCCCGACGATCATCAGCGGGCCGACGCGCAGGTAGGGCATCGCCTTCTTGATGGCGCTGTAGCCCGTAAGCCCGGAGCACATCAGAGCGCCGGCGAACTCCGGTGCGACCCCCTCCGCATCGATCAGGTAGCGCGGATGCGGCACCAGCACGTGGCTGGCATAGCCGCCGTCCACGGTGATGCCGAGCGCCCGGGGCGCGTTGCAGATGTGCTCGTCGCCGCGCGCGCACAGCGCACACTTGCCGCAGCCGATCCAGGGAAATGCCGCGTAGCGCCTGGCCTTGTCCACGCCTTGCGCGTCGGGCCCCACGGCCTCCACCGTGCCCGCGATCTCGTGCCCGAAGGTAAACGGCAACTGACGCGAGCCGCGCACGTCGAGCTTCTGTCCGCCGCCGAGATCGAAATATCCGTCCTGCAGGTGCAAGTCCGAGTGGCACACACCGCAGTGTGTCACGCGCAGAAGGACCTCGGTGCCTTGCGGCGCCGGCGTCGGCGCCTCCGTAGCCTGCAGGGGCGCGGCGTACTCGATCAGCGATTGGCGGTGCATGGCTCTTCCCTCGGCTTTGGAAGCTTTAGCTTAGCAAATTCCAACAATTGTTCCGCAAGACAAAATGGCCCCGGCCAGATCGGAACTGAGACGTCCCTACCACGTTAGATTTATCGGAAGGCAGAAATCACATGAGCAACACCCGCGCAATTCAACGCATAGGTAGGAAGCTGAGGGATCAGACCAGCGACATCGTCCAGGCCAGTTTGCCTGACCCCGTTCGCACGCTGCTGCGCCAGTTGTCCACTTACGACGCCGCCGAAAGTGCCCCGTCGCAGAATGGACAGGTCTCCAGCCAGCGCTAGGCGGAACCTTCGCGTCCCTGCAGCGTTCAAGCTCCAGACAATTTCATGGAGCCCGCTATGGCCGATATGAAGTCCTTCATGATCGGAGCGCTGCTGGTCGCCGTCGTCGTGCTCGGCTACCTGTATTGGGATCGCCAGCGCAACTCGGTCGAAATCAAGCTGCCGAACGTGACCATCGAGAAGCGCTAGCGCGCCTCAGTGCACGACCGCTTAAAGAAAAACGGGCCGCTGTCGCGGCCCGTTTGCTGATCTGCGCGGGCAAGTCTGATTACCCGCGACGGCGCTCGCGGCCACCACGGTCGCCACCGCGATCACGGCGCGGCGGACGGCTTTCGAACACTTCCTCCGGCTCGCCCTCGGCGCGCGGGATTTCCTGCCCCGTGGCCTGATCCACGATCTTCATCGACAGGCGGACCTTGCCGCGATCGTCGAAGCCCAGGAGCTTCACGTAGACTTCCTGGCCTTCCTTGACGACGTCCTCGACGCGCTCCGGCCGGCCCTGCGCCAGCTGCGAGACATGCACGAGGCCGTCCTGCTTGCCGAAGAAGTTAACGAAGGCGCCGAACTCCATGATCTTCACGACCTTGCCCTTGTAGATCGTGCCGACCTCGGGCTCGGAGGTGATGGCGCGGATGCGGGCCAGCGCGGCCTCGATCGACTCGCGCTTGGAGGCGGCCACCTGCACGGTGCCGTCGTCCTCGATGTCGACCTTGGCGCCGCTGGTGGCGACGATGTCGCGGATCACCGAGCCGCCCGAACCGATCACTTCGCGGATCTTGTCGACCGGGATCTTGATGGTCTCGATGCGCGGCGCATGCTCGCCGAGCTCGGTACGTGCTCCGGACAGCGCCTTGTTCATCTCGCCGAGGATGTGCATGCGCCCGGCGTAAGCCTGTTCCAGCGCAATGCGCATGATCTCTTCGGTGATGCCCGTGATCTTGATGTCCATCTGCAGCGCCGTGACACCCTTCTCGGTGCCGGCCACCTTGAAGTCCATGTCGCCGAGGTGGTCCTCGTCGCCCAGGATGTCGGACAGCACGGCGAAGCCGTTGCCTTCCTTGATCAGGCCCATGGCGATGCCGGCCACCGGCCGCTTCAGAGGCACGCCGGCATCCATCAACGCCAGCGAGCTGCCGCACACCGTCGCCATCGACGAAGAGCCGTTGGATTCGGTGATTTCCGACACGAGGCGGACCGTGTAGGGGAATTCTTCCGCCGAGGGCATCAGCGGATGCACGGCGCGCCAGGCCAGCTTGCCATGGCCGATCTCGCGCCGCCCCGGCGAACCCATGCGCCCCGTCTCGCCCACCGAGTAGGGCGGGAAGTTGTAGTGCAGCATGAAGCGCTCTTTGCGGGTGCCTTCCAGCGCGTCGATGAACTGCTCGTCATCGCCGGTTCCGAGCGTGGCGACCACGATCGCCTGCGTCTCGCCGCGTGTGAACAGCGCCGAGCCATGCGTCCGCGGCAGCACGTGCACGTCGGAAACGATCGGGCGCACTGTCTTGAGGTCGCGGCCGTCGATACGCTTCTGGGTCTTGATGATGTCGCCGCGCACGACGTCGGATTCGAGGCCCTTGAACACGGACGCCAGCAGCACCTGCTCGTTGGCATCGGCGTCGGCGGGCAGCAGTTCCTTCTTGACCTTGGCGCTGGCAGCGTCGACCAGCTCATGGCGCTTCTGCTTTTCGGGGGTCGCGAAGGCCTTGCGCAGGTCGGCCTCGACCAGCTCGCGCACCTTGTCCTTGTACTTGGACGTGTCGGGGGGCTGGAAGTTCCATGGCTCCTTTGCCGCCTTCTCCGCCAGCTTGATGATGGCGTTGATGACCGGCTGGAAGCCGCGGTGGCCGAACATGACGGCCTCGAGCATCTGCTTCTCGGGAAGCTCCTTGGCTTCCGACTCCACCATCATCACCGCATCGCCGGTGCCGGCGATGACGAGATCAAGGTCGCTCTTGGCCATCTCGTCGATCATCGGATTGAGCACGAATTGGCCGTCGATCACGCCGACGCGCGCCGCGCCGATGGGTCCGAGGAAGGGCAGGCCGGACAGCGTCAGCGCCGCAGAGGCGGCAACCAGAGCCACGATGTCGGGATCATTCTCCATGTCGTGCGACAGGACCGTCAGCACGACTTGCGTTTCGTGCTTGAAGCCTTCCACGAACAGCGGGCGGATTGGCCGGTCGATCAGGCGCGACGTCAGCGTTTCCTTCTCGCTCGGACGGCCCTCGCGCTTGAAAAAGCCGCCGGGAATTTTGCCGGCGGCGTAGGTCTTCTCCTGATAGTTCACGGTGAGCGGGAAGAAATCGATGCCCGCGCGCACGCTCTTGGCGGCGACCACGGTCGCGAGAACGCTCGTATCGCCGTATTGAGCCAAGACGGCAGCATCGGCCTGGCGCGCCATGCGGCCCGTCTCGAAGCTGAGCTTGCGCCCGGCCCACTCGATTTCCACGCGTTGTTTGTCGAACATGTCGTATCTCGTTTCTGGTTATAGGCCGCGTCGGACGCGGCGCGTCATGCGCAGGCTCGGCAGTTTCTGCCCCGCGCGACAGCCCGTGCAATCCGCGAGACGCAAACGGCCGGATGCCTAGCGGCGGATGCCCAAGCGATCGATGATCTTCTGGTAGCGTCCCTCGTCCTTGGATTTGACGTGGTCGAGGAGACGGCGGCGCAAACTGACCATCTTGAGCAGGCCGCGCCGGGAATGGTTGTCGTTCTTGTGCGTCTTAAAGTGGTCTGTCAGTCCGTTGATGCGTTCGGTGAGAAGCGCGACCTGCACTTCGGGAGAGCCCGTGTCGTTCTTCTTGGTCGCGTAGTCCTTGACGATCTTCTGCTTGCGCTCTGTGCTCAGCGACATCGGATAGCCTTTCATTTGGAAGGAAAGAAAGCGGCCACGGCCGGGATGTCGTCCAGCACAGGTCGCGGGGTCCCGCATTGCGCAGTGCGCGGAACGCAGGTGATGCGCGTTATACACGAAATAGGATTGATTGCGAGGGGGAAAACTCGGCAGCTCTTCGAGGCTAAGAGCCCGCATTTTCCCTGAAATTAAAGACCCTTAGCGGCATCAGCTGCCCCTTTTGAATGCGGCTCAGCGCGACCAGCCGGCCGCCGCACATGGCGTAGCAGGCGTCCACCTCCGCCGGGGCATCCCGGCCCCGGATGATGACCGGCTGGCCCTGCAGCAGCCGTGCGGCATCCTTGCGCGCCAGGTCGAACGACAACAGGCTCGAGAGAGCGGCCTCGATGGGTTGCAGCAGGCCCGCGGCGGCTTCGGGTCCCGTCTTGGCGGCGGCCTCGAGCTGCTCCAGCGAGACGGCATCCTGCTCGTCGAAACCGCCCACGCGCGTGCGCCTGAGCGCCGTGACGTGCCCGAAGCAGCCCAGTGCCCGGCCCATATCGCGCGCCAGCGCCCGCACGTAGGTGCCCTTGCCGCATGTTGCTTCGAACACGGCCGAGCTTGCATCCGGCATGCCGGTGAGCTTGAGCGACGAGACGTTTACCGGCCGCGCCTGCAGCTCGACGGTCTCGCCGGCGCGCGCAAGATCGTAGGCGCGCGCGCCGTCGACCTTGATGGCGGAGAAGGCCGGCGGCTGCTGCATGATCTCGCCGATGAAATTGGGCAGCAGCGCTTCAATGGCCGACGGCTGCGGCCGCGTGTCGGACGTGGCGGTAACGCGCCCCTCCGCATCGTCCGTGTCGGTTTCGCCGCCCCACTGCACCGTGAAGCGGTAGCGCTTCTCGCCGTCGACGGCGAAAGGGACGGTCTTCGTCGCCTCGCCGAATGCGATCGGCAGCACGCCGGTGGCGAGCGGGTCGAGCGTGCCGGCGTGTCCGGCCTTCTGCGCGTCGAGCAGGCGCCGCACGATCCCCACGGCCTGCGTGGAGGTCATGCTTCCGGGCTTGTCCAGGACCAGCCAGCCGCTGACGGCCCTGCCTTTTTTGCGGCGTGCCATGTGTTATTTCGTCAGGTCCTGCCGCACTTTTTCGCTGGCCAGCAGGCGGTCGATCCGCTCCGCTTCCTCGAAACTCTCGTCCTTCATGAAGCGGATGTCGGGTGCGAACTTGAGGTTGATCTCGCGCGCGATCTCGCCGCGGATGTACTTCTTGTGGCGGCCGAGCGCTTCGAGCACGGGTTTGACGTCCTTGCCGCCCAGCGGCATCACGTAGATCGTTGCAAGCCGCAGATCGGGCGACATGCGCACCTCGGGAATGGTGACGACATGCGAGGCGATCACGTCGTCATGGATCTCCCCGCGTGCCAGCAGCTCGGCGATCGCATGGCGGATGAGCTCGCCCACGCGCAGCTGCCGCTGCGAGGGGCCCGTGCTCTTTTCTGGCCGGCGGGAGGGCATGGGAAACGTCAAGCCTTAGGAGCCGCCAACGCTTGGGCCGCCCGGGAAAATAGCGCCGGCCGCACAGGGCCGGCGCACTGTTACAGCGAGCGTGCGATCGTCTCGACGTTGAAGCACTCGATGACGTCGCCTTCGCGGATGTCCTGGTAGTTGGCAAACGCCATGCCGCATTCCTGTCCGGCCGGCACTTCCTTCACCTCGTCCTTGAAGCGCTTGAGCGTCGACAGCGTGCCTTCGTGGATCACCACGTTGTCGCGGATCAGGCGCACCTTGGCGCCGCGCTCCACCTTGCCGTCCGTCACGCGGCAGCCGGCAACCTTGCCGATCTTGGAGATGTTGAACACCTCCAGGATGCGCGCGTTGCCGAGAAACACCTCGCGCACCATGGGCGCGAGCAGGCCGGACATGGCGCCTTTCACATCGTCTACCAGATCGTAGATGATGTTGTAGTAGCGGATCTCCACGCCGGATTGATCGGCGGCGGCCTTTGCCTGGGAATTCGCGCGCACGCTGAAGCCGATGACCACAGCGTTTGCGGCGTTGCCAAGGGCGATGTCCGACTCCGTGATGCCACCGACGCCGGAGTGCACGATGCGGGCTTCCACCTCGTCGTTTCCGACCTTCTTCAGGGCGCCCAGGATCGCTTCCACCGAGCCCTGCACGTCGCCCTTCACGACCAGCGGGAACTCCTTGCGGCCAGCCTCCTTGCGCTGCTGCATCATCTGCTCGAGCGTACGGGCGGTGCCCGCCGCGCCCAGCGTCTGCCGGCGCTTTCTGACGCGGTAGTCGGTGATCTCGCGCGCCCTTGCCTCGTTCTCGACGACGGCAAACGGGTCGCCGGCTTCCGGCGCGGAGTCGAAGCCCAGGATCTCGACCGGCACCGAGGGGCCGGCCTCCGATACGGGCTCGCCTTGATCGTCGATCAGTGCGCGCACGCGGCCCCAGGCGGAGCCCGCCACGATGATATCGCCGACCTTGAGGGTGCCACGCTGCACCAGCACGGTGCCGACGGGGCCGCGACCGCGCTCCAGCTTGGCCTCGATGATGACGCCTTCCGCCGAGCGGTTCGGGTTCGCCCGCAGGTCGAGCAGTTCCGCCTGCAGCAGGATAGCCTCGAGCAGCTTGTCGATACCCGTCTTCTTGAGCGCCGACACTTCCACTTCGAGCGTCTCGCCCGACATGCTCTCCACGATGATCTCGTGCTGCAGCAGGTCGGTGCGAACGCGCTGCGGATCGGCGTCCGGCTTGTCCATCTTGTTGATGGCGACGATGATCTGAACGCCTGCGGCCTTGGCGTGATTGATGGCTTCCACCGTCTGCGGCATGACGCCGTCGTCGCCCGCCACCACCAGCACCACAAGGTCGGTGACCTTGGCGCCGCGTGCGCGCATGGCCGTGAACGCCTCGTGGCCGGGCGTGTCGATGAAGGTGATCTTCTGCCCGTTCGGTGCGACCACCTGGTAGGCACCGATGTGCTGCGTGATGCCGCCGGCTTCGCCCGCGACCACGTTGGTCTGGCGAATGGCGTCCAGCAGCGAGGTCTTGCCGTGGTCGACGTGACCCATGATGGTCACGACCGGCGCGCGCGGCAGCTGGTCCTCGTCGGTGTCGGCCGTTCCCGTGAAGCCTTCTTCCACGTCGGATTCGGAAACGCGCTTGGGCGTATGACCGAACTCGCGCACCAGCAGTTCCGCGGTGTCGGCGTCGATCACATCGTTGATCTTATGCATCGCGCCTTGCGACATCAGCAGCCGGATGAGGTCGACGGCGCGCTCCGTCATGCGGTTGGAAAGTTCCTGGATGGTGATCACCTCAGGAATGATGACTTCGCGCATGACCTTGTCGCGCGGCTGCTGGATGCCGGCCTGCTTGAGCTTCTCGCGTTCGCGCTTGCGCCGCAGCGAGGCCAGCGAGCGTTGCCGCTGTGCCTCGTCGAACGCATTGTTGATCGTCAGCTTGCCGCGCTCCCGGCGTTCCTCGCCGGGACGCGTGGGCGTGCGCGCAACCTTGGCGCCCTTCTTCTTCGAGCGCGCGTCATCGTCATCCGTGGGCTCGGCATCAAGCTTGCGCTTGGCAACGGTTTCCGGCCGCCGCAGGTCGGTCTTCGGCTTATCGGCCGACGGAAGGACAACGATCGGCCCGCGCACCGGCTCGGGCTTCTTGGCCACGGCGGGCGGGGGGGCGGGAGCGGGTTCGGCTGCCGGAGCCGGCGCGGCGGGGGCCGCCTCGCTCGGCGGCGGCGGCGCCGCGGCCCGCTCGGCCTCTTCCCTTGCTCGTTGTGCTTCCTGCTGTACAGCGGCCTCGTGGGCCTCCTGCTCCGCCTGCTCGCGGGCGCTTTGCAGGGCGCGTGCACGCGCATCCATCTCGCCTGTGGAAAGGCCGCCAGGACCTTGCGCGCCAACGTCGGCGCCTTCCTGCTGGGCTTCGCCCTCGCCCGACGCAGAGATGGTCCGCTTCTTCTTCTTCTCGACGACGACCGACTTCGACCGGCCATGGCTGAAGCTCTGCCGGACGTGCCCGGACTCCACCGTGCGCTTCAGGCTGAGCGGTTTGCGGCCTACGCTAAGGGTCTTGTCCGTCGTTTCTTTCGTTTCGCTCATACACGTCCTGTGTTCAATTCCGGCGCAATAGGCGGCTCGCCGGACCGATATCGGCGTAGGCGTGCAGCTTCTTGCAGGATCCTGAGGCTGGCGCCACCCTCGGACGCCGCAGCATGTACCACATTTGACCGGCCGATGGCCAAGTCCAATTCGGGCCCGGTCAATTCCTTCACAACGGCCTGTTCGAAGGCTTCGGAGCCGAGCAGGGCTTGGAACTTGCGATCGAGCTTTGTTGCGCCGCCCAAGGCGCCATCCGAAGCATGGATGAGAACAGTTACCCGACCCTTCTCAAGTTGTTCGACAACCTTGGCAAACCCGGTGACGAGCAGCCCCGCCTTATTGGCGATGCTGACAGCTTCGGCAAGACGCCGCGTCATCAGGCGCTCGATGAGCAGATCGAGGTCGTCTGCCACCGAAACTGCCTGTTTCAGGCTGCGGCTAAACACCTTCTGCTGGATTGCCGTGCGGACCAGCTTGCGGGTTGCGCCGACCCAGACGCCGCGCCCCGGCAGGCGCCGCGTCAGATCGGGGACGATCTGGCCGTCGGGGCCGGCGACAAAGCGGATGAGGTCGTCGGGCTCAGCGTGCGTGCGCGAGACGGCACACAGGCGCACGGACGCGTCCGCCGGACGGTCGCTCCTCTCGCCTGTTGTCGCCTTGTCGCCCATCGCGCTGCTGATGCCCTCTGCACATCGCCGCTATGCCTTGACGGCCGCCGGCTCGCCAGCCGTCTTTGCCGCCTCGGCCGCGGCGGCTGCCGCAGCCTGCTCGTTACGCATGCGCTCCAGATCTTCCTCGCTGACCCAGCCAGCGGCAATGCGCGCCGCCATGATCATATCTTCCGCTTCCTTGCGGCCGACCTCCAGGCCGTCCAGCGCACCCTTGTGGCGGACAGGCTCTGCATCCTTCTCCTTCTTGCGCTCCGTCCAGCCGATGAGATCGTCGGGAATGGCACCGGCCAGGTCTTCGACCGTCTTGATGTCGTTCTCGCCGAAGGCCACCAGCATCGCCGTGTTGACGCCGGCAATCGCCGCCAGCTCGTCACCCACGCCGAGCTCCTTGCGCTTGGCGTCGCGCTCGGCTTCCTGGCGCTCGAGGAATTCGCGCGCGCGTGTCTGGATCTCGTTGGCGGTGTCCTCGTCGAAACCTTCGATGTGGGCAATCTCGCCCGTGTCGACGAAGGCCACCTCGGCCACGGTCTCGAAGCCTTCCGTCGCCAGCAGCTGGGCGATGACCTCGTCGACATCGAGCGCTTCCATGAACAGCTGCGAGCGCTCGGTGAACTCCTTCTGCCGACGCTCCGACTCTTCCTGCTCGGTGAGGATGTCGATGTCCCAGCCCGTCAGCTGGGAGGCGAGGCGCACGTTCTGGCCGCGGCGGCCGATGGCCAGCGAGAGCTGGCTCTCCGGCACCACCACCTCGATGCGATTGGAATCTTCATCGAGCACGACCTTGGTGACTTCGGCCGGCGCCAGCGCGTTGACGATGAACGTCGCCGCGTCCTGGTTCCACTGGATGATGTCGACCTTCTCGCCTTGCAGCTCGCCGACGACCGCCTGCACGCGCGCGCCGCGCATGCCGACGCAGGCGCCGACCGGGTCGATCGAGGAATCCTTGGAGATGACGGCGATCTTCGCACGCGATCCGGGATCGCGCGCCACCGATTTGATCTGCACGATGCCGTCGTAGATTTCGGGCACTTCCTGCCGGAACAGCAGCGACATGAACTCCGGCCGCGCGCGCGACAGGAAGATCTGCGGTCCGCGCGGCTCGCGGCGCACGTCGTAGATGTAGGCCCGCAACCGGTCGCCGAGCCGCACGTTCTCGCGCGGGATCATCTCGTCGCGGCGCACGATGCCTTCCGCACGGCCAAGGTCGACGATGACGTTGCCGTACTCGACGCGCTTCACCGTGCCGTTGACGATCTCGCCGACGCGGTCCTTGTACTCGTTGAAATGCCGCTCGCGCTCGGCCTCGCGCACCTTCTGCACGATGACCTGCTTGGCGTTCTGCGCGGCCACGCGGCCGAAATCCAGCGGCGGCAGGGTCTCGGCGATCAGGTCACCGAGCTTTGCTTCGGCCTTGCGCCGCTTGGCATCTGCCAGGTTGATCTGCGTCGAGTCGTTCTCGACCTGCTCGACGACCTCCAGCACGCGGGTCAGCTTGGTGTCACCCGACTTCGGATCGATCTCGCAGCGTATGTCGTTCTCCGCGCCATAACGCGACTTCGCGGCCTTCTGGATCGCGTCCTCCATCGCCTCGATCACGATCTTCCGGTCGATGGATTTTTCGCGCGCAACTGCATCCGCAATTTGCAGCAGCTCGAGCCGATTTGCGCTTACGCCTGCCTGCGCCATACTCTGGCACCCTCCGTCTTCATAAATTCCAGATCAGTTGTTGTCGTCTTCGGAAGCGGCCATCGCCTCCACGTGTTTCTTCGTCCGCTGCAGCGTCTCCCGGATCAGCTCGTCTGTCAGGACGAGCCGGGCCTCCGAGATCGACGCGATCGGCAGGCTGATCGTCTCGCCGCCTTGGTCTGCATCGAGCGTCAGGCTGACCATATCGTCTTGACGACCTTCGATCACGCCGCGAAACCGTTTCCTGCCGGCGATGAGCTCCCGCGTTTCCAGCTTCGTCTCGTGTCCAGCCCAGTCATCGAAGTCGGAGGCCCGCGTCAGCGGCCGGTCGATGCCGGGCGAAGAAATCTCCAGTGCGTACTGACCCGCAATAGGATCGTGCGCATCCATCAGCGGCGAGATATTGCGTGAAACCACGGCGCAGTCTTCCACCGTCATCGTGCCGTCGGGGCGCTCCGCCATGATCTGCACGGTTGTTCCGTTGCGTCCGGATATCATCACCCTCACGAGGCGGAAACCCAGATCGATCAACGGCGCCTCGATCAGCGAGGCAATGTCTGCCGCCACGCCCGTTTCGCGAATAAAGCGCGCTTCAGAAATCGCGCCAGTCACCGTGTTTCGCCCTGCGAAGAAGCCGTTCAGCTCTGTCCGGAGTGCCCAAGGCCTTATCCCAAAACAAAAAGAGCGGACCCCGAGGGCCCACTCTCAGAGTTGAGATGATCATGAGCGCCTGAACATTAGGCGGCAAATGCACGCTTGGCAAGCGCGAACTGTACAAAATGCCGCGGGTATACCAGCAGAGTGCTTGGCCTTAACCACACCGCCTGAAGCGGAAATAGTAGCAGCGGCGGCCGGCCGCAAGGGCTTTGGCCTCATAGCGGGTGCCGGGCCAGTCCTGGGTGCGCAGCCGCCAGTCCGAGGGGCTTTCGCAGACCCAGTCGAAGTGCGAGCCGCCCAGGACGGCCTGCAGAATTGCCGTCGCGTACGATCCGATGTCGGTGGCAACGCGCAATTCGGCGCCCGGCCGCATCACGCGAGCAAGCGCGTCGATGGTCTGCGCTGACACCAGCCGCCGCTTCTGGTGGCGGGCCTTTGGCCACGGGTCGGGAAACAGGATGAAGACCCGGCTGAGGCTTGCGTTCGGCAGTGCACGCAATAGTGGCCGGGCATCGTCGGTCCATAGGCGGATGTTGGAAAGGTTCTGCGCGTCGATCGCGTCGAGGACCTTGACGACGCCGTCCTCGAACGGCTCGCAACCGATCAATCTGGCGGCCGGGTGATGCGACGCCTGCCATAGCAAATGCTCGCCGCCGCCGAAGCCGATCTCCAGCCACACATCGGTTGCAGCCTGGCTCGGCATCTCCTCTGGCGCCAGCACGAACCGCGGCAGCACCTGAGACCACAGCGCCTGCTGCCGGCGGCTGCGGGCCCGGCCGCGCCGGCGCCCATAGGATCGAAGGTCTCGTGCGTCTTGCATTTAGGAAAGTAGTAGCCGTTTTACCGGCCCTTGCGCTTGCGCCCGCCGCTCGGATCGTTCGCCGGCATCAGGCGGGCGCTCTCACGCAGGGCATCCTTGAGCGTGACGGGTCGCCGGTGCTTGCGCAGGAGATCGCCGAACGCTTCGTCGGCGAGCTCCTGGACCGACTTCATGCTGTCGAGCGACAGCTGATGCAACGCCTGCCAGGTCTCGCCGTCGAACGCGATCAGCTTGCGACGCGCGGCCTCACGCGGTTCGTTCCGCTGGCCCATTAAAGCCCTCCAGAGGTGAGGGCTTTCGCCCTCACGCCATCGCAGATTTCAGCTTCGCGGCGAGGTCGGTCTTCTCCCAGGAGAAGCCGCCGTCCTTGTCCGGCTCGCGGCCGAAGTGGCCGTAAGCGGAGGTGCGGGCGTAGATCGGCTTGTTGAGATCGAGGTGCTTGCGGATGCCGCGCGGCGAGAGGTCGACCATCTCGCCGAGTGTGGTTTCCAGCTTGGCGACGTCGACCTTGTGGGGGTTGCCGGCAAGATCGACGTAGATCGACAGCGGCTTGGCAACGCCGATCGCGTAGGCGAGCTGGATGGTGCAGTTGTCGGCGAGGCCTGCGGCGACGACGTTCTTGGCGAGGTAGCGCGCTGCATAGGCGGCCGAGCGATCGACCTTGGTGGGGTCCTTGCCGGAGAAGGCGCCGCCGCCGTGCGGGGCCGCGCCGCCGTAGGTGTCGACAATGATCTTGCGCCCCGTGAGGCCGGTGTCGCCGTCAGGGCCGCCGATGTAGAACTTGCCCGTCGGGTTGATGTGCCAGGCGGTGTCCTTGCCGATCCAGCCGTCGGGCAATGCCTTGCGGACGTAGGGCTCGACCAGCTCGCGCACCTGCGCTGAGGTCATCGATTCGACGAGGTGCTGGTGCGACACCACGATCTGGGTGACGCCGGCCGGCTTGCCGTTCTCGTAGCGCACCGTCACCTGGCTCTTGGAGTCGGGGCCGAGCACGGCCTCCTTGCCGGAGTGGCGCGCCTCCGAAATCAGGCGCAGGATCTTGTGGCTGTAGTAGAGCGGTGCCGGCATCAATTCGGGCGTGTCCTTGCAGGCGTAGCCGAACATGATGCCCTGGTCGCCCGCGCCTTCATCCTTGTTGCCGCCGCTGTCGACGCCCTGCGCGATGTCGGCCGACTGGGGATGCAGCAGGACCTCGATGTCCGCGTTCTCCCAGTGGAAGCCGTCCTGCTCGTAGCCGATGTCCTTGATGGCGAGGCGCGCCACGTGCGCAACCCAGTCCCGGGTGATCGTGCGGGGGCCGCGTGTCTCGCCGGCGATCACGACCTGGTTGGTGGTCGCAAGCGTCTCGCAGGCGACGCGCAACTGCCAGGGATCGATGCCGGCCTTGGGGCCTTCGCGGAAGAAGAGATCGACCACTTCATCGGAGATGCGATCGCAGACCTTGTCGGGGTGGCCTTCCGAAACGGATTCGCTCGTGAACAGATAGGACTTGCGCGACACCTGGCATACCCCTTGGCTGGACAGTAAACGCCAGCGTTCTTGCAGCGTTTCTATCGGGGGTCAAGATGCGCTGACGTCCGAGTGATGCACCCCAATTGCGGGGGAGGCTGCCCACCCAGGAAATGCCTCAATCGGAAGCGTTGTCGCCCTCGGCGAGGCTGCGAACCAGCTCAACGATGGCGCGCCGTGCCTTCGGATCGGTGATGCGAACGAACGCCTTGTTCAGCTCCAGGCCGTCCCGGCTGCGCAGGAAATCGACGATGGTGGTCTCGTCGGCTTTGTCCGTAACACCATCCTGAGCGTAGGCCGTCGCTTCCGCCGCGGGTGCCTCCTCGTAGAAAAACTCTACCGAGACTCCCAGCACCTGCGCCAAATCGAACAGGCGGCTGGCGCCGATGCGATTGATTCCCTTCTCGTACTTCTGCACCTGCTGGAATGTCAGGCCGAGCTTTTGGCCGAGCTTTTCCTGGCTCATGCCGAGAAGCATGCGGCGGAAGCGCACCCGGCTGCCGACGTGGACGTCGATGGGGTTTGGCCGACGCTGACCTTTGTCATCGTCTTCCGCAGGCCCAGCCGTACCGCCTACTCTAGACATCACAAGCCCCGCACTTCCTGCCCCGCAGTCACCAGCCGACATAAGCGTCACTTTGCGGCTGTGCACAAGGGCGCTAACCGATTGCGCGAGGCCGCGTGTGCGGGGGGCGCCACACTACCATTCCTAGAATGGCCGCCCCGAGTAACCAGACCGTAAAGAAAATCCAGTCTCCAAACCGGACGTAGAGGGGAATGGTCAACGCTACCGGAAGGGGAGAATCGATCGACCCCGGTACGTTGAGGTCAAGCCGGGCGACGGTTCGTCCGTAGCCATCGAAAACAGCGGAAATGCCATTGTTTCCAGCACGAACGAGGGGGAGGCCCTCCTCGACCGCGCGCACCCGGGCCTGATGCAGATGCTGCCGGGGGCCTGTCGTGTTGCCAAACCAACCGTCGTTGGTGACGTTAACCATCAGACCAGGGAGTTTGCCGCTCCGCCCTGCAACCCCCGGGAAAATGGCCTCGTAGCAGATGAGCGGCACCACCGGCGGCAGGCCGGGTATCTCGAGCTGGGGACGCGGTGACGCACCCGCCTCGAAGCTGCCGACCGCAAACGCGAAATGCCGGAGGCCGACGGCTTCCAGCACCCTGCGCAGGGGCAGGAACTCGCCGAACGGCACCAGGTCGATCTTGTCGTAGAGCGTGACCAGCAGCGCGCCCTTCCCGAACACCAGCAGGCTGTTGAAGAAGCGGAACGTGAGGGGCGACTCGGGCGGTGCCAGCTCCGCCCGCAAGGCGCCGGAGATCAGGAGCGTGTTCTCGGGGAATGTCGCCGCGATCGCGGCCAGAGCTTCGGGTGTATCGAGCGGCATGAATGGCATCGCCGCTTCCGGCCACACGACATGCGTGACGCCGGCAAGGCCATCCTCCTTGCCCGACGGGTCGCGTTTCGACAGGTCGAGGTGCGCTTTGAAAATCCGCTCCTGATTGCCACGGATCCATTTCTCGCGCTGCGGGATGCTCGGCTGGACGATGCGGATCTTGACGCCCGGCACCATGTCGGACGTGGCGGTGGAAAGCCGCATCTGACCGAGGAGGCCCAGGATCAGCAGCGGCATGGTGGCGGTAGCAACGGCGACGACCTTGACCTTGGCCATCGGCGCGTCGCGCCACAGCACGAGCGGCAATGTGAAGACCAGCACAGCCAGCAGTGTCAGCCCGTAGATGCCCAGCACCGCCGCACTTTGCATGAGCGGAAGCGGGTAGGTGAGCGCATAGCCGAGGATGTTCCAGGGAAAGCCAGAAAGCACGTGGCCGCGCAACCACTCGGTGGCAGCCAACGACAGGGCCAGCGCAAGCACGCGATAGGTTCCGGTGTGCCAAAACCGGGCGGCTGCCGCGGCCGCCGCGGCATGGAAGATGGCCAGTCCCGCCGGCAGCAGCAGCACGGCGAAGGGCATCAGCACGGCGAAACGGCCCGCCTCGACGAGGAATGCCTCACCGATCCAGAACAGCCCGGCGAGAAAGTATCCGAAGCCCCACCACCAGCCGACCGCCGCTGCGGACCACGCCGGCCGCTTGAACCACCGCTGCCTGGCGCGCGCCTTGTCGTCTGCAACGGCGCCGTCGAGCAACCAGACAAGCGCCGGCAACGTGACCCAAAGCACCGGCGACACGAAGAATGGCGCGAGCGCGAGAACGGAGATTGCGCCGGCCAAGAGCGCGGCCAGCCGCCGGGGCCAGCCGGTGAGGCCGGTCAGCCAGTCGGCAAAGTCCCTGAGCGCAAGCTTGCTCGGCATGACGGGTCCCGGAAGGCTGCGGCCGCCGGCAAATCAAGCGCGGCAGGGGCGCGTGTTACTTGGCGTTCGATGAAATCTCAGGGCGGTGCACGTGCACCCTCAGTTTCTTGACCCGGCGAGGATCGGCGTCCAGCACCTCGAAATCAACGCCGGCGGGGTGCTTGATGACATCGCCGCGCACCGGAACGCGTCCTGCCAGCAGGAATATGAGTCCGCCCAGCGTATCGACCTCAGCCTCCTCTTCCGGCGTGAGGAGCTTGAGGCCCAAGTGCTCCTCGAGCTCTCGCACCGGGGTGCGCGCGGCCGTCACCAGGCCGAGCTTGGCATCGCGGGCGATGTTGGCGGCTTCCGCCTCATCATGCTCGTCCTCGATCTCGCCGACGATCTGCTCGACCAGGTCCTCGATGGTGACCAGTCCATCGGTGCCGCCGTACTCGTCGACCACGAGCGCCATGTGGATGTGGCTGGTCCGCATCCGTATCAGGAGATTGGCGGCCGGCATCGAGGGCGGCACGAAGATCATGGGGCGTCCGACCTTTGCGGCCGAGATCGGCGTGGAAAGATCGGCACGGGAGAGATCCGGCGGCGGAATTGCAGCGCGGCGCACGGCAACCGACGGTGCATAGCCTTCGCTGGCGGGCCGGCCCAGTGCATTCGCCATCAGCCACCGCAGCACGTCCTTGACGTGCACCATGCCGCGCGGATCATCCAGCGTCTCGTGGTAGACCGGCACGCGCGATACGCCGGCGGCGTCGAAAATCTTGAGCAGCTCGAGGATCGGCTTGCTTTCGTCGACGGCGATGATGTCGGCGCGCGGCACCATCACATCCTCGACCCTGAGCGCACCGAAGCGGAGCGTGCGCAGCAGCATCTGCCGCTCCTCCGCGGAGAAGGCCTGGTCCTCACCGGTGTTTTGAAGGGCGGTCTCCAGCGTCTCCCGCAATGTGGGCGGGCCGCCGCGACCGAACCGTGCCCGCAAGCCGGTCAGCCAGCTTTGCGACGGCTCGCTGCCGGGATCGGCAGGCTGTATGGAGGTAATTTCGTTCTCTTTGCTCATGTGCTCAGTCGGATTGCATCGATGCGTAGGGGTCCGGAACGCCGAGTTCGGCGAGTATCCGGGTTTCCAGTTGTTCCATGGCGGCCGCTTCCGCGTCCGTCTCGTGGTCGAAGCCGATTAAGTGAAGAAGCCCGTGCACGACGAGGTGCTGGAAGTGGTGCGCGCTCGGGATGCCTTGCTCGGCCGCTTCCTTGACGACGGTCTCCTGCGCCAGGATCACGTCTCCGAGTGGCCCGATTTCCTCTGAGCCGGGCAACGGAGCGAAGGGGAACGACAGCACGTTGGTGGCGGCATCCTTGCCGCGATACGCGCGGTTCAGCGACCTCACGAGGGTGTCGTCGGCGAGCACGACGTTGGCCTCACGCCCACGCAAGTGCGCGCAGGGCGGATACGTCGCGATGACAGCAGCGATGCGCGCGATCGAGCTTTCCCGCGCCGGGAATGCGCTCCAATCGCCGGACTCCTCTATGAGCACGGCGTCAAAGCGTTCTGGAGGCTCGGCCTCTTCGGCGGGCTCGGAAGCCAATACGGGCGTGCTGTCGGTCGCGGCGTTCATGATGATACGGGTCAGCCTTTGGCGCCCGCCTTGTCGTACGCTTCGACGATGCGTGCGACGAGGTCCCGCCGCACGACATCCTTGGATGTGAAGCGGACGGTCTGGATGCCCTTGACGCCCCGGAGCAGGCCGACGGCCTGCTCGAGCCCCGATTCCTGGCCCGGCGGCAGGTCGATCTGGCTCGGATCGCCTGTGATGACCATCTTGGAGCCCTCACCGAGCCGGGTGAGGAACATCTTCATCTGCATCGAGGACGTGTTCTGCGCCTCGTCCAGGATGACAAACGAGTGCGCGAGCGTCCGCCCGCGCATGAACGCCAGCGGCGCGATCTCGATGACGCCGGTGGTCAGGTCGCGCTCGACCTTGGCCGGCGGCAGCACGTCGTACAGTGCGTCGTACAGCGGCCGCAGATAGGGATCGACCTTCTCCTTCATGTCACCCGGAAGGAAGCCCAGGCGTTCGCCTGCCTCGACGGCCGGCCGCGACAGGACGATGCGCTCGACCAGGCCCTGCTCCAGGCATTGGGCAGCGTGGGCGACGGCGAGATAGGTCTTGCCTGTTCCAGCGGGGCCAAGCCCGAACACCAGGTCGACCTGGTTCAAAGCCTGGATGTAGGTGGTCTGCGTCGGCGAGCGGGCGTTGATGGTTTTCCGGCGCGTGCGAATCTGGGCCTGGCCGTCCTTCTCGCGGCCATCCGCGGGGGCGTGGCGCAGCAGGCCGTCGATATCGCCGGGGCCGATGTCCTCGCCGCGGGCAACGCGCGCGTACAGCTTCTCGAGCACGTCGCGCGCAATGTCGGTGGACGCCGCCGGCCCGGTCAGGGTTACGACGTTGCCGTGCACATGCGCCTCGATGCCGAGGCGTTCCTCGAGCAGGGCCATGTGCCCGTCATACTCGCCCAGCAGCCGGCTTAGATGACGATTATCCTCGAATGGGACAACCAATCGCACTTGGTCACCCTTGGGCGTCTTGGCAACTTTCGACGCCGCTGGCCCGCGCACGCCTGTCAATTACGCGGCCTCCGTCAATGGTTGCGATGGGCAGTCCCTCATATTGCAATATGTAGCATGGAATGAGGGGGCCTCATCAAGCCGCCACCGTTAACGTTCCTGCGAGGCTGTTGGGCCCGCAAGCCAGTATTTCGACGTTTAGAACGGACCCAATCGACGATTCGGTCGCCTGGGCATGCACCGACTGCAGATAGGGCGAGCGGCCGATCAGCTGTCCCGCGCGGCGGCCCGGCTTCTCGAACAGGACCTGCATCCGGCGGCCGACGCAACTTTCGTTGAAGGCCGCCTGATGGCGCGCAACGACCGCCTGCACGCAGCGGAGCCGCTCCTCCTTGATGGCCTCTGGGATTTGCGGCTTGTCGGCGGCCGGGGTTCCGGGGCGTGGGCTGTACTTGAACGAATAGGCCTGCGCGAACCGGACGCGCTCCAGCACGGCGAGGGTGCGCCCGAACTCCTCCTCGGTCTCGCCGGGAAACCCGACGATGATATCTGTGGAGAGAGCAATATCGGGACGTGCCTCGCGGATGCGCGCAACGAGCGCCATGTACTCCTCGCACGTGTGCTTGCGGTTCATGGCGGCAAGCACACGGTCGGCTCCGGATTGGACCGGCAGGTGCAGGAACGGCATGAGCTTCGGCTCGTCGCGATGGGCCGCGATCAGGTCCGCCGACATGTCGCGCGGGTGGCTGGTCGTGTAGCGCAGGCGTTGCAGGCCATCGATCTTCGACAGGCATGAGATTAGCCGGGCGAGCGACCAGTCACGCCCGTCCGGCCCCGCGCCGTGGTAGGCATTGACGTTCTGGCCGAGCAGCGTGAGCTCGCGCACGCCATTGCCGGCGAGCCTGCGTGCTTCGGCTTCGATGTCCGCGACGGGCCGCGAGTACTCCGCGCCGCGCGTGTAGGGCACCACGCAGAACGAGCAGAACTTGTCGCATCCTTCCTGCACGGTGAGGAACGCGGCTGCTGCTGCCTTCGTGGACGGACGCCCGGGGAGCGCGGCAAACTTGGTCGCGCTCGGGAATTCGGTCTCGACCAACCGCTCGCCGGTGCGACGGGTGCGAGCGATGAGGTCGCCGATGTGGTGGTAGCTTTGCGGGCCCACCACGAGATCGACGCTCGACTCGCGCCGGGTAATCTCGGCGCCCTCGGCTTGCGCGACGCAGCCGGCAACGGCAACGATAGTTTCCAGGCCGGCTTCGCGACGCGCCGCCTTGATGGAGCGGATGCGTCCGAGGTCGGAATAGACCTTCTCGGCGGCCTTTTCGCGAATGTGGCAGGTGTTGAGGACGATGAGGTCTGCGTCCTCGCCCCGCTCGGTCTCGCCATAGCCGTGCGGCGCCAGTGTCTCGGCGATACGCTCGCTGTCGTAGACGTTCATCTGGCAGCCGAACGTCTTGATGTGGACTTTCTTGTTGGCGGTCATCAGCACATGCGTCGCTTGTTTCGTGCGCGGTTTAGCGCGGTTGGCCCTGTCCCGTAAAGGCAGCCAGCTACAGCTGCAGCGCCATGGTGATGGCGTCCTCGGCCTGCGCGCCCGGCCGCTCATAGTATGCCTTGCGACGTCCGGTCACGGTAAACTGCAGCGTCTGATACAGCGCCAATGCGGCCGTGTTGTCTGCGGCGACCTCCAGATAAAGCTTCCGGGCGCCGGCATTCTTGGCCGCCCGGCCGATGGCTTGCACGAGGGATTTGCCAACGCCCTTTCGCTGAGCATCCCTGCGCACGGCGACCGTCAGCAGCTCGGCCTCGTCGGCGGCAACCTGGCCGATGGCAAAGCCGGCCGTTTTCAACGGCTGTCCGGCGCACGCGACCAGGCTGATGCTTCCTGGATGCGCGAGCAGTTGCTCGATGGATGACGTGTTCCACGGGGTGTCGAACAGCTCACCGTGGAGGTGCGCCAGCTCGGCGGCGTTGCCGGCGTGCGCCCAGAGGATGCTCGTGCGCTCGGCTTCGGTCACGGCTGGGCCACGTACTGGGGTTGCTTCGCCGGTTCTTTGGCGTCGGGCTGGCGCAGATAGATCGGCGTGAGGCGCGCGAGCGGCTCCAGATGCGGCGCCATCAGCGCCAGGGCGCCGGCATGAGGTTGGATGTCCGTTAACTGTACACGCGCCCGACGTCCGCGAGTCCGGATCGCATCGGCAAGCGGCTCGGCCCCTGAGCCGACGACGTGAATATCCGCATTGGAGCTGGTCGCGGCGCAGATACCGCCCGCGGCCTCCTCCGGTGTCAACAGCGCCGGCTCCGTTACCGGCTCATGACCCGAGCCGCCGAAGTGCTGGACGTAAAGCGCGCCGCGCCGTGCATCCATGGCGACCGCGACCGGCTCGGCTCGCAATTGGGGCGCGAGCCGCCGCGCCTGCTCCGCGATCACCGCCAGGCTGGATGCGCCCACGACAGGTTTGCCGGTCGCCAGGGCGAGACCGCGGGCGGCCGCGGTGCCGACACGCAAACCGGTGAAGGTGCCGGGCCCAAGCGTCACCGCGAGGCGATCGACCTCGGCCAGTTCAAGTTCCGCCTCGTCGAGAGTGGCCGTGATGACTTGGAACAACCGCTCCGCATTTCCGCCGCTGCGCATCTCGATCGTTTCGTGTTGCGCCCACTCGCCCAGCAGGCTCCGCCGCCGAACGGCAGCGGAGACGGCACCGAAGCATGTGTCGAAGGCGAGAATGTTCATTGCACCGATCAGACGATCTTTGCCATCTCGTCGAAGGTGAAGCGCCCGCCGCGCGGACGAAGGCCGGTGGGATCGCCGTAGCCGAGATTGCAAATGAAATTCGACTTCGTCTTTGTCCCCGCAAAGAATTCCCGATCCACGCCGGCATTGTCGAAGCCGGACATGGGCCCGCAGTCGAGGCCCAGCGCGCGTGCCGCCAGCATCAGGTAGGCGCCGCCGAGTGTCCCGTTGCGAAAGGCGACCACCTGGGCCTGATCCGGCTTGTCGTCGAAGCCCTTCAGCGGCGTCTCTCCGGCAGGCCGATGCTCATAGAATCCGAGGTCGAAACCGACGATGGCGGTAACAGGCGCCGTCATCGTCTTGTCGACGTTGCCCGGTGAGAGGTGCGGCTTCAACCTCTCCTTGGCGGCGAGCGACTTCACGAACACCACGCGCGCCGGGAGGCTGTTGTTTGCCGTCGGCCCCATCTTCATCAGGTCGACGACCTCGCGCAGCACGCCGTCCGGCACGTCCCGTTGCTGCCAGGCGCGGAGCGTGCGCGCATCGAGAAACAGCTGCTTGAGCGCGGCCTCATCCAGTCTCGTCGGCATGTGACCTCCAAATGCAAATGGCCCCGCGCTGCGGGCGGGGCCATTATGACGACTTTCCGGAATGTATGGCTAGACCGGCCGCACTTCCTGCACGTCGGGGCAGAAGTGTTTCAGCAGGTTTTCGATGCCGTGCCGCAGGGTCGCGGTTGAGCTGGGGCAACCTGCGCAGGCACCGCGCATGTGCAGGAACACGACGCCGTCCTTGAAACCCTGGAAGGTAATGTCGCCGCCGTCGTTGGCCACCGCCGGGCGCACGCGCGTATCCAGCAGCTCCTTGATGGTCTTGACGGTGTCCTCGTCCTTGGGATCGTAGTCTTCCTCGGCCGCGTCCTCGTCGCTGGAGGCGCCGCTCATCACCGGAGCGCCGGACAGGTAGTGCTCCATGATAGCGCCGAGGATGGCCGGCCGGATGTGGGGCCACTCCGCGTCGCCCTTGGTGACGGAAATGAAATCCGACCCCAGGAATACGCCGGTGACGCCGTCCACCTCAAACAGGCGCGTGGCCAGCGGCGATCCCCCGGCCTCCTCCTTGCTCCGGTAGTCGACCGTCCCGTCTCCCAAGACGGTCTTGCCCGGAATGAACTTGAGCGTCGCGGGATTGGGCGTGTGCTCGGTCTGGATGAACATGCGCAGCACCTCGGCTGAGTTTCTTTGGAATCATTCTATTAGATAGGGTGGCGGCGGTCAAAATTCCACAAGCTCAGGCCAGAGCTTGTATTTCCTCGACCGTCAGGGCGCCCGGCACGATCGTGATCGGGATCGGGAACTTGCCCGATGCGCCTCCCGCCGCCAGCGAGGACACCAGCGGGCCGGGCCCATTGGCTTCCTTGGAGGCGCCAAGCACCAGCACGGCTACGTCTTCGTCCTCGTCGATCTGCTGCTGAATAGAATCCAGCAGTTTGCCTTCGCGGATCACCTCCTCGAACACGACGGCGTCATAGCCGGCGTTGCTGAGCTTGCGGCGATACAAGCGGAACAAGGCCTTGGCCTTGGTCGTCTGCTCGTCCAGCTGAACTTGCCTCACCGCGTCCCAGAACTGGTTGTCGGGCTCGATGATGTAGAGCAGCACGACGTGGCCGCCCGCGTGCAACGCGCGACCTGCGGCATAGAACAAGGCGCCTTCCACCTCGGGCGACTCGTCGATGATGACGAGCAGCTTGCGCGCGTGGCCTTGCTCGAAGATGCGACGCTTCTTAGGCATGGTTCATGCTGCCATGTGTTGTTGGCACCCACAAGCTTCAAGGCGCTGCGACCTTGGTCGGCAGTGTGTCTACGACGTTCGCAAGAACCCGACGATATCCTTCACGTCGGACATGATGGGGGCGGCGATCTCACGGGCGCGCCGTGCCCCTTCGCCCAGAATGCGGTCGATCTCTTCGGGATCGGCCAACAGGCGGCGCATCTCGCTGTTGACGGGGCCGATCTTGGTCACCGCGATCTCGGCCAGCGCCTTCTTGAAGGTCGAGAACTGGCCGCCGCCGAACTCCTGCAGCACCTTGCCTTTGCTGGCATCGGCCAGCGCCGCATAGATGCCGACGAGATTGTCGGCTTCCGGCCGGTTGTTGAGCCCGGCCTCTTCGGTCGGCAGCGGCTCGGGATCGGTCTTCGCCTTCTGGATCTTCTTCGCGATCGTGTCGGCGTCGTCGATCATGTTGATGCGGGAGAGGTCGGACGCGTCCGACTTCGACATCTTCTTGGTGCCGTCGCGCAGCGACATCACGCGCGTGGCCGGCCCCTCGATCACGGGCTCGGGCAGCGGAAAGAAGCCGTCCTCGAAGCCGAGCGCGCGCATCGACTCGGCGTAATCGTTGTTGAATTTCTGCGCGATGTCGCGCGTCAGCTCCAGATGCTGCTTCTGGTCGTCGCCCACCGGCACGTGCGTGGCATGATAGGCGAGAATGTCGGCGGCCATCAGGATCGGATAGTCGTAGAGGCCCACCGATGCGTTCTCGCGATCCTTGCCGGCCTTCTCCTTGAACTGCGTCATGCGGTTGAGCCATCCCAGGCGCGCGACGCAATTGAGAACCCATGCCAGCTCGGCATGCTCGGGAACCTGGCTCTGGTTGAAGATCGCGCTCTTGGATGGGTCCAGGCCCGCGGCAACGTAGGCGGCCGTGACCGAGCGGATGGACTCGCGCAGCTCCTTGGGGTCCTGCCACGTGGTGATGGCATGCATGTCGACGATGCAGTAGAGGCACTCGTGCGTCGCTTGCATCTCGACCCAGCGCTTGAGAGCACCGAGATAGTTCCCGAGATGCAGATTGCCGGTGGCCTGCATGCCCGAGAAGACACGCGGCTTGAATTTCTTGGTCGTCATGCTTCTACCTTCACCAACCCCGGCTAGCGCCGCGTCAGGCGCCGCAGAAAATCGGTCCACTTCAGGACGCCCGTCATCTGGACGACGCACGCATAGACCACAAGCGCGAAGGTAAATACAAGACCTAGAACGGCAAACTGTCTCAGCGTCCCTGCCGCAGGGCGAAGGCTGGCGTCGAAGGCGAACAGCAGCGCCCACACCACGGCGCCCATAGCAACACTGGCTGCGACCATTGCCAGCGAGTTCGCCTTCAGCCGCTTGTCGATCTCGAAATGTCCGCGAGTGGTGAGCTCTGACCAGAGCAGATAGGCGTTGACCCAGCCCGACAGCGATGTCGCCAGTGCAATGCCGACATGCGGCATCAGGCCCAGTGCAGAGAATAGAATGAACAAGCCCACCGACCCGGCGACATTGAGCAGCATGTTCCACACCGCGAAGCGCATGGGCGTGCGCGTGTCCTCGCGGGCGAAGTAGGCGGGCTGCAGCACCTTGATCAGCACGAAGGCCGGCAACCCGATCGCAAAGGCGGCAAGCGCCGCCGCGGTTGATAGCGTGTCGGATGCCGTGAAGGCGCCGCGCTCGAACAGAACCCGGATGATCGGCTCGGCGCTGACGGCGAGGGCTACGGCTGCCGGCAAGGTCAACAGCAGGGCGAACTCGATGGAACGGTTCTGGTTGTCCATGACCGAGCGATGGTCGCCGGCGCGCAGGTTGCGCGCGAGGTCAGGCAGCAGCACCACGCCGATGGCGACGCCGACAATGCTCAGCGGCAGTTGGTAGAGTCGGTCCGCATAGTAGAGATAGGAGATCGCACCGGCCTGCAGGGACGCGATGATCGTGCCGACGGCGATGTTGAGCTGTGTAACGCCGCCCGAGATGACGCCCGGGATGCCGAGGGTGATGAGCCGCTTCATGTCCGCACTCAGCACCGGTCGTACAAGGCGCAAGTGTAGTCCGGCGCGGCGCACTGCCATCCACAGGGCTGCCAACTGCACGAGCCCGGCGACAGCCACGCCCCATGCCAGAACGATTCCCGAGCCGGGGCTGTTGTTGAAGCCCAGTGCTGCCGCCACCAGCAGCGCACCGATCAGCACCACGTTCAACAGTATGGGCGCTGCTGCGGCCATGCTGAAGCGCCCGAGCGAGTTCAAGATTCCCGACAGCAACGCCACCAGCGAAATGCAGAGCAGGTAGGGGAATGTGATCTGCGTGAGCAGCACGGCGAGATCGAACTTGGCAGGGTCGGCGCTGAAGCCCGGTGCCAGCGCGTACATCAGCCACGGCATTGCTATTTCAGCGGCTGCGGTCAGGAGCAGGAGCACGAACAGGAGCCCCGCCAGTGCTTCTTCCGCAAACCTGCGCGCAGCGCTCTGGTCCTCTGCCTCGAGGCGCTTGGCGAACAACGGGACAAAGGCGGAGTTGAACGCGCCTTCGGCAAACAAGCGGCGGAACAGGTTCGGGAATCTAAACGCAACGAAGAATGCGTCGGCGACCGGGCCGGTGCCGAGCACGGCGGCGGTCATCACATCGCGGATGAACCCGAATACGCGGCTGACCATCGTCAGACCGCCCACGGTGGCAAAGGCGCGGTAAAGCTTCATGGCAGCGAGGCGTAGCGAACGGACGGGGCAAGAGCAAGTTGCAGGTGGATGACCGGGGCCGTGCCGTCGGACAAGTCCTGGTGGTGGGCGTGCGGAACGGATAGGCTGCTTTTGCGTTCGAGTGTGGCGTCAGTTTCAGGCCGCGCGCAGCGCGAGGGGGATGCCATGTTTCCATTGGGCGACGACAATTCCAGCCGCCGGACCATGCCGGTGGTCACGGTGGTGTTGATCGCCCTCAACGTTCTCGTGTTTTTCCTCGAGTTGAACGGTGGCGACCGCTTCATCCGCGAATGGGCGTTCATCCCCGCGCGGTTCACCGCAAACCCGAGCGGTGACGCGCACACCCTCATCTCCGCCATGTTCATGCATGGAGGCTGGCTGCACCTCGGCGGCAACATGCTCTACCTGTGGATCTTCGGCGACAACGTCGAGGATAGGTTCGGGCCGATCAAGTTCCTGATCTTCTATCTCGTGTGCGGCATCGCTGCGTCGTTCGCGCAGTATGCTTTCACGCCCAACTCCAACATCCCCAACGTCGGCGCGTCGGGCGCCATCGCGGGCGTGCTCGGCGCTTACCTCCTGCTGTTCCCGCACGCACGTGTCCGCGTGCTCGTCGCCAATCAGGTCGTGGCGCTGCCGGCGCTGGTCGTGCTCGGCATGTGGATCGCCCTGCAGGTCTTCAGCGGGGTGGGCTCCATCGCCACTACGGCGCAGACCGAGGAGACGGGTGGCGTGGCCTACATGGCCCACGTGGGCGGCTTCGCGGCGGGCTTTTTGCTGTGCCTTCTGCTCAGGGGCAGGGGCGAAAGCTCGACGTCGGCCTGATCCTCAGGCGGCCGGGATGCCGATCCGCCCGAAGCCCGGCAACTTGATCGCCGGCCGGCGGATGTCGACGCCCAGCACCAGACCGAGCACGTTGATCTCGAAGCCCTCGACCCAGGCGGCCGTGATGCCGAAGAGGCCGTTCAGCGAAAGCTGTACGCCCGTCTGGCTCGGGGCGAGCCCGGCGATCTGGCCGTCCGTGCGCCAGTCCTTGCCGATCGCGGTCGGCGGCAGCGCGATCCCCGCTTCGGGGATGGCCGCCAGCACATGCGCGACAAAACTGTTCGAGTTGGGCCCTGGCCACACCTGATAGTCGCCGGAGCGTCTGTGCGGGAAGCGGGCAACGGCGGCCTTGATCTTCGGGATCAGCTTCTCGGCGGCCGCGCCCTCCGCGGAGCCGACGAGGGTCGGCACATTGCCGAACCAGCGCGCGTCCGGCGCCCAGTTGTTGACCTTGATCGGCTGGCCCCAGCCGACCACGTCGAAGCGCATGTATCGGTCCGCCCCGCGCTCCTTGATCACGACCCAGGTGTGATCGGCGAAGATGCCTTTCCATCGGCCGGTCCGCGCCGCGAACACGTACACGGCCGCGTGCGGCTTTGCGCGTGCCGCCGGCAACAGCCTGGCGCTGGACCAGTTTGCCTCATGCCAGGCAACCGCCTCGGTGGAGGACAGCCACCAGGCGGCGTGGGCTGCCAACGGCAACAGGAAGCCGAGAAAGAACAGCTTGAAGGACCACCGAACGATCTGCATGGCGCCAGACATGGCGAGCGAATGCGCCACGTTCAAGGCCACCTCACGTGCCGGGTGCGTCGAGCACACCCATCAGCTGCGTCTTGATGGCCTTCTGCCGCTGCGGGCTTACGATCTGCTTGCCCGTCAGGTCGGTGACATAGAACACGTCGACCGCCTTTTCGCCGAAGGTGGTGATGTGGGCGCTGGTGATGTCGAGATTGAGGTCGGACAGCGTGTTGGTGAGATTGTAGAGCAGGCCCGGCCGATCCAACCCGGATACCTCGATCACCGTGAACTGGTTGGACAGGGTATTGTCGATCAGGACTTCCGGCGGCACCTGGAAGGCGTGTATGCGGTGACCCGATCCGCCGTGCTTCTTCAGCGTCATCTTTGAGAGCCGGAGGTCGCCCCGCAGCAACTGCTCGATGGTTTCGGAAATGCGCCGGGCGCGCCTCAGCTCGTCCTCGTCGTGATCGAACTCGCGCGCGAGCTGGAAGGTGTCGAGTGCGAAGCCATCGCGCGTCGTCGAAATGTGGGCGCCGGAGATGTTGGCACCGGCAGATGCGCACGCACCGGCAAACAGCGCGAGCAGTCGCGGATGGTTGGGCGCGAGCAACGACAGCTCGGTGATGGCCGTGAAGGCGTCCGTAGACACGTGGTTCGCAAACTTCTGCGCTGAAAGCTCGGCCTCGCGCATGAGGCCGGCGTGCTCCACCGCCCTGCGCGTGTCCGTGCGCAGCCAATAGTCTGGATACTGCCGGTCGATGAACCGCTGCACCTCGTCCGCCGGCCAATCGGACAGCGCGGTGCGCAGGGCATCCTGCGCTTCTCTCGCTCGCGCTCCGGCGCCGAGCTGGGTGTGGCCGCCCGCGACCAGCGGCTCGACCTCGTAGTACAGCGCGCGCAGCAGCTGGCCCTTCCATCCGTTCCAGATGCCCGGTCCAACGGCACGGATATCGGCGACGGTGAGAACGAGCAGGAGCTTCAGACGCTCGGGGCTTTGCACGATATCGGCAAAATCCCGGATGGTTTTCGGGTCGCCGATGTCGCGGCTGAACGCAACCTGGCTCATGGTGAGGTGCTGCTCGATGAGCCAGGCCGTCGTTTCCGTCTCTGCCGGCGTGAGGCCGAAGCGCGGTCCCAGCTCGCGGGCGATGCGCGCTCCCGCAATCGAGTGATCCTCGTCCCGGCCCTTGGCGATGTCGTGCAGGAACGCGGCGACATACAGCGCGCGGCGATGCTGGATGGTCTTGATGATCTTGGTCGACAGCGGGTGGGAATCGGCCGCCTCGCCGCGCTCGATATCCGAGAGCAGTCCCACGGTCCTGATCAGGTGCTCGTCGACCGTGAAGTGGTGGTACATGTTGAACTGCATCATCGACACCACGCGCCCGAAGTCGGGAACGAAGCGGCCGAGCACGCCCGCCTCGTTCATGCGCCGCAGTGTCGGCTCGGGGTTTGCCGTCGTGCATAGCAGGTCGAGGAAAATGCGGTTGGCCTCGGGATCGTTGCGCAACTTGTCGTCGATCAGCCGCAGCGATCTGCGGATAAGGCGCACCGCATTGGGATGAAAGAACGAGCCGGTCTCCTCGGCGCGCGCAAAGAAGCGGATGAGGTTGACGGGATCGCGCTTGAACACACCGGAATCGGCAACGTTGAGACGGCCGTTGTCGACGCGGAAGTCGCTGCGCGTGCGGATCTGGCGGCGCGAGCGCCACGTCAGCGGGTTCAGGAGACGCCCAAATCCGGGCGAGGCCTTGACCTGCTCGATCTCAAGTGCCGAGCAGAGAATGGTGGTCAGGTCGCCGACATCCTTGGCGACCAGGAAATAGTGCTTCATGAAGCGCTCGACGGCCCTAAGGCCGCCACGGTCGACATAGCCGAGCCGCTCGGCCATTGCCTGCTGCACGTCGAAGCTGAGGCGCTCCTCCGGCCGGCCGGTCAGGAAGTGCAGGTGGCAGCGGATGCTCCAAAGGAAAGTCTCGCAGCGGCGGAAGGTGGCCTTCTCGTCGGCGGTGAAGATGGAGGCGCGTGCCGTCCGGTCGCCCGGATCCTCGTTGTAAAGGTATTTGCTGAGCCAATGCAGCGTGTGCAGGTCGCGCAGGCCGCCCTTGCCGTCCTTGATGTTGGGTTCCACGCGGTAGCGCGACTCGCCCGCGCGCTTGTGGCGCTCGTCGCGCTCCGCGAGCTTGGCCTCGACGAACTGTCTCGCCGTGCCCTGCACCACCTCCTGGCGAAAACGCTCCATGAGCCCTTGGAACAAGCTCTCGTCGCCGTGCACGAAACGCGAGTCGAGCAGTGCCGTGCGGATCGTGTAGTCGCTGCGTGAGAGCTTCAGGGATTGATCGATGGTGCGGGTCGCATGCCCGACCTTGAGGCCCAGATCCCACAGCAGGTAGAGCATGTACTCGACGACGCTCTCGCCCCACGGCGTCTGCTTGTAGGGGAGCAGGAACAGCAGGTCGATATCCGAGAACGGTGCCAGGAGCCGGCGTCCGTAGCCGCCGGTCGCAACGATGGCCATGTGCTCGGCGTTGGAAGGGTTGGTGCTGCGATACACGTGGCTGACGGTGAAGTCGTAGACCAAGCGAATGAGCTCGTCCTGGAACTTGGACAAGCCTGCCGCGCAGCGGCGGCCGTTGCCGTCCTGCCCGAGCTGCCGCTCCGCTTCCTCGCGCGCCGTCTTCAGCAGTTGCTTCAGGCGCTCGAGCAACGCCGGACGTGCGTCCGCCGCCTGGTCGCCGTGCGCCTGTACGAGCGCGGTGAGCTCGTTGCGGAGCTCGAGGCCGTCGAAGTACGGCGACTTGGTGGCGATGCTCTTGTCCATGCTTTCGCGAAACCTGCCGAGCCGGTGCGATTCACGAGGCGTCGATCTAGCGGCGGTTCTGGTCCGCCAATTCCTTGAGTCTGTATAGCATTTCCAACGCTGCCCTGGGTGTCAGCTCGTCGGGGTTGATGTCGTGCACAGCCTTTTGCAGTTGCGAGGCCTGTGGCGCCTCCGGCGCCTGCTTGTCCGCAGAGGCCGCAAACAGCGGCAGCTCGGCTAGCGTCGCGAGGCCGCCCGCCGCGCGTTGGTCCGTGCTCTCAAGCGTGGCGAGAACCTCTCCGGCGCGACTGGTGACGGCCTTCGGCAGTCCGGCGAGCTTTGCCACCTGTATGCCGTACGAGCGATCGGCGGCGCCGGCTTTGACCTTGTGCAGGAAGACGA
The DNA here is from genome assembly GCA_902826255.1 of uncultured Hyphomicrobiales bacterium. GTDB lineage: Bacteria > Pseudomonadota > Alphaproteobacteria > Rhizobiales > Hyphomicrobiaceae > AWTP1-13. Next base: position 606 of record CADEEC010000011.1, on the reverse strand, counting down.
TCTCGTCGCGCCACTCGCGCACGTCCATGGTGACATTGGCGACGTTGGCGAGGCGGGAACCGAGCGCGGTGATCTCGTGGTAGTGGGTCGCGAACAGCGCGCGGCAGGCGCTGACATCGTGCAGGTACTCCACCACCGCCCAGGCGATCGAGAGGCCGTCGTAGGTGGCCGTGCCGCGTCCGACCTCGTCGAGGATCACCAGCGAACGGCTTGTTGCCTGGTTGAGAATGCCGGCCGTCTCGACCATCTCGACCATGAACGTCGATCGGCCGCGCGCAAGATCGTCGGCGGCACCGACCCGAGAGAACAGGCGATCGACCACGCCGATGTGGGCGGAGCGCGCCGGCACGAACGAGCCCATTTGCGCCAGCACCACCATCAGCGCGTTCTGCCGGAGGAATGTGGACTTGCCCGCCATGTTGGGGCCGGTGACGAGCCAAAGCCGCGCCTCGCTGATCTCGTCGAAGCCTGGCGGGCTGTCGGGGCGGCCTGCGACCAGCACACAATCGTTGTCGATGAAGGGCCCGGCGTTGGCCGCGCTCAGCGCACGCTCGACGACGGGATGGCGCCCGCTGCGGATCTCGAAGGCCGTGCTGCCATCGACCA
>CADEEC010000010.1 GCA_902826255.1 uncultured Hyphomicrobiales bacterium | reverse complement strand
CGGATAAAGGTCGCACGGTCCCCGGGCGCGAGCCGCGGACGCCCTGCTCCTCCTTCTATCCGCACAGCCTCGGGCGCGACGCGCCGCGAGGGCGTTGGTGCGTGCGGCAGCCGCTCACCCCGCAAGCGGGGAGAGGGCGAGAGAAGAGGCCACGGGCCTGCGAGGGTTTTGGCGTTGCCGCGGTTTCTTGGCCGCGCCCGCGAACTCGGATAGCGTACCGGTGCCAGCTCCAGAGGGCCGCATGAACGCGCACGCCAAGCTCAAGATCGGCCACTCCGTCTGTCCGCACGACTGCCCGTCCACGTGCGCGCTGGATGTCGAGCTGCTGGGCGACAACCGCATCGGCCGCGTGCACGGCGCCAAGGACAACAGCTACACCGACGGCGTGATCTGCGCGAAGGTGGCGCGCTACGCCGAACGCATCCATCACCCCGACCGGCTGATGCACCCGCTGCGCCGCAAGGGGCCGAAGGGCTCGGGCCAGTTCGAGCGCATCTCGTGGGACGACGCGCTCGACATCACGGCCGAGGCTTTCCTGGCGGCCGAGCGCCGCTACGGCCCAGAGGCGGTGTGGCCCTATTTCTATGCCGGCACTATGGGTCTGGTGATGCGCGACGGCATCAACCGGCTGCGCCACGCCAAACGCTACTCCGTGATGTACGCCACCATCTGCACGACGACGGCGTGGACGGGATTCATCGCCGGCACGGGCCGGCTCGCGGGGCCCGATCCGCGCGAGATGGCAAAATCCGACATGATCGTGATCTGGGGCACCAACCCGGTGAACACCCAGGTCAACGTGATGACGCACGCGGCGCGCGCGCGCAAGGAGCGCGGGGCGAAGATCGTCGCCATCGACATCTACCAGAACGGCACCATGCAGCAGGCCGACCTGGCGCTGTGCGTTCGACCCGGGACGGACGGTGCGCTCGCCTGCGCGGTGATGCACGTGCTGTTCCGCGACGGCCATGCCAACTGGCCGTACATGGAGCGCTACACCGACTGCCCGCGCGAGCTGGAAGCGCACTTGCGCGACAAGACGCCGGAGTGGGCCAGCGCCATCACCGGGCTGAAGGTGGAGGAAATCGAGACCTTCGCAAGGATGGTTGGCACCACGCCGAAAACCTACTTCCGTCTGGGCTACGGCTTCTCGCGCCAGCGCAACGGCGCGCACAACATGCATGCGGCGCTGTGCATCCCCTCCGTGACCGGCGCGTGGCTCAACGAGGGCGGCGGCGGCTTCCACAACAACGGCGCCATCTTCCGCTGGAACAAGACGCTGATCGAGGGTCTCGATGTTGCGGACCCGTCCGTGCGCGTGTTCGACCAGTGCCGCATCGGCGCCGTCCTGAACAACGACCCGGAGGACCTCAAAGGCGGCCCGCCGGTGACGGCCATGCTGATCCAGAACATGAACCCGGTGCAGGTGGCCCCCGAGCAGCGCAAGGTGAAGGCCGGCTTTGCGCGCGAGGACTTGTTCACCTGCGTGCACGAGCAGTTCATGACGGCGACGGCGGAGATGGCCGACGTGGTGCTGCCCGCCACCATGTTCCTGGAGCACGACGACATCTACCAGGGCGGCGGCCACCAGCACATTCTGCTGGGTCCGAAGCTCGTAGAGCCGCCCGGCGAATGCTGGTCCAACCACGACGTGATCTGCGCGCTGGCGAAGCGCGTCGGCGCCGAGCATCGCGGGTTTGGCATGAGCCCGCGCGAGATCATCGATTGGACGCTGCAGAACTCGGGTTGGGGCACGCTGGAACAACTCGAGCAGGCCAAGTGGATCGATTGCCAGCCCGCGTTCGAGACGGCGCACTACATCGACGGCTTCCGCTATCCGGACAAGAAGTTCCGCTTCAAGCCGGACTGGAACAATGTGCCTGCACCGCGCGCCAACACTCTCCACTTCCCGCGCGACGTGCCGGGCCTGCCCGACCACTGGGACGTGAACGAGAAGGCGGACGCCAGGCATCCCTTCCGCCTCGCCACCAGCCCGTCGCGCGACTATCTCAACTCCTCGTTCAACGAGACGCCGACCAGCCAGCGCCGCCACGGCAAGCCGCGGGTCAAGGTGCATCCCGGCGATCTCGATCGGCTCGGCATCGCCGACGGCGCGCGCGTGCGCATGGGCAACGCGCGCGGCGAGATCACGCTCATCGCCGAGGCGTTCGCCGGCGTGCAGCCGGGTGTGGTGATCGTCGAGAGCATCGCCCCCAACGCGCACTTCGAAGGCGGCGAGGGCATTAACACGCTGACGAGCGCCTACCAGGCCTCGCCCTACGGCGGCGCGGCGTTCCATGACAACCACGTCTGGATCGAGAAGGCTTAGGCGCGGCATGCGGCGTGGCTTGCAGGCACTGGCGGCGGTTGTCGCCGTCTCGTTGGCAACAGCGATCGCGGCGCCGGCCCAGGAGGCGAAGCCTCCCCCCGAGATTCCCGCGCCCGTCGTGCGGAAGATGATCGAGCTCGGCTTGAAGAACATCCAGCGCGCGGTGTGCGACGGCTTCAATCCGTGCGCGGCGGCGACGGAGGCAGAGCTCAAGAACCCGCCGATCACCATCGATCAGGCGCGCGTCGTCATCATCGTCGGCGTTCGCGCAGTGGTGCGGGCTCGATGCGGAGAAGCGGAGCGTCCTGCCGTTGCTGCAGGGCCTGCGGCGCAGCAAACGCTTCGACGAGCGGCAGCTGGCGCTGATGGCCGTCATCCACGGCATTCAGCAAAGCCTGATCAGCGAGCAGCTCAAGGCCAAAGGGGCCTGCGATGCGGCCACGCGCAAGCGGTTCGACGCGCAATTGCCGAAGGGACCCTAAAGGGAGAGCATCGATGTCCAAATCAGGCGTGACGTATTTGAACCCTCCGAGCGCGCCGCCGCCGGCGGGCATGTACAGCCACGTGGCGCGCATGACGCCCGGAGAAGTCGCCTTCATCGCCGGCCAGGTGTCGATCGATGGCAAGGGCAACGTGGTGGGTGCCGGCGATCTGGCGGCGCAGGTCGAGCAGGTGTTCGCCAACCTCGGCGGGATCATCAAGGACCTCGGCGCCGACTTCGAGCAGGTCGTGCAGTTCACGACCTACCTCACCAGCGCGGACAGCATCCCGGTGTGGATGAGCGCGCGTTCCGCGCTGTTCCCGAAACTGTTTCCGGGAGGCAAGTTTCCGCCCAACACGCTGCTCGTCATCGATCGGTTGGTGAAGCCGGAGCTTCTGCTCGAGGTCGAGGCGATCGTGCGCGTGCCAGGCTAGAGGCCAGCGCCGTCAGAATTTGTAGTTCAAGCCGACGCGCGCGATGTGCGCGGAAAGGTCGGCGGAGGATGTGTACGGGCTGGGGACAAAGCCCAGGCCCGTGCAGATGGCGGCAACCGCTGGCCCGCAGAAAGCCGAGCCCTTCGTGGTTACGGAGCCGAAGTCGAGGTACAGGTATTCTGCCTTGACGCTCCAGTTCCGGCTCAGCGCCAGCTCTCCGCCTGCGCCGAGGGTCCACCCCACCGTCGTTTCCGATGCGCTGCTGCCTCCCACGCCCTGGGACGTCGCAGTGTCGCTGAACGTGTTGGAGACGCGCAGGTTGGTCACGGCGATGCCGCCGGTGGCGTACAGGAGAAGGTTGGGTTGCGGGGTCCAGCCAAGCCGCGCGCGACCTGTGACGAGCCAGTCGGTGCTCATGGATGCGCGCATGGTGTAGTCGGCGGGAGGGACGAATACCGGATAGGTGAAGCCCGTCACGCCCTTGGCGCCGCCGATGCTGAAGGAGCCGAAGTCCGCCTCCAAACCGAAAACGAACTGGCCGCTTTGCAGGCTGGTTCCGATCTGAACGCCTCCGACGACCTCGTCCAGACTGAGCGACCCGGATCCGTTTCGGTTTATGGATGCGATGTTCTCGGGGGCGGTGAAGTAGGAGGTATTAGGGATGAACGCGCCGGCGTCGGTGCGCAGATCGACGTCGCCCCAGGCGCGTCCCAGGAACGCGCCGATATATGAACCCGTCCAAGTTGCAGGCTGCGTGGCGGGGCTTGTTCTGTCCGCTGCCTCGGCCGGCTGCAGACACAAAATTGTCAGTGCGGCCGCCGCCGCGAGCACCCCACCCGAATGCATACGCACTCACCAAATAATGAACGCTACGCAAAGAAGTCAGTGTATATTTGCACTTACATCCTTGTTGGTGGCTGCAATGCAACACTGACGGAGTGTTCGAGGATGCGCCTGCCGATATCTTGACTGGGTCGTGTCTGTGACCGAGTATTTTCCGGTTGTTGGAGTTGGGAGTTTGTTATGCGTCATGCGGCATTTCCGACTGCGTTCTTGATAGCTCTCTGTGTGGCTGCGCCGGCTTTCGCGCAGATCAATATCCCGTCGCCCGCGCCGGCGCCTCTGATCGGCTTGATCGGCCTTCCGATTGCCGCTCTGGTGCTCGGTGCCGTGTGGCTGGTTCGGCGTCGCGGCTGATTTCACGTTGGCGGTGGACGCTTAGCTGGATGAGCTGACACTCGGTTCGGCGAGGCATGGCAGAGTCGTACCAACCGGCCGCGATCTCGACAGCACGCTCAATCAGCCGCCGTGAGGTGTTCACGTGGGTCGTCAGCATCCTGGCGGCCCATTACTTTCTGATGTTTCGCGGCGCAGAGGGCACGTCGTTTTTTGATGCCCTGATGCAGTCGCTCGTTTCCAAGAGCGTGTTCCACTATCTCGGCTGGTACGCGGTGTTTCAGCTGCTTGCCGATTCCGAGGCATCGCGGCCCGCGACGAAGGGCGATCTGGCCCTCGGACTCGCGGTGCTGCCGGTACCCTTCCTGTCCGGGGAAGGGTACGTCTGGATATCGATGACCGTTGTCGGCCTCTACCTCTGGGCCACGAGCCGGGGCGATCGCAAAATCCAGGCTGCAGCAACCGTGGTGCTTGCGCTGTCGTTGAACGGCCTGTGGGGCCGGCTGCTGTTTGATCTCCTCGCGCCGCCGCTGCTGCAAGCCGATACCGCGCTGGTGGGGGCTTTGCTTGCGGTGACGCGCTCAGGCTTTGCGTGGAACGGCACCATCATCTCGTCGGACGTGCACAGCATCATTGTGCTCAGCGGTTGCTCTTCGTTCCACAATATTTCGCTGGGCCTGCTTTGCTGGGTTTCGCTCACCAAGCTGGCGCGCCCGGAATGGGTCAAAGGCGATGTCTGGGTGGCGCTGGCCGTGTGTGCCGCGGTGCTGCTGCTCAACACGCTCAGGATTTATCTGATGGCGTTCGGTCCCGAGTTCTATGCCTACCTGCATGCCGGCTTCGGCGCCCAGCTGTTCTCGTGGACGACATCGGCGGCCGTTGTCGCCATCTCCCTTTGGGGCGTGCTGCGCGCACCGCAATCACGATGAGCCCGCTGCTCCTGCGCTGCATGTTTGCGGGGCTCCTTCTCGTGGCCGTCGCAAGCCGCATCCAGTCTTCGTCCGCGGCGCCTCCGGATGGTCTGGCCGTGGTTGCAGGCGTTCTCGAGCAGCAGGGGCTGTCTCCTGCACGGGGCCGCTACGCGGTCCTGTTCAGCGCTCCCGGATGCGACCGCCCGATACGGGTGCAGGCGCTGAGCATGAGCCTCGAGGAAGTGCCCCTGTACGAGGCCATGGTCGGCCCAGGTCACGCCGGACGTTACATCTACTTGGGCGAGATACGCGCCAGGGCCGAGCCGGTGGCCCTGCGCGCCAGCTGGATCAAGTCCCAGGTGCTTTCATCGCTTGGGCTGGCTCGCCGCAGGCTGTTGCGCATGGTGCTGTTCGCCACCGAGCCCGCAGGCTGCGATGCCATCGAGCGCCTCGACTGGCGGCCGGTGTGGGACGCCGCGGTGCCAGCGCCGTCGTAGGCACACGTGGCCTACGACAGATCGCGGATGCGGAAGTTCAGTCCGCCCTTGGGGGTGAGCGTCACGGTGGCGTTGATGCCCGGAGGCTCGGTGCCGACGTACTCGGGCCGGAAGCGGCGCAGCAGGATCGACAGCGCCAGCGTGTTCTCGACCTGGCTCATGGCGCCGCCGATGCAGGAGCGCTTGCCGCCGCCGAACGGGAGATAGGTGTAAGGGATGCGCTTCTTGGCGGCGTCGCCGATCCAGCGCTCGGGCATGAACGCTTCCGGATCGGTCCAGTACTTGGCGTTGTGGTGCGCGCCGTAGGCAAACAGCGCGACCTTGTCGCCGGCCCGGATCTCCTTGCCGTCGATGACGTCGTCCTTGGCCGCCTGCCGCAGCAGCATCCAGATCGGCGGATAGAGGCGCATCGTCTCCTGGATCACGGCGCGGGTGTAGGCGAGGGCCGAGTAGTCGGCGGCCGTCGGCTCGCGGTCGCCGTAGACGGCCTCGCCTTCCTTGCGAATGCGCTCGGCGGCCTCGGGGTTCTTTGCGGTTTCATAAAGCGCCCAGGCGAGCGTCAGCGCCGTCGTCTCGGTGCCGGCCCACAGGTACTGCTTCAATTCGTCGACGGCCTGCTGCTGGTCGAACTCGGGGATGGTGGGATCGGCGACCGCGTCCTCGATCATCTTCAGCAGCGTACGCTCGCGCAGCTCGCGCGGGTCGGCGGCGAACACCTCGGGCGGCACGCCGGCCCACACGTCCATGGCCTTGGCCGCGTCCTGCTCCGACATCTCGAACTCCTCGCCGGCCACCTTCTTCAGGCGGATCGACTTGTGGTTCATCACATCGGTGTAGGTCTTCACGCACTTGAACACGAAGTGCGGATTGAAGGGCATGTCGCGATCGAACAAAGCCTTGCAAATCATGTCGGCGGCGAGCGTCCACGTCTGCTCGACCATTTCCACCGTCTCGCCCGACTGGGCGAGCTTGGCCCACATGTCCATCTTGGTGCGGATGGCGGACAGGAAGTAGGGGATGTATTCCGCGAACATATCCGGGTGGAAGGCCGGCTGCTGCGGCATGCGGATCTTCTGCCAGAGCGCGCCGTCGTGGGTGATCATCGACTTGCCGAAGATCGGCTTCAGGCCGTCGAAATACTTGATGTAGTCGTCGGCCTTGGTGACCAGCACGCGCTTGAAGTGCTCGGGCGCGGTCAGCAGGACGACACGCTGGTTTGCCATCGTCACGGGGATGACGCCGCCGTAGCGATCCGCCATCTGCATCAGGATGGTAAGTGGGTTGCTCGGCCCCTTGAGCAGGGGGGTCAGTGTGAACCAGACCGAGGACTCTTCGCCGAGCTGCTGAATGTGGGTATGAGCGGCATTCATTCCATGGTGCTCCGCTGGCCCTGCAACGGCGGGCCATATCGTGCATAATCACGGGTGCGCGCCACGCGTCGCCCGTTCGTCCGCCTCCCAATACGTCCCTTGAATTCGTGGGATTTATCGGCCTCGTTAGCACCGCCCCGGAAAGCCTGTCCAGGGAGCAAGCTGCGACCAATCGTTTTTCACTCGCGGGTGTGGCCGCCGTTAACTATCGCTAGAGTTGTGGCGAAAAGAGCTGTGCGGCCGGGTCTTCGGTCGCGCCCAGGGTGACGCCGCCCCCCTCGGCGGTTGCCTGCCCGCGCGCGACGAGGGCCAGGGCATGCGGATAAAGCTTATGTTCTGCAACGAGAATCCGCTTCGAGAGCGTATCGGCGGTATCGCCTTCCAGCACTGGCACGGCGGCCTGGGCCACGATCGGGCCGCTGTCCATCTCCTCGGTCACGAAATGCACGGTGCAGCCCGAGAGCTTAACCCTGGCATCAAGCGCCTGCTGATGTGGGTGCAGCCCCTTGAACAGGGGCAGCAGCGAGGGATGGATGTTGAGTTGCCGCCCGGCCCAGCGCCGCACGAAGGCACCCGACTGGATGCGCATGAAGCCCGCCAGCGCGACGAGGTCGACGCGGGCTTTGACTAGCTCGGCATGCACCGCATCGTCGAAAGCCTCACGGCTCGGATAGGCCTTGTGATGCAGGGCGACCGTTGGCAGGCCGCGCTGCTGCGCCCAGGCCAAACCGGGCGCGGTTGGGTTGCTCGATATGACGACCGCGATCTCGGCCGGGTAGTCCGGAGCCTGGGCCGCTTCGACGAGCGCCATCATGTTGGAGCCGCGCCCCGAGATCAGAATGCCGACACGTTTTTTCATGGCTCAGTCTGCTCAAGCAGGCCGCACGCATCCCCTCTCCCCGCTTGCGGGGAGAGGGAGCAGTTGCGTATGAGGCATTGGTTCAGTCTCACGCCGTATGTTTTAGTGTTCCGGTGTAGCGCACCGCCTCGGCTTCGCCCTTGCCCTTGGCTTGGGTCTTGTTACCGCTGCCGGGCTCGATGGCGCCGATGCGAAGCGGTGTCTCGCCGGCGGCGGTGAGCACGCGCATAACGTCGTCCGCGCTAGCTTGTGCGACGACGGCGATCAGGCCGACGCCGCAGTTGAAGGTGCGCAGCATCTGCGCATCGTCGAGGCGGCCTACCTGCTGCAGCCAGCCGAACACCGGCTGTGCGGTCCAGCGTGACAGGTCGACATGCGCGGCAAGCCCGTCCGGCAGCACGCGCGGTACGTTCTCCGAGATGCCGCCGCCGGTGATGTGGGCGATGGCCTTGATCGCGCCGGTTTCGCGGATGGCTTTCAGCATCGGCTTCACGTAGATGCGCGTCGGCGCCAGCAGGGCCGCCGCGAGCGTCGTTGGACCGTCGAACGGCGCGGGCTTGTCCCACGATGCTTTCGCCTCGCTGACCAGGCGGCGCACGAGAGAATAGCCGTTGGAATGCACGCCCGAGGAGGGCAGCGCGATCAGCACGTCGCCAGCCGCGACATCGCTGCGCGGCAGGATGGCGCCGCGCTCCACGGCCCCGACAGCGAAGCCAGCAAGGTCGTAGTCGTTGCCGGCATACATGCCCGGCATCTCCGCCGTCTCGCCGCCGATCAGCGCGCAGCCGGCGAGCTTGCAGCCCTCGGCGATGCCCGACACCACGGCGCGGGCCACGTCCACGTCGAGCTTGCCGGTCGCGTAGTAGTCGAGGAAGAACAGCGGCTCGGCGCCCTGCGCCAGCAGGTCGTTGACGCACATGGCGACGAGATCGATGCCGATGGTGGCGTGCTGGCCGGTGTCGATGGCGATCTTGAGCTTGGTGCCGACGCCGTCATTGGCGGCAACCAGAATCGGATCCTTGAACCCGGCCTGCTTCAGATCGAACAGCGCGCCGAAACCGCCGAGGTCCGCATCCGCGCCGGGACGCCGCGTTGCCTTCGCCAGCGGCTTGATGGCCGACACCAGCGCGTTGCCCGCATCGATATCGACGCCCGAATCCCGATAAGTGATGCTGGGAGGTTGCTTGGCTTCCGGCTTCGTCATAGATGCTCCAGGAACCTCGACGCGGCAGTTGAGCTCCCAAATCCCGCCCCGCTGGCCAGGTACATGTCGAGGCGGAATAGCAGACCCTTGGGGAAACCGGTAGGGTCGCGGGCGCAGGAGGCCAGGAAAGTGGGGACGGACGACACAAGCGTCAGCGCGGGGCTGCGGCAATGCGGCCGCTTTCTGCTGCTCGCATTCATGCTGCCGGCGCTGCTCGCGTCCACCGGCCATGCCGCCGACACGGTCTATACCATCGGCAACTATCCGGTCGAGGCAAGCGCGGAGAACGCCGTGGCGGCCAAGGAGCAGGCCATCGCCGACGGGCAGCAGGCGGCGTTCCGCTCGCTGCTGAAGCGGCTGGTGCCGGTCACGCAGTATCCGAAACTGCAGAAACTGGCCTCCGTGCGGGCGGCCGAGCTGGTCGAGGGCGTGAAGGTGCGCTCGGAGCGCAACTCGCGCACCGATTACATCGCAAGCTTCGATTTCGCCTTCCAGGCCAAGTCGGTTCGCGACCTGCTTCGCCGCGAAGGCATCGCCTTCGTCGACGAGCAGGCGCCGACACTGACGCTGGTGGCGGTGTGGCGCGGGCCCGGCAGCGACAACGCGGCCTGGACCACCGTGTGGCGCGGTCTCGACCTGGAGAATGCGCTCACGCCCGTCAACCTGCAGCCGCTGCGGCCGGACATCGGCGCCGAAGCCGTCGAGGGCATCGCGCGCGCCGAGCCGTCGGCGATGCGCGCCTTTGCCGGCACCTACGCCGCCGAGCACCTGGTCGTCGCCGTCGCGCAGCAGGAGGCCGGCAAGCTCAAGCTGCTACTCGTCGGACGCGACGCCGTCGGCCCCTTGTACCTGGAGCGCACGTATCGGCTGGATGCGGACGCCAGCTACACGCGCGAGCTGTCCGCGGTGATTGCGCTGCGCACGCTGGAAGGCCGCTGGAAAGCGATCAAGGGCGGAAGCGGCGGAAGCGCGGGGCCCACGCTGTCGGCGGCGGGCGGCCGGGTCGATCTCCTCATCGCCGTCGAGTTCCGCGGCATGGCCGAGTGGCAGGACATCAGCCGCAAGCTCAGCGCGACGCCCGGCGTCGACGAGCTGGATGTGGCGGGGCTCTCGGCGCGCGGTGCGCGCGTGACGCTGCGCTACGGCGGCGGCGCCGAGCAACTCGTCGGCGAGCTGGCGCGGCAGGGCCTTGTGCTGCGCAACAATGGCGGCACCTGGGTGCTTTCGTCGCGCTAGTGTTCCGATTTTCAAAGTTCGCCAGACCTTGCAGCTGACGTCCAGCGCTCGATCGTCACACTAGCTCTCGACGGCTGGCGCCGTTGGCGACTAGGATTTATGCGGGGCACTGCCGCTCCGCCTGTCCGCGCTCCGGCGCCGACGGGTGGTCCGGTTCACGTTATCGCCGGGTTGGAACTTGTACAGCAACATACCGAACTTCATCACGCTGGGGCGGGCAATCTCCGTCCCCGTCATATTCTGGCTGCTCGTGAACGGACACAGCCGGGCGGCATTTTTCGTGTTCCTGATCGCCGGTCTCAGCGACGCCGTCGACGGCTTCCTCGCCAAGCGCTTCAACTGGCGCACCGAGCTTGGCGCCTACCTCGATCCTCTCGCGGACAAGGCGCTCATCGTCAGCATTTATATCGCGCTCGCGGTCTCGCAGGAGATCCCGCTCTGGCTCGTCGTCGCCGTCGTCAGCCGCGACATCCTGATCCTGCTCGCCGTGCTGCTGTCCTGGGTCATGGACCAGCCGCTCCGCATCAGGCCGCTCGTCATCAGCAAGCTCAATACGGCGGCCCAGCTCATCCTGGCGACCACGGTGCTCGGCGACGAGGCGTTCGGCCTGGGCCTGGAGCAGGTGCGCTATGTCCTGGTGTGGATCACGGGGACACTCACCCTGCTTTCGCTCGCGGCCTACCTCAAAACCTGGATTCTGCACATGACCGGCTACGAGTCGAAGGATGCCGCAGACTGAGGTGCCGGGCGGGCCGCTGGAGGCAAGCCGTTGAGTGTGGACAAGCAGTTCTGGTTCTGGCTGTGCGCCTTCCTGGCGCTGGTGGCCGCCATTGCCCTGTTGAATGAGATCCTGCTGCCGTTCGTGGCGGCGCTCGTCATCGCCTACTTCCTCAATCCGCTCGCCGACCGCCTGCAGGGCCTGGGGCTCAGTCGCGTGCTGGCCGTTGTCCTGATCGTGGGCACGGCAATGGCGATCGCCGTCCTCGCGCTGCTGTTCGTGGTGCCGCTGCTGGTGGCGCAGGTGCGCCAGTTCGTTGCCGCCCTGCCCGAGGAGATGCAGCGCCTCAAACTGTTTGCGGAGGGCATGTCGCAGCAGTGGCTGGGGCCGAGCCACCCCTCCGTCCAGGTCGCCATCGAGAAACTGTCGGGGGAGGTCTCGCAGAACTGGACCGCCTACGCCGGCAGTCTCCTCACCTCGATGTGGAGCCGCGGCGTCGCGCTCGTGAACATCCTGTCGCTGCTGCTCATCACGCCGGTGGTGGTGTTCTACCTGCTGATCGACTGGCACAAGATGCTCGGACGCATCGACGCGGCGACGCCGCGCCAGCACGTCGCTACCGTGCGGCGGCTGGGGCGCGAGATCAACGATGCGGTCGGCGCCTTCATTCGCGGCCAGGGCACAATCTGCATCGTGCTCGGGATTTTCTATGCCGCGGGCCTGACCTGGGCCGGCATCAACTACGGCTTGCTGATCGGGCTCGCCACCGGCGCGCTGGCATTCGTCCCTGTCGTGGGCTGGATTGCGGGCCTCATCTGCACGGCCGCAATCGCCATCATCCAGTTCTGGCCCGATCCGGTTCCGCTGCTGAAGGCCGTGAGTGTTCTCGTTGCGGGGATCGCCATCGACGCCGCCTTTCTGTCGCCGCGATTTGTGGGCGAAAGGATCGGTCTGCATCCGGTGTGGCTGATCTTCGCGCTGTTCGTGTTCAGCTACCTGTTCGGCATCGTCGGCACTCTGATCGCGGTCCCGCTGGCTGCGGCGGTCGCCGTGTTCGTTCGCTTCGCGGTCGAGGTCTATTTGAAAAGCTCGGTGTACCAGGGCGCCGTTCCGCCAACGCCGCCCCATCGGGAGGGCGGCGCGTGAGCCTGGCCGCACGTCAGCTTGTGCTCGACCTTCCTCACCTTCCCGCGCTGGGGGCGGAGGATTTGCTCGTCAGCCGTTCCAATGCGGCCGCGGTCGAGGTCATGACCCAATGGCCAAACTGGCCGCAGTCTGCCGTGCTGGTGGTGGCGCCGGCGCGGGCGGGCAAGTCGCATCTCGGCAACGTCTGGCGGTTGAGATCGGGCGCGATCCTCGCCGAAGCGTCGACGCTGACGGAAACCGACGTCGCGGCCGTGAAACCGGGTGGCGCCGTGCTGCTGGAAAACCTGCACGCGGGTTTTGCAGACCAGCGCGCCGTCTTCCATCTCATGAACCTTGCGCGTGAGCACAAGCTGTCGATCCTGCTCACCTCGCGCGTGCCGGCCGGCGAGCTTCACGTGGAGCTGCCCGACTTGCGCTCGCGCCTCCGGGCGCTGCCGGTCGTCAGCATCGCACCGCCGGACGAGAGCCTGTTGCGCGCCGTTCTGGTGAAGCACTTCTTCGATCGCCAGCTGCAGGTGGAGCCGCACACCATCAGCTATCTGCTGCTGCGCATGGAGCAATCCATGGAGGCTGCTGCAACTCTGGTGGATGCCCTCGACCGGGCGGCCATGGCCTCGCACCGCAGGGTGACGCGCGCGCTTGCGGCCGAGGTGCTGGCTGTGCTGCAGGCCGGCCAAGGCTGACGAGCTCGAGCTTGGCCACTGCCACGCAACTTTCATCTTGATGTGGCATTCTCCGACCGCCATTTCTGAATCGCGGCCGCCTTTGTGGTAATATTGCCACTGATCGCGGCGGCCGCACCCGTCCGAGGACCTACATGAACGCCGCCGTGTCCCGCCTGAAGCCTGTCGAGCCGCCAGCCGAGCCTTCGCCGCTGCCTCTCGGCACGGCGCGCTATTACAACCGCGAGTTCTCCTGGCTGCAGTTCAACCGGCGGGTGCTGGAGGAGGCTCAGAACCTCAGCCACCCCCCGCTCGAGCGCCTGCGCTTCCTGTCGATCTCGGCCAACAACCTCGACGAGTTCTACATGGTCCGCGTGGCGGGCCTCTACGGCCAGGTCACGGCCGGCGTGGTGCAGACGAGCCAGGACGGCCTCACCCCCGCCCAGCAACTGGCCGAGGTCAACAGGTTCGCGGCCCAACTCGTGAGCGATCAGCAGGCCTGCTGGAGCGGGCTCAAGGCGGAGTTGACCGAGGCCGGCATCCTGCTCGTCGAGCCCAAGGAACTCAGCACCTCCGAGCGCGAGTGGCTGGAGCGCCAGTTCCTCGAGCAGTACCTGCCGATCCTGACCCCGATCGCGGTCGACCCCGCCCATCCCTTCCCCTTCATTCAGAACGGCGGGCTCACCGTCGGCGTGGAGCTGCGCCGCGGACGCGACGGCAGCAGCATGCACGCCCTGCTCCCGATCCCGAGCCAGCTCGCGCGCTTCATCCGCCTGCCGTCGTTCGAGGCCGCCACCGAAGATCGCGCGGCACCGATCCGCTTCATCCGCATCGAATCTGCGATCGGCATGTTCATCTCGCGGCTGTTCCCCGGCTTTATTGCGCGCAGCCAGGGTGCCTTCCGCGTGCTGCGCGACAGCGACATCGAGATCCAGGAAGAGGCGGAGGATCTCGTCGCCCTGTACGAGACCGCGCTCAAGCGCCGCCGCCGCGGCGACGTGATCCGGCTCGAGATCGACGGCCAGATGCCGGCACGCCTGCAACGCTTCGTCGCCGAGGAGCTCGACATCCGTGAGGACGGCGTGTTCGTGAAGGAGGGCATGCTCGGCCTCGCCGACACCGCCCAGCTGATCGTGGCCGAGCGTCCTGACCTCGTCTTCAAGCCGCTCGACATCCGCTTCCCGGAGCGCATCCGCGAGTTCAACGGCGATTGCTTCGCCGCCATCCGCAAGAAGGACATCGTCGTCCATCACCCCTACGAGTCCTTCGACGTGGTGGTGCAGCTGCTGCGCCAGGCCGTCGCCGATCCCAACGTGCTCGCCATCCGCTGGACGCTCTACCGCACGTCGAAGGACAGCCCCATCGTGCGCGCGCTGAAAGAGGCCGCCGACGTCGGCAAGACGGTGACCGCCGTCATCGAGCTGAAGGCGCGCTTCGACGAATCCCTCAACATCCGCCTCGCGCGCGATCTGGAAGCCGCAGGCGTGCACGTGGTCTACGGCTTCATCGAGCTCAAGACGCACGCCAAGCTCGGCCTGATCGTGCGCCGCGAGGGCACCGAGCTCGCCACCTATTGCCACGTCGGCACCGGCAACTATCACCCGGTGACGGCGCGCATCTACAGCGACCTGTCCTACTTCACTGCCGATCCCGTCGTCGGCCGCGACATCACGCGCGTGTTCAACTTCGTCACCGGCTATGCCGAGCCCGTCGAGATCGAGGCGCTGGCCGCCAGCCCGAACGGCATCCGCGAGCGCATCCTGGCCCACATCAAGGAAGAGATCGCGCACGAGAAGGCCGGCCGCGACGGCGAGATCTGGATGAAAATGAACTCGCTGGTCGACACCCAGATCATCGACGCGCTCTACGAGGCGAGCCAGGCGGGTGTGGAAATCGACCTCGTCGTGCGCGGCGTTTGCTGCCTGCGGCCGGGAATTCCCGGCCTTTCGGAGCGAATTCGCGTCAAAAGCGTGATCGGGCGCTTCCTGGAGCACTCGCGCATCTACTGTTTCGGCGCGGGCCACGGGCTTCCGTCGTCGAAGGCAATCGTATACATCAGCTCCGCAGATATGATGCCCAGGAACCTCGACCGCCGCGTGGAGGTCATGGTGCCGATCACCAACGCGACCGTGCACGAGCAGATTTTGGGCCAGATCATGGTGGCCAACATCAAGGACAACCAGCAGAGCTGGCGCGTGCTGCCCGACGGCTCCTCGGAGCGGATGTCCCCTGGACCCGGCGAGGAGCCCTTCAACGCGCACGAGTATTTCATGACCAACCCGAGCCTGTCGGGACGCGGACAGTCGCTGAAGGACAGCTTCCCGCGCCGCTTCAGGCTTGCCAGGGACGCCTCGGCGGAGACGCCCGAGGCATGATGCGCGTTTGACCCTGTTCGGCGAAAGGACAGACCTCGAGCCGATGGGGGTCGTGGATATCGGCTCCAACTCCGTGCGTCTCGTGGTTTACGAAGGCGCGGTCAGAAGCCCCACCCAGATCTTCAACGAGAAGGTGCTGTGCGGCCTCGGGCGCGAGCTTGCCTCCACCGGCCGCCTGGACGAGACGAGCGTGCGCCGGGCGCTCGATGCCCTCACGCGCTTCCGCGCCATCACGCGCGTGCTGGGCGTGAAGAACATCCGCGCCATCGCCACTGCGGCCTGCCGCGATGCTGCCAACGGTCCTGAGTTCATCGCGCACGGCGAGCGCGCGCTCGGCAGCAGGATCCAGGTTCTTACCGGCCAGGAGGAGGCCGAGCTTGCCGCCAAGGGCATCCTGATGGGCTTCGAGAACCCGGGCGGATTTGCCGGCGACCTCGGCGGCGGCAGTCTCGAGCTAATCGACATTTCGGGCCGCAGCCTGCGGCAAGCCGCAACGCTCGGCATCGGCGGCCTGCGCTTGATGGACGCCGCGGGCGGCCGTCTCGACAAGGCGGCTGAGATCGTCGACCAGCAGCTCGCCGCGTTGCCCTGGCTCGTCAAGGGCCGCGACCGCACCTTCTACGCGGTGGGCGGCACCTGGCGCTCGTTCGCGCGCCTGCACATGAACGAAACCAACTATCCGCTGCACGTCATGCACGGCTACGCGATGCCGGCCAAGGACGTGATCGATTTCTGCGAGGACATCCGCAAGGCCAAGAAGCTGCCGACCTTGAAGGAGATCGCGCGCGCCCGCCGCGAGGTGCTGCCTTACGGTGCGCTGGTGCTGGAGCGGCTCGTGCGCCAGGTGCAGCCGAGCGAGGTCGTGTTCTCCGTGTTCGGCATTCGCGAGGGGCTGCTCTACAACCTGCTGTCGGCTGCCGAGCGCCGCAAGGACCCGCTGCTCGCCTTCGCGTCCGACTATGCGCGCCTGCGATCCAGGTCGCCGCAGCATGCCAACGAGCTCGGCAAATGGACCGACGTCTTGTTCGCCGACCCAGGCCCGTCCGAGACGGAGGACGAGCGCCGGCTGCGCTATGCGGCCTGTCTGCTTTCCGACATCAGCTGGCGTGCGCATCCCGACTACCGGGCAGAGCAGAGCCTGATCCTGATCGCGCAGTCGGCGCTCGGCGGCATCGACCATCCAGGGCGCGTGTTCCTCGCTATGGCCATCTACTTCCGCCACCTCGGCGTCGGCAGGGACGCGGAAGGGGAGGAGGACCGGCTGCCCGAGCGGCTCAAGCGTCTGCTGACCAAGCGCGCCTATCGCCGCGCCAAGATCATCGGCGCCGCGATTCGCGCGGCGCACATGCTGTCCGTCGGCCGGCCGGGGATCATCGACGAGATTCCGCTCACCTACGAGAAGGACAAGCTCGTCCTCACGCTCCCCCGCGCACATGCCGCATTGGACGGCGAGCGCGTGCGCCGCCGATTCTCCGCGCTCGCCGAGCTGCTGGAGCGCACGCTGGAGGTGCGCTTCTCCTAATCCAGGCGCCATGGTCTGGCGGCTGGGCACCGACTTCCCCATCTATTACACTGCCCTTCCAAGAGCTGACCTGAGCGATTCCCAATGGCTGATGACCCGTACACAGTGCTGGGCGTGCCGCGCACATCGACGGACGAGGAAGTCCGTCGCGCCTATCGCAAGCTCGCCAAGGAACTGCACCCGGACCTCAACCCGAGCAACCGCGCCTCCGCCGAGGAGCGCTTCAAGAAGGTGACGGCGGCCTACGAGATCGTCGGCGATGCCGAGAAACGCCGGCAGTTCGATCGCGGCGAAATCGACGCCAATGGCGAGCCCCGCCGCGGCTTCCACAGGACCTATGCGGGCGGCGCCGGCGGCGGCCGCAGCGCGGGCGGCCGTCCGGACGACGACGTCAGCTTCAGCGATATCTTCTCCGACCTGTTCGGCTCCATGCGCGGCCGCGGCGAGGCCGGCAGCCCGTTCGGCGCACGCGGCCGCGATGCCCGCTACAGCCTCGAGATCGACTTCCTGGAGGCGGCAACCGGGGCCAAGAAGCGCGTGACGCTGCCCGATGGCGGCACGCTTGACATCAACGTGCCGCAGGGCGTGCGCGACGGGCAGACTTTGCGGCTCAGGGGCAAGGGCTCAGCCGGCATGCGCGGTGCCGAGCCCGGCGACGCCCTGGTCGAGATTCGCGTGCGTGCGCACGCCCACTTCAAACGCATCGAGGACGACATCCTGATCGAATTGCCGATCACGATCGACGAGGCGGTGCTGGGTGCCAAGATCGAGGTGCCGACCATCACCGGCCGCGTGCAGCTCACCCTGCCCAAGGCCACCAGCTCGGGCCGCATCTTTCGCCTCAAGGGCAAGGGCGTGCAAAACGCTGCAACCGGCCACACCGGCGACCAGCTCATCACCGTGCGCATCGTCCTGCCCGAGCAGGTCGACGACGGCCTCAGCTACTTCCTCTCCGAATGGCGCCAGAAAAACGGCTACAGCCCCGGCCGCCCCTAACGGGTTCGCCTAGCGGTTGTTGTTGAGCTGAACCGCCGTTTCAATTCAGCAGTCATCCTCGGGCTTGTCCCGAGGATCCACCCCTCAGGAGACTCGGGAATCTGTTGGCCGCTGGATGCTCGCAACAAGTGCGAGCATGACCGGCGAACGGGTCGTCGGCCCTCGCACTGAAAAAATCAGCCCTTGTCGCGCGGCGCGGGCGGTGTCGTCTCCACCGTCACGATCTCGCCGCGCCGCACGGTGACGGCGACCTCGCCGCGCTTCAGCCGCTCCGCCTCGCTGCCGAACAGCTCGCGCCGCCAGCCCTTGAGCGCCAGCACGTCGGGATTATCCTCCGCGGCGATGCGTTCCAGGTCGTCGCTGTCGGCGATCAACTTCGGCGCCACCTTGTTGCGTGCCGCGCTCGCCTTCAGCAGCACGCGCAGCAGTTCCACCGTGGCGAGCTTGTCGGCGGAGAGGCCGCCGCCCTCGCGGGTCGGCGGCAGCGTGCTCATGTCCCGCGCCAGCCCCTTCTTCACCGCCTCGATGATCTCTTTTGCGCGCGCGGACCGGCCGAACCCGTCGCTCAGCGAGCGCAGCTGCGAGAGCTGGCCGGGCTCGGTCGGCGCGTGGTTGGCGATGTCGTACAGCGCCTCGTCGCGCAGCACGCGGTTGCGCGGCACGTCCATCGATTGCGCCGCGCGCTCGCGCCAGGCCGCCAGCTCGATCAGCACGGCGAGGCTCTTGCGGTTCTTGACCCTGAGCTTCAGGCGGCGCCAGGCATCCTCGGGCTTGGTCTCGTAGGTGGCCGGGTCGATCAGCTCCGACATTTCCTCGTCGAGCCAGCGGGCGCGGCCGGTCTGCTCCAGCTCCGTCTTCAGACGCATATAGACGTCGCGCAGATGGGTGACGTCGCCCAGCGCGTAGGCGAGCTGCCGCTCCGAAAGCGGGCGCCGGGCCCAGTCCGTGAAGCGCGAGCTTTTGTCGAGGTCCTTGCCCGTCGTCTGCTTGACGAGGTTCACATAGCTCACCGACTCGCCGAAGCCGCACACCATCGCCGCCACCTGCGTGTCGAAGATCGGCTTCGGCATCAGCTTGGCCTGGATCCACACGATCTCCAGGTCCTGGCGCGCGGCGTGGAACACCTTCACCACGCGCTCGTTCGCCAACAGCTTGAAGAACGGCGCCAGCTCGAGGCCTGGCGCCAGCGGGTCCACCACCGCCTCGTCGCCGCCCGGACCCGCGAGCTGCAGCAGGCACAGCTTCGGCCAGAAGGTCTGCTCGCGAATGAACTCGGTGTCGACCGTGACGAAGTCTTGCTGGCCGAGGCGGTCGCAAAGATCGCTCAGCGCGTGTGTGGTGGTGATGAGCTGCATGGGCGCGGCTTTATAGCGTCATCGCTGCCGCGGCACAAATTGCACGGATGCCGCGCATGGCCGCTCCCGGCATCCTTGACAACACACCGGCTGCGTGTGCTTTTCCGGCCAAATTCACCTTCTCGCTGCGAGGCCAGCACCCATGGTTAACCCGCGCACAGGCTCGGAAACGTCGCAGCTGCATCGCTATCGCTCGCACACGTGCGGCGCGTTGCGCAAGGCCGACGTCGGCAGAATCGCGCGCATCTCCGGCTGGGTACATCGCGTGCGTGATCACGGCGGCCTGCTGTTCATCGATTTGCGCGATCACTACGGCATGACGCAGGTGGTGGCCGACCCCGACAGCCCCGCCTTCAAGGCGGCAGAGACCGTGCGCTCGGAATGGGTGATCCGCGTCGACGGCAAGGTGCGCGACCGGCCGGACGGTACCGTCAACCCGGAGTTGCCGACCGGCGAAGTCGAGCTGTTCGCGAGCGAGATCGAGGTGCTGTCGGCGGCCAAGGAGCTGCCCGTACCGGTGTTCGGCGAGCCCGAATATCCGGAGGACATGCGGCTCACCTACCGCTTCCTCGATCTGCGGCGCGAGACGCTGCATGGCATCATCATGAAGCGGCTGGAGATCACCCGCTCCATCCGCCGGCGCATGCACGACGCTGGCTTCAACGAGTTCCCGACGCCCATCCTCACGGCTTCCTCGCCCGAGGGGGCGCGCGACTTCCTGGTGCCGTCGCGCATCCACGCCGGCAAGTTCTACGCCCTGCCGCAGGCGCCGCAGCAGTACAAGCAGCTGCTGATGGTGTCGGGCTTCGACCGCTACTTCCAGATCGCGCCCTGCTTCCGCGACGAGGACCCGCGCGCCGACCGCCTGCCCGGCGAGTTCTACCAGCTCGACGTCGAGATGAGCTTCGTCGAGCAGGACGACGTGTTCGGCACCATGGAGCCGGTCCTCACAAGCGTGTTCGAGGAGTTCGCCGACGGCAAGCCGGTCACCAAGGGCTGGCCGCGCATCCCCTACGACCAGGCCATCGCCAAGTACGGCACCGACAAGCCGGACCTGCGCAATCCCATCGAGATGCAGGATGTGACCGAGCACTTTCGCGGCTCGGGCTTCAAAGTGTTCGCGGGAATGATCGAGAAGGACCCGAAGGTGCGCGTGTGGGCCATCCCGGCCCCGACCGGCGGCTCGCGCGCCTTCTGCGACCGCATGAACTCCTGGGCGCAGGGCGAGGGCCAGCCCGGCCTCGGCTACATCTTCTGGCGCGCGGAGGAAGGCGCAGCCGGTGCCGGTCCGGTCGCCAAGAACATCGGCGCCGACCGCGCCGCCGCCATCATGGGCCAGCTCGGCCTCAAGACCGGCGACGCCGCCTTCTTCACTGCCGGCAACCCCGCCACGTTCGCCCGCTTCGCCGGCCTCGCGCGCGACCGCATCGGCCAGGAGCTGAAGCTCGTCAAGGAGGACCAGTTCGCGCTCGCCTGGATCGTCGACTTCCCGTTCTACGAGTGGAACGAGGAGGAAAAGAAGATCGACTTCTCGCACAACCCCTTCTCCATGCCGAAGGGTGGCCGCGAGGCGCTGGAGGCGGCGGAGAAGCAGGGCCGCGAGGCGCTGCTCGCGCTCAAGGCCAACCAGTACGACATGGTCTGCAACGGCTACGAGATCGCGTCGGGCTCGATCCGCAACCATGTGCCCGAGACAATGGTGAAGGCGTTCGAGATCACGGGCCTCACGCGCGCCGACGTGGAAAGCCGCTTCGGCGGCCTCTACCGCGCCTTTCAGTACGGCGCGCCGCCGCATGGCGGCATGGCGGCCGGCATCGAGCGCATCGTCATGCTGTTGACCGGCTGCAAGACCGTGCGCGAGGTGGCACCGTTCCCCATGAACCAGCAGGCCAACGATCTGCTGATGGGCGCACCGAGCGAGGCCGCGCCGAAGCAGCTGCGCGAGCTGCACATCCGCCTGGCGCTGCCTGATAAGAAGAGCTGAAGTCTACGCGGCCTTTGCCGTCGCGAGCCAGCTATCGAGCTCCTGCGCGAGCCCGCCGGAGATCGAGGTCAAGGGCAGGCGGCACTCGGGCGATGCGATCAGGCCCTGGCGCCACAGGCAGTGCTTGATCGGCATCGGGTTTGCCTCCTGGAACAGCTTCGGGATGAAACTCCGCAGCGACGACCAGGTCGCACGCGCGGCGGCAAGATCGTTGGCCGCGATCAGGCGGCCGATCTCCACGAACCGCTCCGTAGCGAGATGCGCCGCGGCCAGGATGCCGCCGTCCGCGCCGTTGCACATCATGGTGAAGTAGAGGCCGTCCTCGCCGGTCAGCACCGAGAAGCCGGCCGGCTTCGTCGCCAGCAATTCCAGCGATTGTGCGATGCTGCCCGAGCTGTCCTTGACCCCGACGATGTTGCGCCGTTCCGCCAGCCTGAGCAGCGTGTCGTTGCCGAGGTTGACCGAGGTCCGGTAGGGGATGTTGTAGATGAGGATTTGCCGGTCGGTCGCGTCGGCGATGGCCGAGAAGTGCTGCCGCATGCCGTCCTGCGACGGCCGGCTGTAGTACGGGCACACCGAGACGATGCCGGCGAAATCGTGCCGCTCGAGGCGCCGCAGCGTCTTGATCACCTTGCGCGTGTCGTTCCCGCCGACCCCGACGAAGGTGGGTAGCCGCCCGGCCGCGACCTCGACGGTCGCGGCGACGATCTCGTCCACCTCATCGTCGTCCAGCGTCGGCGCCTCGCCCGTGGTGCCGAGCGGAAACAGGGCGCTGACACCGTGCGCGACGTAGTGCTCGATCAGGCGCCGATAGCTGGCGAAATCGATGCGCCCGTCCTTGAACGGCGTGATCAGGGGAATCCAGACGCCCGAGAGCATTGACAGCCTCCATCGCAGCAACCCGCCCATCGACAGCTACCGTCGTTCCAATATTTAGTATATCTATTCATTTTAATGTTCACATTTAGCGTCGGTAATGGATCGCCAACCGCATGAATCGCAACATGGACGTTGCCGTCGCGCGCGCGTTCCTTGCCGTCATCGAGACCGGCAGCGTGACGCTCGCGGCCCAGCAGCTCAATCTCACGCAAGGTGCCATCAGCCAGCAGCTGCGCCGCCTCGAGGAGATGTCG
Source organism: uncultured Hyphomicrobiales bacterium (assembly GCA_902826255.1). GTDB lineage: Bacteria > Pseudomonadota > Alphaproteobacteria > Rhizobiales > Hyphomicrobiaceae > AWTP1-13. Next base: position 17,685 of record CADEEC010000010.1, on the reverse strand, counting down.
GATCATCCCCTCTTCGCCCGTGCCGGCCGCCGCATCGTGCCGACACCGGAGGGGCAGCGCCTGGTCGCCAGCGTCGGTCAGTTCCTCGCCGCCAACGCGCAGGTGATCGCCGCGCTGCAGCAGCCCGCCTTCGAGGGCGAGGTCAGGTTCGGCGCCCCCTACGACATCATCGGCAGCTATGCGCCGCCGATCCTGCGGCGCTTCAGCCGGGCATTCCCGAGCATCCGGGTGACGCTCGTCTGTAAGGATACCGTCGAGTTGCTGCGAGACGTGAAGGGAGGCGCCATCGATCTGGCGCTGACGACGGAGCTTGGCTGCGGCAAGGGCGGGGAGACGCTGCGCAGCGACCGGCTGGTCTGGGTCGGTGCGCGCGCCGGCGAGGCGCATGCACGCGATCCGCTGCCGGTGTCGCTCGGGGCTGAGACGTGCGTGTTCAGGCCCGTTGCCGTCACGGCGCTGAGGAAGGCGCGCCGCCGGTGGCAGGCGGTGTGCGAGGTGAGCAACATGGAGCCTGTGCGCGCGACGCTGGAGGCCGATCTCGCCGTCGCACCGCTGCTCGGCCATGCGATACCCGACAGCCTGGAAGTCGTCTCCACCGATCGCAAGCTGCCGCGGCTGCCGATGTTCCAGATCAATCTGTACGAGGCGCGCCAGCCGACCCCGGCCGCCACCGCCTTCGCTGACCATGTCCGGCGCAACGTTGCTTCGGGCAGTGCGGGGCGCCCTTGAGCGGCTCCTCGGCATCACACACGAATGGTTAAGCTTGCCGGACATTAACCATGCGATCTGGTCAATTCTTTATTCAGCACCATGCGATTGTGCCCGCCGTGACGAAGCGGGACATCAAGTGTCTGGACAGTTCTTCATCTCCCTTCTGAACCCCGGTATCGGCGTCCTGCTGGCGGCCGCGTTCTTTGTCCTGTGGTCGAACCGGCGGGGTGAAATCTACGTTCTGGTTGCCGCCGCAGGCTATCTCGTCAACGCCATGGGGTTTCTCGTTCGCGACACGGCTCCGTCCTTGCCTCATGACGCCCAGATTATCCTGGCGAACGTTCTCTTCATGGCGACGGCCTGCCTGCTGTCAGCGGCCATCCTCCTGAGGTACAAGATTGCGCCTCCCTACAACGCGATGCTTGCGATCTCGACGGTCGCGATGGCCGGGCAGATATGGTTCCTGCTTGTGGAGCCGGACATTACCGCGCGCATCTACTTCATCAGCCTCGGGCTGGGTGCGATTGCCTCGATCCTCGCCATCAAACTGTGGCCGGTCGACAAGGTGCACATTATCGATCGGCTTCTGTTCTGGATTGCCTGCCTGGCGGCAGCAAACTTCATCCTGCGGCCGGTTATCATCCTGCAGCTTGTGGAGATGCGAGATGGAGGCGGTTTTCAGCAATCCGTCTACTGGACGACGGTGCAGTTCACGCAGGCGATGCTCTCGATCATGATTGCCCTCAATCTCATGGTGGCCGTCGCCATTGATCTGTTAGACGAACTGAGACGAGAAGCAAAAATCGACAAGCTTTCGGGTTTGCTCAATAGGAAGGGCTTCGAAGTCGAAGCCGCGGACGCACTGGCGCGGCATGCGCACGATGCCACCCCGGCCTGTCTGCTGCTTGCCGATCTCGACCACTTCAAGCAGGTCAACGACACCTTTGGCCATGCGGCGGGAGATGCGGTGATCTCGGTCTTTGGAGCGGCCATCAAGTCGGCTGGCCCCGAGGCGATGATAGCTGGCCGCATCGGCGGCGAAGAGTTCGCCATGCTGCTTCTGGGCGTCGAGCTGGGCGATGCCAGAAGCATTGCCGAGGACATCCGCATAACGCTGTCCGAGGCAGCGATCGGAAGGCTGCCGCCGGGTCTCACGCCCACGGCGAGCATCGGCGTATACATCGCGCCGGCACGTGCCGGTCTTTCCGAGTTACTTCGCCACGCAGACCTGAGCCTCTATCAGGCGAAGCGTGCGGGACGTAACCGTGTCGAAGTTTCCGCGCCGGCCCTGGCTGCAGCGGCTGTCTGACTAGCGCGCGACACCGATCTCGCCGGCGCTGGATGGCGCCAAGCTACCTAGGCTTCATCGCCCGATCGATCATCGCCTGCGTCGAGCCGAGGTAGTTCACCGGGTCTGTGAGCGCGGTCAGAGCAGCCTTGTCGAGATGCTTGGTCACCTCGCCATCGCGCTCCAGCTCCGCGAGCAGCGTCGTGCCCTTGTCGAGGGCGGCGCGGCATGCGCCGTACACCACGTCGTGCGCGGTCTGCCGGCCGGTGTGCTGCGCGAGCGCCATCATCACCGCCTCCGCGACGATCAGCCCGCCCGTGAGGTCGAGGTTGCGGCGCATGCGGCCCGCATCGACGATCAGCCCTTCCAGCATGAAGCGGGCCTGCCGTAGCGCGCCCGACGAGGCGATGAAGGCCTCCGGCAGCGCCACCCACTCCAGGTGCCACGGGCCCGTCGCGCGCTCGTGGTCGGCAAGCATCGCATCCAGCATCAGGCCCGCGCTCTGCCGCACGATCCGGCTGGAGGCCACGATCAGCTCGCACGAGATCGGATTGCGCTTCTGCGGCATGGTGGAGGACGAGCCGCGGCCCTGCAGGAACGGCTCGAACGCCTCGGCCACCTCCGTCTGCATCATCAGCATGACGTCGGTCGCGATCTTGCCGAGGCTGCCGCCCACCAGCGCCAGGAACGACACCGTTTCAGCAAGCCCGTCGCGCGCCACATGCCACGGCACAGTCGCCTTGCCGAGGCCGAGCTCGTCCATCAGCGCGTCGTGCACCGCGAGGCCCTTGTCGCCCAGCGACGCCAGGGTCCCCGCCGCGCCGGCGAACTGGCCGACGAGGGCGCGCGGCTTCAATTCGGCGAGCCGTTGCCGGTGCCGCTGCAGCATGCCGAGCCAGATGGCGGCCTTGTAGCCGAAGGTGACGGGCAGCGCGTGCTGGAGATGCGTGCGCCCCGCCATCACAGTGCTGCGGTGTTTCTCTGCCAATCCCTTCAGCGCGGTTTCGATCGCCGCCAGGTCCGCGTCCACCAGCGCCAGCGCATCGCGCACCTGCAGCACGGTTGCCGTGTCCATGATGTCCTGGGTGGTCGCGCCCCAGTGCACGTAGCGGCCCGCCTCGCCGCACTGCTTGGCAAGCTGATGCACGACGCCAACGATCGGATAGCCGACGAGGTCCGTTTCCGCCTTCAGCTTGGACAGGTCGAGGCTCTTGGCGTCAGCCTTCTGGCGGATGGCGTCGGCTGCATCCTTCGGGATCAGGCCTGTGCGTGCCTCGGCCGCGGCCAGCGCCACTTCGACCGCCACGTAGCGCGCGACGGCGCCTTCATCCGAGAAGATCTCGCGCATGGCCGGCGTGCCGAACATGTCGCGAAAGATGGCGGAGTCGAAGACGGTGGAGGGCATGACTGTCGCGGCCTGGCTGGGAAAGTGCCGGGCGAGACAATCAGGGACGAGCCGTCAGCGCAAGGGGTGCCGCGCGTGGTCTGGCCGGCTGTGGTGGCGTCAGTGCGGCTGGCCTTGTCAGGCAAACACCAGATAAGCGTACAGCGCGGCGCCGATTGCCCAGGAGGCCATGAAGCCCGCAAGAAAACCCGGCCAGGCGGGGTTGCGGCGGGCGTGGTGGGCCTCGCCGGCAAAGGCCGCAAGCTCGATCGGCTCCAGGCGAGTGTCATGTTCCGCGTCGTCCGCCAATGCGGCAGGCGGCGGAGCCGCGAACGCCTGGATCGGCGGCGGCTGCACCCCCTCCTCGTCCGGCGGCGACGCGTCGGGTTCAATGCCCGGCATTCTGTGCGCAATGAGATGCTTCAGGTTTTCCAGCGCTTGCGCAGTCGCGTCGGCCTCGCTGGCGATCTGCTGCGCGGCATCCCATTCCGGAGCGGGCCGGTCGTCGGCGCCGGTGGGCGCATCGCCTTCTGCCGGCGGTGTCGGTTCGCCGTGGTCAGGATCGGCCGCGGGATTGAGGTCCAGTGCAACAAGTTCCACCGGGGGGTGCGCGCCGGCCAGATCGTCACCAGTGTCCGCCGCTGCAAGCGGCGCATCCTCCACCACCTCAGCCAGAACTTCTGAGGTCTCGACAATCAGGGTGGGCGCGCTTTCCAGCGCTTCCACGCACAGCGCTGTTGCCGTCTGCTCGACCAGCGCGACGGCACCCGGCTCGTCGTCTTGCGCGGGTGCGATGGTGATTTCTTCGCGCGCATTGCTTTCCGCGTTTGCGGGAGGTTCTGGAAACCGCAAGTCGAGCATGGGCTGCAGATCGTCGAACGGATCGGCCCGCTGCGGCGCGCGGACGGTTTCGACCAGCCTCAGCACGGGAACGCCGCGTTGCACGTCATGTGCAGGCGTGCGGGTGGCGGGCACCTCGGCCTCCGCGCCATGATCCTCGGCGTGCGCGTCGGCTTCGCCGTCCTTGGCATCGATGACTTGCGGATCAGGCATTGCGGCCCCAGCACCTCTTTGCCGAATAGCGGTATTACGAACCGGACTTGCGCATGTCCGTTAGACGATCGAGCAAGCGCATTCTCGGCTTGCTTTCTATCGACGGTGTTTGGGGCATCTCTGCGACCGCGGCGTGTTCCTGTTTTTCGCCGTCCGCGCCGTTGCTGCCGTTTCCGTTGGCAGTTGCCGCCTCGACCGGCGCAATGCCCGCGTCCACGTCGCCTCTCAGCGAGGGGCGCACGTACGCCACCCGGTCCACGAGGTTGCGGCGGCGCTCCGATGTCTCGCGCGGCTCCGGTGCTTCGGCGGCGCCAGGCCTGTGCGTCGTCTCCTTGAAATGGGCGGCCTGCCGCGCCAGGCGCTGATGTGTCATGGCCAGGTCTGCGCGCAGCTTCTCGATCGTTGCCGCCTGCCGGTCCACCTGAGCCTCGGCCGATTCGGCCCGGGCTTTGAGCGCCTGCTTGTTGCCGCCGCCGAGAAGACCTGATCTGCCGGGCTTCTCGAACGCCTCGAGCGCCGCCTTGAGCCGGGCGATGTCGGCCGCCTGATCCTCCAGCTTGGACTGCAGCAGCGCTTCGTCTGCCTCGACGGCGGGCTGAGCGCCCGTGCCGCGCGCGGATGCGGATAGCTCGATCTGCCGCCGCAGCGTGTCGATGGTTCCGGACTGGTCGTGGATTTTCTCTTTCAGCGCGTTCAGTTCGAGGTTCTGGGCGGCTGCGGCGCCGGTACCGTCCGCCTTGGCCCGCTGCGGGTTCTGCGTGAGTTCGGCAATCTCGCGGTCGCGCTGAAAAAGCAGCCGCTTGGCCTCCGCCAGTCGGGCCTCAACCCTGGGCAGCCGGTCCGCAACCGTCTGCTCCAGCACGCGGCGTGCGTTCTGGTTTTCCTCGAGCTCGGCCTTGATGCCGACCGCGCCGGTCTCCAGCGCCGAAATGTTTGCGTCGCGCCGGTTGATCTCGATCAGATGGCGCGCCCGCTCGAGCTTGGCCTGCTCGAGTTGCGCGGCGAGCTTGTGCACCTTGACGGCGTACTCGGCCTTGAGCCTGTCGCGGTCGGCCCGGATTTCGGGCTCGCTCACCGGCATCGATTGCTTGAGCTTTGCCGTGGTGAGCCGCACCGCACGCGACCAGAACGCGGACGCGAGCAGCAAGCCGAGCAGGCTCGCCACGAGGAAGCCCAGCGCCAGCAACATGCCGGATTGAACCGAAATCAACAGCACACCTCGGCTTCACGCGGCGCGACGTGCTCGCGCGATGCGTCTCAAAGTACGGCTCCGGGTCGCAACCGTCACGCCGAATTCTCAGTCAGGCCTTCGAAGCCCAAGCTAGAACGGCATCCAGGTCGGTGCCCGCGTATACTTCAAATAGCCCACGTTGGCACCCAGACGAAGCCCGATTCCTGTTCGAATCGGTGCGGTTACGATCCGGCCGTTCTTCTGGAACGTCAGCCCCACGCCGCCGACCATATAGGCAGACCCGTCGACGCCGCCGAACCGGCGATAGATCTCCTCGGGGTCGCGCAGATTGTAAACGAGCACCATTACCTTGGAGCCGTCGCCGCCCACGTCATAACCGATGGAGGGCCCCTGCCAGTAGACGCGGTGGTTGCCGGCGTCCTTGGTGTAGAGGATGCCCTCGCCGTAGCGCAGACCGGCGATAAACGCGCCGCCCGCATCCTGGCCGAGAATGTAGCCGTTCGGCCGCCCCTGTTGCTGGAACGCATACTCGACCACGGCCGCCAGGCCCTTGGTGACCGAGCCGAAGAACATGTGGCCGGCCTGGACGATCTCGTTGGAGGAATACGTGTTGTCGTAAGGCCCCGGCGGCGCGTTGTCATAGCGATCATAACGCGCAGGCCCGGGCGGCGGCGCCTCGTAGGGTTGGCCAGGGCCGGAATAGGGCTTCGAGCTCGGCGGATAGTAGGGCTGCTGGCTCGGCGGCGGTGCCGGCCTGTAGGCGTCGTCCCGCGGCGGCGGATAGGGCTGGTATTGCTGGCCCTGGGTAGGGGCCGCGCCCGCCCACAGCAGAATTGGGAGACCGATCAGCGTAGCGCACAGCAGCGCCAGGAATCCGCGTTTGGCCGACATGGGAGCACCCGGTTCGTTGATGAACAGCGCGCACGCGCGCGACTCGCCCGTTACCCCTAAAGAATCCTTAGAAAGTGTTACGAAAGTGTGGCTGGCGCGTTCATCTCCGGCTCACCGTGCAAGGCGGCTACACGCGGCTTGGCGCCAGGGGGGCGTTCGCCCAGGCCACGAAGTTGGGGTTTTTGAATCCGGGCTTGCCATAATTCAGGGGCAGACCGCCGAGCGTCAGCACCGTGCCGCCGGCCGCCGCCAGCACCGCATGTCCCGCTGCGGTATCCCACTCGCTGGTGGGCCCCACCCGCGGATAGACGTCCGCCTCTCCGCGCGCCAGCATCCCGAATTTGAGCGATGATGAGATCGCCCGGCGGTCGGCCACCGTGTAGCCGTCGAGGAACCGCCGCGTCTCGGTGTTGAGGTGGGACTGGCTGGTGAGCGCCTTGAGCGCTGCCGCATCGGCGGGGCGCGTGCGCAGCGTTTCAAGCTGCAACTCGCCGAGGGTCTGAGCCGTGCTCGACGGCGGCAACCGTGTGGCGGCCGCGAGACCGGTGCCCAGCGTCACGAAGAAATCGGGAATCGCCGGCGCATAGACGAGGCCGAACACCGGCCTTCCGTTCTCGATCATGGCGATGTTGATGGTGAAGTATGGCTCGCGCCGCAGATACGGCTTCGTTCCGTCCAGCGGATCGACCAGGAAGAACCTGTCCTCGACGGCAGGGACGTGCCCCTCGGCCGCCGCCTCCTCCGACACTACCGGGATGCCGGGTGCGACTCGTGCCAGCGCATCGAGGATCAGGGCCTCCGATTCGCGATCGGCGATCGTGACCGGCGAGTTGTCGCTCTTGATCACTGCCGTCACGCCCGCCGCAAAATGCGACATCTGGATGCGCGCCGCCGCCAGCGCCGTGCCAAGCAGCCCTTCGGCAAGCGCGCGGATGTCGTTGTCATCCATGGTTGTTGCCTGCCCCTGATTCGGCTCCGCCGGCGGTCAGGGTGGCATTGTGGATGACCGAGCGCGAAGCGTTGTGACGAAAAAACAATACCTTCAGGCAACCTGGACGGGTTTGCTTGGCAGGCACGGAGCGAAGCGTGTATCAAGACTCGAAAAATGCGCAAGCTGTTCGCGTTGGCGAGCGTCGCGATCTTCAGCGCTCAGCCCAGCCTGGTAGCCCACAAGACCGCCATATGAGGGCCATTTGATGAGCGAGCGCGCCCACCCCAGTGACCTGGAGCTGGCGGCACTGATCTCGAGCAAGATCTGTCACGACATCATCGGCCCCGTCAGTGCCATCAACAACGGTCTGGAGATCCTCAACGAGGAGGACGACGCCCAGGCCAAGGACTACGCGCTCAACGTCATCCGCAATGTCACCGAAACGGCATCCGCGCGTCTGCAGTTTGCGCGCTTCGCGTTCGGAGCGGCAGGGTCCGCGGGCTCGGAAATCGAGCTCAGCAGCGCAGAGAAGCTGAGCCGGGGGTTGATCGGAGCGGGCAAGCACAAGCTCATCTGGCGCGGCATCCCCGGCCAAATGCTGAAAGACCGGGTGAAGCTGCTGCTCAACCTCATTGCGGCCGCGCCGACGGCGATACCGCGTGGCGGCGAGATCGAGGTCAACATCACCGGCCCGCTGCAAAGCCCGACGTTCGTGGTGCGCTGTCGCGGTACCGGCGCCCGCCCTCCTCAGTATCTCGGCGACTTCGTGAACGGCTCGCCGCCTCAGATCGACGCCATGTCGATCCAGGCCTACTACACGCTGCGCCTCGCCGCGTCGTCGGGCATGCGCGTCGAGATCGTCAAGGACGGCGTCGACATGCTGCTGATGGCGAAGCCCGTTCGCTGACGCAGCCAGCCGTCACACAAGACATTCTTAACCGAAGTAGCCGACCTTTGCCGTTGCTGCGGCAAGCAGGGCGCACGCTCCTTGCCGCCGGGGGATGCTGCTGCCGGTGCCGTCATGAAAACATGCCTTGTTGTGGATGACTCCAGCGTCGTGCGCAAAGTTGCGCGCCGCATCCTCGAGGGCCTCAAGCTCGAGGTGAGCGAGGCCGAGCACGGTCAGGCGGCGCTGGATCAATGCCAGCAGCAGATGCCCGATGCGATCATGCTGGACTACTACATGCCCGGCATGGGCACCGTCGAATTCCTGTCCACGCTGCGCGGATTGCCGAACGGCAAGAAGACCATGGTCGTCTATTGCACGACCGAGAACGATGCCGCCGACATCACCCGCACGATCGCGGCCGGCGCGGACGACTACGTCATCAAGCCGTTCGATCGCGAGTCGCTGCGCACGAAGTTCGTCGGCGCCGGCACCGCCTAGGGCGCGAGGCTACGACGTCTGTGTCCCAGCCGCCTTCTGCTTGGCGGTCGGGCGTGCGGCCAGGGTGACGCCGCCCAGGATCAGCGCAAAGCCGATGATGTGGAACAGCTCGATCCTCTCGCCGAGGATCGTCGTCGCCAGGATCGCGCTGAACACGGGGATGGTGTGCAGGAAGGCACTCGCGCGCGGGGCGCCCACGATGTCGATGCCCTTGGCCCAGGCGAAGTAGGCAAGCAACGTTGTGATCAGCGTGGAGTAAAGCAGCGCCATCAGGGTGAGGCCGGTGCTCTGCAGCCTGTACGCGTACACATACTCGGCGGCGGCAAAAGGCAGATTGCTGAGCCCCGCGATGATCGCCATCGCCAGCATGAAGGTCATGGGATGGACGGCCGGCCGCAGGCGCAGGCAGGCCGAATAGATCGCCCAGAACACCATGTTGGCGAGGATGATCAGATCGCCGGCATTGAAGCTGAGGCTGGCGAGCCGCGTGATGTCGAGCCGGCTGACGATGGCGAGCACGCCCGACAACGAGATCATGACACCCGTGAGCTGGATCGCGTTCAAGCGATCCCGAAACAGGAGCCAGCTCGCTGCGACGATGAAGGCGGGCGCAACGGAGCCTACCACACCCATGTTGAGCGCCGTCGTGTACTGAAGTGCAACGAACTGCAGGGTCGCGAACGCGGCGCCGCCCGTGATGGCGAGCAGAAGCATGATGCCGGGCTGGCGCTTCAATACCGGCCAATCGGCCTTGAGATGGGGCCAGGCGAAAGGCAGCACGATCAGGGCAACGAGAATCCAGCGCGCCACGCCAAGGCTTGCCGGCGGCACATGTCCCCCGACGGCCCGTGCGACGATATGGTTGCCTGCCCAGCAGGCTGCAGCCAACGGCAGGAAGACGTAGGCCGCAGCCTGGGAACTGAAGAATCGATGCACGGCCTGCCCCAGGTGGCGCTGTCCGCGCGCTCATTGCACAGGCCGGCGCCTGCCACAAGTCCGGGCAGCAATGCGTTCGAAGCCGGGCAGGGCCGAGCGGGAGACAGCCGTTAACGGTGCGGGGGGCGCAGCCGGGCGGCTTGCCGGTTCCGGGGTTGATCTCCTGCGCCGTTGCTACGAAGTTAGCTTGAGAGGAGCGCCGCCATGTTCGACACCACCACGCCCAAAGGCCGAATTCTCGCTGCGGCGCTTGAAAGTGCCGGGGCCAAGAGCTGGGCGGACGTCACGCTGATCGACATCGCCGAGGCGGGCGGGCTTCAGCTCGCCGAGCTTCGCGAGCATTTCGACAGCAAGACGGCCCTCCTGAGCGCGATCGTGGCGGCGGCCGACGACGAGGTGCTGAGGAAGGCACCTAAGCGCGCCGAAGGGCAGGAGGTGCGCGACGTCCTGTTCGACATCATCATGACGCGCTTCGACGTGCTCGCGCCTTACAAGGCGGCCCTGAAGTCCATTTATCGTTCCAGCTCGGCCGACCTGTCGATGCTGCGCCCCATGCTGACGTCCATGCACTGGATGCTGCAGGCGGCCGGTATCGACACCGAGAGCCACACCGGCCGCATGCGCATGATGGGGCTGGCGACGGTGTACGCCTCGGTCTTCCGTGTCTGGCTCGACGATGACGATGCCGGCCAGGCGCGAACGATGGCGGCGCTCGATCGCCGGTTGCGGCGTGGCGAGGGCGCGTTGCGCAATGTCGAGCAGGCCGGTGCCGTTCTGCATCGCCTGTCGACCGACGGCCCTGCTTTCCTGCGTGCGATCTTCCGCGGCAGGCCGGCCGATCCGCAATCCCCACCCCGGCCCGGCGAGGGCCTGACCTAGGTTCCCGACAGGCGGTTCTCCATGGCCGGTGAAAGCGCTTCGGCGCAGATTGCGTTCGACGACTTTCTGAAGGTGGACGTGCGCGTCGGCACCATCGTTGCCGCCGAAATCTTGGCAGGGGCTCGCAAGCCGGCCATCCGCCTCGAGATCGATTTCGGCCCGGAGTTCGGCATCAAGAAGAGCTCGGCCCAGATCACGGTGCACTACCGGCCCGAGGCGTTGATCGGGCGGCAGGTGGCGGCGGTCGTGAACTTTCCACCGCGCCAGATCGGCAAGATGATGTCCGAAGTGCTGACGCTCGGCTTTCCCGATGCCAACGGCGAGGTCGTGCTCATCATGCCGGAGCGTGCGGTGCCCAACGGCGGCCGGCTTTACTGATCAGAGCGGCACGCGCACCGAAGCGCGCAATCCCCCCATGGACGACTCGCCAAGCGAGATATCACCGCCGTGGCTGCGGGCGATGTCGCGCGCGATTGCAAGTCCGAGCCCGGTGTTCCCCATGTCCTGGCTGCGCCCGTTGGGCAGCCGGTAAAACGGCCGGAAGACGTTGTCGCGTTCGGCCGGCGGCACGCCCGGCCCGTCGTCCTCGATGTCGATGCGCAGCCAGTCACGATCGGTCGACGCGCGGATGACGACGTAGTCGCCGAAGCGCGCCGCGTTGATGACGAGGTTGGTGATCGCGCGCTTGAAGGCTTGGCGCTTCAACGGCAGCACAAGAGTATCGCTCGGCTGCCGCATGCGCACCTCGATCGGGGTGCCGTAGTGCGTTGCTTCCTCGTTCACCTCGTTGAGCAGCCCCGCCACATTCGTCGCGGTCGCTTCCTCGCCGCCATCGCCTTTGGCAAACGCCAGATAGTCCTCGAGCATGTGCTGCATCTCGTTGACGTCCGTGCGCAAGGCATCGATTTCCGGGCTTTTGCGCAGCAGTGCAAGCTCGAGCTTGAAGCGCGTGAGGACCGTGCGCAGGTCGTGGCTCACGCCCGCAAGCATGGTCGTGCGCTGTTCCACGTGATGGCGGATGCGATCACGCATCTCGAGGAAGGCTTGCGCGGCTTGGCGCACCTCCCGGGCGCCGCGCGGCCGGAAATCCTGCGGCACCGGTCTGCCCTTGCCGAATTCATCGGCAGCCTCCGCCAATCTGAGAATGGGCCTGATCTGGTTGCGCAGGAACAGAATGGCGACGGTGAGCAGCACCACCGAGGTGCCCACCATCCAGACGAGAAAGATGTGCGAGTTGGAAGCGTAAGTCATTGCGCGCGGCGCTGTGAAGCGCAGGATGGCGTTCTCCAGCCGTATCCTGATCTCAACGTAACGCGACTGCCCGACGGTATCGATCCAGAACGGCCGCTTCACGTGCGTGCTGATCTCCTCCGACAGCGCGCGGTCGAGCAGGTCGAAGAACGGCTTCGGCTGTGCGGCCGGAAGGTTGCCGGCGGCCATTACCGTCATTGTCAGTCCGAAGCGGTTGAGGGCAAGCTCGGCCAGCTTGCTTTCGTCCACGTAGGCGTTGGCGACGAACAGGTCCACCACTGCCGCCATGTCGCGCGCGGTGCTTTCCGACAGCCGGCGCGTCACCTGGTTCCAGTGCCGCTCCATGAAGGCAAAGGCAACCACGCTCTCGAGCAGCACGATCGGTGCGATGATGATGATCAGGGCGCGCGCATAAAGCCCCTTCGGGACAAGACCGCCCAGCATCCTTGCAACAGACACCCACGCCGACTGCACGCGGTCCTTCCACGTGACAGTCCGTTCTCGGTGGGTCTCGCCGGGAGCGAGCATCGATCTTGCCCTGACCTGCGCGCGGTTTCTCAATCGGTATAGAGAATGTAGCCTTTACCGCGGACTGTCTGCAAATAGACAGGGTTGGTAGGGTCGGTTTCGATCTTGCGCCGGAGCCGGTTGATCTGGACATCGATGGCGCGCTCGGTTCCGGTCGACTCGTCCGCAGCAAGCTCGTGGCGCGCGACGGGCATTCCCGGCCGCTGCGCGAACTGCCGCAGAAGGTCCCTCTCGCGCTCCGTGAGCTTGATCGATTCTTCCCCGCGCTTCAGCTCTCCGCGGCCGACGTGGAAAGTGAAATCGCCCATCGTGATTTCGTCGCGCGGTCCCGATGGCCCCTGCCGGCGTTTCAGGATGTTCTGCAGTCGCAGCAGCAGCTCGCGCGGCTCGAACGGCTTGGCGACATAGTCGTCGACGCCGATTTCGAGGCCCTCGATGCGTTCTTCCGGCTCGGCACGGGCTGTGAGCATGCAGATCGGAATGTTGGAGATCGACTTCAGGTCGCGCGCCAGCTCCAGGCCGCTCTCGCCGGGCATGGTGACGTCGAGAATGATGACGTCGAATTCCAGGCCGCGCATGGCTGCGCGCGCCGTCGAGGCATCGACCGCGGTTGAAACCCGGAACCCACTCTCGAACAGGTAGCGCGCGAGGAGATCCCTGATCCGCTGGTCGTCGTCGACGACCAGGATATGCGAGGCATTGTCCAGTAGCGGCTCCATCGGCCAGTTCCCTCCGAAGCAGGCTTGCGCCTCAGGCCTTGGGCGCAGCGCCCGCATCTGCCGCGGGCAGCAAGGCCTCAACATGGCCGCGTTCGTCGAGGCTGATCATATCGAACAGGAACCGGCGGACGAAGGCTTCCCCGGCCGGTCCGCAAGCCGCGAGCGCGCCGCCGACGCGCTTAGCCTGGAGTTGGTCGAGCTTGATGGCAAGCGTGGTACCCTTGTCGGTAACGCGAAGGTGACGCTCGCGCCGGTCCTGCGTGCCGGTCTGCTGCGCGATCCAGCCTTCGTCCACAAGCTGCTTCAGGACGCGTGCGAGGCTCTGCTTGGTGATCTTAAGAATCTCGAGCAGGTCTGCCACGCGCAGGCCCGGATGGCGGTTGACGAAATGCAGCACGCGGTGATGCGCGCGCCCCAAACCGAACTCCGCGAGGATCGCGTCGGCCTCGCGCGTAAAATCGCGGTAGGCAAAGAAAAGCAGCTCCACGATCGTAATGTAACGCTCGTCGGCTGGCATCCGAGGGCCGTCTCCCGGGGTGCGCAGTCCTCCGCGGACGCCATCCAGCGCTTCGGAATTTATGTCAGCCATGTTGACTTATTTGACCCTGATTGTAAGGTCTGGCAAGGCCTTTGTGCGCCCGAAATTCCACGTGGCGCCTTTGGACTAGGTCTATTCTCTGAGGATTCTGCGGCGGGCTGCCGGGCAGGCACCCGTCATCGATCAAGGTGGGACCTCGGGCACCCCTTCCGGGAGGACATGGCATGGCAGACACCGCCCCCTATCATGATCGCGACGGCTCTATCTGGTTCGACGGCAAGCTGGTGCCGTGGCGTGAGGCCAACGTCCACGTCCTCACCCATGCCCTCCACTATGCGAGCGCGGTCTTCGAGGGCGAGCGGGCCTATGGCGGGGAAATCTTCGAGCTGACGAAGCACAGCCAGCGTCTCTACGACGGCGCCAAGACTTTGGACTTCACTATCCCCTACAGCGTCGCCGAAATCGATCAGGCCTGCCGCGACACGGTTAAAGCCAACAACCTCACCGACTGCTACGTGCGCCCGATCGCCTGGCGCGGCAGCGAGCAGATGGGCGTGTCGGCTCAAGCCACCAAAATCCACCTTGCCGTCGCGGCCTGGGATTGGGGTTCCTACTTCCCCATGGAGGAGCGCCTCAAAGGCCTCCGCCTGACGCTTGCCAAGTATCGCCGCCCCGATCCGGCTACTGCGCCTGCCAAAACGAAGGCCGCCGGCCTCTACATGATCTGCACGCTCGAGAAGCACCGCGCCGAGCGCGCAGGCTACGCGGATGCCCTGATGTATGACTGGCGCGGCCACGTCGCGGAGTGCACCGGCGCCAACGTGTTCTTCATCAAGGATGACGTCCTGCACACGCCGGTCGCGGATTGCTTCCTCGCCGGCATCACGCGCGAGACCGTGATCGGGCTGGCGAAAAAGCGCGGCCTGCAGGTGATCGAGCGCACCATCATGCCGGATGAGCTCTCGACCTTCTCGGAGTGCTTCCTCACCGGCACGGCCGCCGAGGTGACGCCGGTTGCCGAGATCGGCGAGCACAAGTTCAAGCCCGGCAAGATCAGCGAAACGCTGATCAACGACTACATGGCCGTTGTGCAGCCGCGAAAGCAGGCCGCGGAGTAGGCCGGGCGCCAGCGGTTAACCCTGCCCGCAGCAAGGATCGTTGCTGTTTGGGCACATGGGACGGTGCTCGCTGAACCAATTCCGCCGTCGGACGTTGCAGCCAACAGTAGATTGCCCAACACTGTCCGGGCGTTCTGGGGTTGCGTCATGCGAAAGCTGTTTGTACCGGCCGTTGCGTTGATCATGTGGGCGTTCGTTCAGCCCGTTGCCGCGCAACCTGCAGGCCTGGATGTCAATCGCGATTGCCAGACGATCCGCACCTGCAACTTCGCCAAGGGCGGCGCCTTTCGTGGCTGCCTCTCGTCTTACAGCTGTCGAACCTGCAGGTTCGTTACGGCGCGCTGCCGCGTCGACGGCGGCAGCGGCGGCCAGCGCACATGCCAGGAAGTTCGCTGCGGCTGGGGCTAGGCTGCGGTTAGCGCCGCCTCTTTCGCGAGCAGGCGATAGCTGTTGCGCCTGACCTGCTCATCGTGCGCCCAGGTGACGACGGCCATTTCCTGGATGTCGAGGCGCTCCGCCAGCTCGCGTATTTGCCCCATCACCTTCGCCGCAGTTCCCACGAACGCGGTGCGGCGAAACTCTGCGATGCGCACCGCTTCCGCCTCCGTGTACTCGTGCGCCGCCGCCACGGACGCAGGCTCAAGCGGCGCAAACACGCCCCGGTCGCGCAGCAGGCGGACGTGGGCGCGCGACGAGAAGTGGAACTGCGCTTCCTCGTCCGTGTCCGCTGCGAGTGCCCACACGCACAGCGCCGCATGCGGCGTGGGGTGGCGCGCGCTCGGCTGATACAGATCGCGGTAAAGCTTCATCGCCTCGGCACCGCCCTTGCCGTCCGTGAAGAACCACGCGAAGGCGTAGGGCAGCCCGAAATGCGCGGCCACCTGCGCGCCGTAGTCGGAGCTTCCCAGCATCCAGACTTCGGGTGAGGTCTCACCCAGCGGATACGCCTTCAGGGTCCGGAACGGGTGACCCTCCGGAAGCGGCGCGTCGCTGACCCAGGCCATGAGATCGCGTACGTCGGAGGGAAAGTGCGCCGGCCGCTCGTTGGCGAGCGGGTTGAGCGCAAACGCCGTGCGACCATCAGAGCCGGGCGCGCGGCCGAGGCCCAGATCGATGCGCCCCGGCGCGATGGCTTCCAGCACGCGGAACTGCTCGGCGACCTTGAAGGGCGCATAATGCGGAAGCATGACGCCCGCGCTGCCGACGCGAATGCGCTGCGTAACGCTGGCGATGCTCGCCATCAGGATCTCGGGCGCCGTGCCGGCAATGGTCGCGTGATTGTGGTGCTCAGACACCCAGAAGCGGTGATAGCCGAGGTCTTCGCACAGCTTGGCAAGCGCGATCGTATCTCGGATCGATTGGCCGTGCGGACGATCGACCATCGCTACGGACTGGTCCAGGACTGACAACCGCATGGCTTGCCTTTTTTGTATCGGTGCTTGAAGCATCCTGGCCGAGCATAGCAGCTGGTCGCATCGAGACGAGTGTTTTGCCTGCGCCCTTCTATCCCGCGCGGGACGTCTGCCTTATGTTGCCTGCGCGAATTGGCGCGTAGCACGCAGGGACGATTGCCATGCTCAAATTCTACTTCAACGGCTCTCCGAACCCGACAAAGGTTGCCTTGTTTCTTGAAGAATCCGGCCTGCCCTACGAGCCCATACCGGTCGACACGCGCAGAGGTCAGCAGTTCGATCCGGCCTTCCTGAAGATCAACCCCAACGGCAAGGTGCCCGTCATCGACGACGACGGTACCGTCGTGTTCGACAGCAACGCCATCCTGCTCTACCTGGCCGAGAAGACCGGGAAGTTCCTCGCCCCGCCGTCGGCACGCGGCGAGTTCCTGTCATGGCTCATGTTCGTCGCCACCGGCGTCGGTCCCTATTCCGGCCAGGGCGTTCACTTCCGGCATTTCGCACCTGAGCGGATTGCCTACGCGCACAACCGCTACCAGTACGAGGCCGAGCGCCACTACGGCATTCTCGAAGCGCGCCTCGCCGGCAAGCGCTACCTCGTCGCCGATACCTACACCATCGTCGACATGTGCGCGTGGGGATGGGCGCGCATGGTGCCCTACATCATGGGCGAGGGCGCGTGGGACAAGTTCCCCAACGTCAAGCGCCTTGTCGATGAAATCAATGCGCGGCCGGCCGGCGCGCGCGCCCAGGCGCTCAAGGACAAGCACACGTTCAAGGCCGAGATGGACGACGAGGCGCGCGGCCACATGTTCAAGCACCTTCAGCGCAACGCTGGTTGAGGTGCTCTACAGGGGCTGGCGCGCTCGCTCTACCAGCCCTTGAATGGCGTTTCGGGCACTGGCGTCGGCGGTGGTGCCCCCTTCGTGAATGCGACAAGGTTGTCGACCACGAGTTGGCCCATCCCGTTGCGCGTGTGCTGGGAGGCCGATCCGACATGCGGGAGCACCGTCAGGTTCTCCAACTCGAGGAGAGCCGGATTCACCTTCGGCTCTCCCTGGAACACGTCGAGCCCTGCGGCGAAGATCGTGCCTTTCTTCAGGGCCTCCATCAGCGCGGCCTCGTCGACCACCGATCCGCGTGACACGTTGATGATAACGCCGCGGGGACCGAGCGCGTTCATAACGGTTGCATCGATCAGGTTCTGGGTGCCGCCGCCGCCGGGCGTAACGACGATCAACGTGTCCACGTCGCGGGCCATGGCGACGATGTCGTCATAGAACTTGTAGCTGACGTCCGCCTGCTTGCTCCGCCCGAAGTAGCTGATCGGTACGCCGAAGGCTTCAACCCTCCGCGCGATGGCCTTGCCGATGCGGCCAAGGCCGGCGATGCCGACGGTACGATCCCGCAGCGAGCCGGGCGTCAGGCGATAGTCGCCTTCCTTCGCCCAGCGGCCGTCGCGCACCC
>CADEEC010000009.1:29164-40874 GCA_902826255.1 uncultured Hyphomicrobiales bacterium | reverse complement strand
GGCTCCAGCATGGACGCCGTCGCGCAGGGGACCTGGGAGGGTGTGATCCTGCTCGCCAACGTCACCGCCATGCTGATCGTGGCGGTCGCCCTGGTGACGCTGGCCAACCAGCTGCTCGGCCTGATCGCAGTGCCGTTCGGGCTGGCGCTGAGCTTCGAGCGCATCCTGGGCTGGCTGTTTGCGCCGCTGGCCTGGCTGATCGGGGTGCCGGCGGGAGAGGCGGGCCAGGCCGGTGCCCTGCTGGGCGTCAAGACCGTGCTCAACGAGTTCATCGCCTATCTGCGGCTCGGCGCCCTGCCGCCGGGAGCCCTGTCGGAGCGCTCGCGGCTGATCCTCACCTATGCGCTGTGCGGGTTTGCCAATTTCGGCAGCCTCGGCATCATGATCGGCGGCATCGCGGCGATGGTGCCCTCGCGGCGGGCCGAGGTGGCGAACCTTGGCGCCAAGACGATGGTGTCTGGTACGCTCTCGACGCTGATGACGGCGTCGGTCGTTGGGTTGATGACGCCGGGCTAACGGATCGGGTGATTGCCGATGGGGACAGACAGCATCGTGGCCGAGACGGCGACGCGCGTTTTCCGTGATCGTTGTGACCCGCAGGCGATCGTCGCCGCACGCAACGACGGCTGGATGGCGGGAGCCTGGTCGCAAATCGAAGGCGCAGGGCTGTCGCTCGCCTGGGTGCCGGACGACCTCGGCGGCGCTGGTGCTGAGATCGCCGACGGCTTCGCTGTCCTGCGCGAGACGGGGCGTTTCGCCGTGGCCCTGCCGGTTGCCGAGACGCTGCTTGCCGGCTGGCTGCTGGCGCGTGCAGGCATTTCTTCGCCTACAGGTGCCATGGCGTGCGGGCCTGCGCGGGAGGGCGACCGACTGACCGTTGCGAAGGATGGCACGCTGTCAGGCCGCTTGCGCGGCATCGCCTTTGCCAGGGGTGCCGGTCATCTCGCAGTGTTGGCAGAGCGAGAGGGCGGCGGGCTCGCCGTCGCGTTGCTCAGTGCGGAAGGCTTGCGCATCGGCGACGAGACCGGCCCGGCTGGCGATCCGCTCAACACAATTGCGCTCGATCGCGTGTGGCCGCTGGCAGTCAAGGATACGGATATCGATGCCGAGGCCTTGCTGTTGATGGGTGCGGCCGTTCGCGCCATGCAAATGGCGGGAGCGTTGGAGGCAATCCTCGACATCGGCGTGCGCTATGCCAACGAGCGCGTCGCTTTCGGCAAGCCGATCGCCAAGTTCCAGGCCGTGCAGCACAACCTTGCGCGTCTGGCGGGCGAGACGGCGACAGCGCTCGCCGCCGCTGGCTCCGCGGCGGATGCGATCGCGGGTGGTGCCGACCAGGACGCCCTGTTCCTCGAGATCGCGGCGGCAAAAATCCGCGTCGGCGAGGCGGCGGGCGAGGGCGCGGCCATCGCGCACCAGGTGCTCGGCGCCATCGGCTTCACGCGCGAGCACATCCTGCACCGCTTCACGCAGCGTCTGTGGGCCTGGCGGGACGACTTCGGTAGCGAGAGCCAGTGGGCGGTAAAGCTCGGCAGCCAGGTTGCAGCCAACGGCGCTGACGCGCTGTGGCCGATGCTGGCAGCGCGCTAGGAGGCGGCGATATGGAAACCGAGCTGACTTTCGATCCCGTCCGCCTTCCGCTGGAGTGCCAGCGGTTGCGCGCGGACGTCCGCGCCTTCCTTGCCGAGGAGATGGCGGCCGGCACCTTCACGCCGCACATCGGCGGCATCGACGGCGCCTACAGCCGCGAGTTCAGCCGCAAGGTCGGCGCCCGCGGTTGGATCGGCATGACATGGCCGAAAAAGTACGGCGGGCAGGAGCGGAGCTTCCTGGAACGCTACGTCGTCACCGAGGAGTTCCGCGTCGCCAACGCGCCGGTGCGCCTGCACTTCATTGCCGACCGGCAGAGCGGGCCGGTGCTCCTCAAGTACGGCAGCGACCGCGTGAAGGCCGATGTTCTGCCGCGCATCTGCCGTGGCGAGGTGTGCTTCGCCATCGGCATGAGCGAGCCCAACTCTGGCTCCGACCTGTTCGCGGCCAGCACCAAGGCGACCAAGACCGATGGGGGCTGGCTCGTCAACGGCACCAAGGTGTGGACCAGCAACGCCCACAACGCGGACTACCTGATCGGCCTGTTTCGTACCTCGGCGCCAACGAAGGAGAACCGCCGTCACGGGCTGACGCAGTTCCTGGTCGACATGAGGACGCCGGGCATCGCCGTGAACCCGATCATCCAAATGACCGGTCATCACGACTTCAACGAGGTGGTGTTCCAGGACGCCTTTATGCCGGACGACCACGTGATCGGTGAGGTCGACGGCGCCTGGAAGCAGGCGACCTCCGAGCTCGCGTACGAGCGCAGCGGGCCCGAGCGCTTCCTGGAGACCTACTATGTGCTCACCGAGCTGGTGCGCGTGCTGGGGGCCAAGCTCGATACGCGTGGTGCCGAAGGCATCGGCCGATTGGTGGCGCAGGTACATGCCTTGCGGCGCATGTCGGTGTCGGTGGCCGGCATGCTGCACGCGGGCAAGGAGCCGGTGGTGGAGGCCGCCATCGTCAAGGATGTCGGCACCATCTGGGAACAGGAGTTGCCAGCCCGCGCGCGCGATCTCGCCGCGTTCGTGGAGGAGCAGGCCGGCAACCGCGTCGCCTTCGAGGAGGTGATGGCGTTCGCCACCCAGGCGGCGCCGAAGCTCACCATCCAGGGCGGCACGACCGAGATTTTGCGCGGCATCATCGCGCGCGGACTGGGATTGAGGTGAGGACACATGACGGAAGACGACATTCTGGGCCTGGAGAAGCAGCGCTACGCCGCCATGCTGAAAGGCGATGCGGCCGCGCTGGAGGCGCTGTTCGACGACGCACTGACCTACACCCACTCCAGCGGCGTGGTCGACACGAAGGACAGCTATCTCGCCGGCATGCGAGACAAGGTTTGGGAGTACAAGGAGATCACGCGCGAGAACGAGCGCGTCGTCATTCGCGGCGGCTGCGGGCTGGTGTTCTGCCGCTTGAGAATCGATCTCAACGTGAGCGGCACACCGCGCAAGGTCGACAGTAATGCGCTCGCCGTGTGGGTGGAGACGGGCGGTGCGAGGCGTCTGGTTGCCGTGCATTCGGCCGGCGTTCCCGCTTGAGGGTGCGGTCTCCCCGCCATGCAGATCCGCATCGACGACCTGCGAGGCCCGGAGATCGCGTCTCTGCTGCAGACCCACGTCGCCTTTTGCAAGGCGGCGTCCCCGCCGGAAAGCGCGCATGTCCTGGATCTCGACAGCCTGCGGGTGCCTGAAGTCACTTTCTGGAGCGTCTGGGACGGGCATGATCTGATCGGCTGCGGTGCGTTGAAGGAGCTCGATCCGGCGCACGGCGAGGTGAAGTCGATGCACACCGCCGCGAAGCATCGCGGTCGGGGCGTGGGTCTGGTCGTCCTGAAACAGATCGTGGCCGAGGCCCGCTTGCGCGGCTATCGCCGGCTCAGCTTGGAGACGGGCTCGATGGCGGCGTTCGCATCCGCGCGGTCTTTGTACGCAGGCTTCGGGTTCTCCGAGTGTGCACCCTTCGGCAGCTACCGGCCCGACCCGAACAGCGCATTCATGACGCTCGAGCTTGGTCCCTGACGAAGCCGGGCTCTGGATGCCACCCGCCGGCCCCGCTATGACTGGGCACGACAATGGAGGAAACAAGCATGGGCCCGTTCAAGGATATCGCCGTAGAGCTGAAGAACATGGTGGCCACCATCGAGATCAGGCGGCCGCCGCACAACTTCTTCGATATCGAGCTGATCCGGCAGATCGCCGATGCCTGCGAGGCGTTGGATAAGGACCCGGCCTGCCGCGCAACAGTGCTGGCCGCTCAGGGCACCGCGTTCTGTGCCGGCGCCAGGCTCGGCGATGGTCACGACCTGCAGGACACGCTGGTCAAGAAGTCGGAGACGGGACAGGCGGGCCACCTCTACATCGAGGCCGTGCGCCTCTACCGCACCAAGAAACCGATGGTGGGTGCCATTCACGGCCCAGCCGTTGGCGGCGGGCTCGGCCTGGCGATGGTGCCGGACCTGCGCGTGACATGTCCTGAAGCACGGTTCTGCGCCAACTTCACCCGCCTTGGTTTTCATCCGGGCTTCGGCCTGACGCATACGTTGCCGGCGCTGATCGGCCCGTCGAAAGCGGCGATGATGTTCTACACGAGCCGCCGCATCCCTGGCGAACAGGCGGTGAAGATCGGCCTCGCTGATGTACTGGTGGCGCAAGCTGACGTGCGCAGCGAGGCCCAGAAGCTGGCGGCGGAGATTGCGGAAAATGCGCCTTTGGGTGTGTTGGAGACGCGCGCCACCTTACGCGCGGGCCTCGCCGATCGCGTCCGTGCCGCCACCGATCACGAGCTCGAAATCCAGACGCGCCTGCGCACCTCGGATGATTTCCGGGAGGGTGTCGATGCCGTGAACCAGCGCCGCAAGCCCAATTTCACCGGCCGGTAGTTGCCCACAATCGCAGGTTGATCGATACACTGAGCATCGCTACACTGATTGAGTTGGCGTTATAAATTATTGCTGTAGGCAGGGCGTCTGCTTGGGCGTCCTGGAGCACCTGTTAGGTAGCAAAGATGTTGCGCAGCGTGTCGATTTGCGCCCGGTGGGTTGCGCGTGCGTTTCTGATTTGCCTGGTTATGTCTGGTCAGAGCCGAGCGCAATCGGCGCCACCTCCGGAAGAAGAGGAAACGCTGGATTCGCGCATTGTGACTCTCAGCAGGCTCCAGCGCCAGCTGACGGAGCAACGCGAGCGTATCAGAACCATCGAGACGCAGCTGTTGTCCCTGCGGCGGCTTCCCGATCTGTTCGAGCGCGCCGAACGAGAGTTCTCCGCCCGGCAAACAAAATTCTCATCGATATCGCTTGCTGCGACACAGGCCGATCTGGCGGCGCTGTTGGAATACCTGAAGAAGGTGAAGCCCGGCGACGAGCATGCCTACACAAACGCCGACTCGTTCGTCAGGAGACCTGAGCAACAAAGGGCAAGGGAAGCCGTTTCATCCATCCTTTCCCTTTGGAATGTCAGCATCGACAGCGCCATCCGGCTTCGCCGCAGTTCCGATAGCGCTTTGTGGGGCATCCTTCGCTTTGATGAGCCCCTCGTGGAGTCACAGGAGTTCACGGACCTGCCGGACACGCTGAGGCGTCCCATAAGCGAGGCTTACGCTGCTGCCAAAAAGGAACAGCCGGCGCAGTCGTTCGAGAACGAAAACGCGTGTCGCAACTTTCTAAACAATGTAGGTCCGGGCGATCCCGACATCACGGCCAAGCTGGCAGACAACATTCAGTGGCTGGATCGTTGCATGAAGTGGATTGGGGCGGCTCATGCCGACGCCGCCAAAAGAGTTCCACTTATCGGCAACGCGCTGCGCACCATCCGGGATGAAACCTCGCGCTTCCAAGAGAGCTTACGGACCAGCAAAGCTGCGGCCGAAAGCGAAGTTCAAAAGATTCAAACATCGCTGGAAGCGGTCGAGCGCAAGTCTGTGCAGCAGTTGCGCGGCAAAACGCTGATCGATACGTCTGCGCAAACGGTGATCTACTACACCCTCTGGGCGTGGGGCTCGATCATCGTGGCGGTGATCGTGGCGATCCTCTTGCTGGGCTATTTCGCCCTGATTGGAAATGCCAGGGACGCAGGCGCTCAGAATAGGGAGGTCAGCGGTCCGGCGAGCTACGCAATGTTCCTGGAGATGATGACGGTATTTCTTTTGACCGGCACGATCCTGATCTTGGGGCTTTCAGGCCGCCTGAACACAGAGGCGTTGGCCGCTCTGATCGGCGGCATCTCAGGATATGTGCTTGGACGCATGCATCGGTCCCAGCAGCGGCCTGCATAGGTCTTCGGTGCCGGTACCGGCAAGAGAAGATTCCGCGGAAAACCGCTACAGCGTCATCGGTTCCGGCGCGGTTGGCCCCGGACCGAGGACGCTTTTTCCGGGGTCGCTCTGCGGCAGCGCCGCGTGCGCCTCGTGGGCTGAAACCATCATGCACGAGGCAAAGAACATCACGGCCAGCGCGAGCGTCACGACGGCCACGAGGGCGGCGCGCCGCAGCGCGGTAGATATCTGAATGTTGGATGCCTGTTGCATGGCCTGCATATGGTGAGAAACTGGTAGGTAGAAAGACAGTCTCACATACGCTTGAAACTTGGTGATCAATGCTCAATCACCCGTCCGTGATCGTCAATCCGTTCGCCGGCCGCGACGTTAACTGGTTGTTAGACTTCCGGGCTGAGACCCGCGGCGATCACACCTTCCTGATTTGGGAGCCTTTTGCGGGCGAGCGCCAGACCTGGACGTATCGGCAGTTTCGCGACCGCGTTATGCGCGCGGCGGCCGGCCTTCGCAGGCGCGGCATCAAGGCCGGCGACCACGTGCTGGTGCACCTCGACAATTCGCCGGAGATGGAAGTCCTGTGGTTTGCCTGCGCGCGGCTCGGCGCCGTGGTCGTCACGACCAACACGCGCTCGGCCGGTGCCGAGCTCGAATACTTCGCCGATCACTGCAACGCCGTCGCCGCCATCACCCAGCCGGAGCTGGCGGAAACCGTTGCGGCGAACGCGAAGCGCATCAGGTGGCTGGCCGTGACCGAGCATCTCGCCGACGGCGGCGAGCCACCGTCGAACCTGAAGCCCGGCAAGTCGGATGCGTTCTCCAGCCTCGACGGCGATCCGGCCGATGTTCCATTGCTGGAGCCTGATCCGTGGCGGCCGGGGTCCGTTCAATACACCTCGGGCACCACCTCGCGGCCTAAGGGCGTGCTGTGGACGCATGGCAATGCGCTGTGGGGCGCCCGTACCTCGGCCGTCCACGAGACCCTTAACGAGAACGACATCCACCTCGTGTCGATGCCGACGTTTCACACCAACGCGCGCACCTATTCCATCCTGCCGACGATGTGGGCCGGCGGCACGGTCGTGCTCACGCCGCGCTTCTCGGCCTCGCGCTTCTGGGACATCGCGCTCAGGAACAGGTGCACCTGGGCGTCGATGATCTTTTTCTTCTTCAAGGCGCTGGCACAGCAGCCGGTGCCGAAGCACACGTTTCGCATGTTCGGGACTTCTGCCAACGAGCCGCCGTTCGACCAGCTGTTCGGCGTGCGCTCGATCGGCTGGTGGGGCATGACCGAAACGGTGAGCCAGGGCCTGATCGGCGACGCCTTGTTGCGCAACCGCTCGATGACGACGGGACGGCCGGCGGCGGGCTACGGTATCCGCATCCTGCATCCGGACCGGACGCCAGTGGCGCCGGGTGAGACGGGAAATCTGGAGTGCTGGGGACGGCGCGGCATAGAGATGTTCTCCGAGTACCTCAACAACGAGCAGGCGACCGCCGACAGTTTCACGCCCGATGGCTGGTTCATGACCGGCGACCGCGTGACCTTGGAGCCCGACGGCTATGTCACGTTCGCTGATCGCGACAAG
This sequence comes from uncultured Hyphomicrobiales bacterium, assembly GCA_902826255.1. Taxonomy (GTDB): domain Bacteria; phylum Pseudomonadota; class Alphaproteobacteria; order Rhizobiales; family Hyphomicrobiaceae; genus AWTP1-13. The sequence continues at coordinate 33,420 of CADEEC010000009.1, read as the reverse complement.
GACATGCTGAAGGTGGGCGGCGAGAATGTCGCCGCCTCCGAGATCGAGCGCGTGATCGCGCTGGTTCCGGGCGTCTACGAGCTGGCCGTGGTGGCGCAAAAGCATCGCATGCTGGACGAGGTGCCGGTGGCGTTCGTCATCGCCGCGCCAAGTCTGGATGAAGTGGAGCGGACAAGACTGCCAAGGCGGATCATCGAGGAGTGCAAGGCCAAACTCGCCGATTTCAAAGTGCCGCACGCCGTTCATCTGGTGCAGGATTTTCCGCGCTCGACGCTGGAGAAGATTCACAAGGCGGAGTTGCGGCTGCGGCTGGGAGTGATGGAATGAGACCTTGCGCGCCCTGCCACCCAGTAACAGGAGGTTCAGCGCCATGAATCGTCGCGAGTTTCTGGCCGGTGCCCTGGCCATGCCTCTCGGCTTGAGCGGACGAGCGGCAGCGCAGGCGCCGATTTTCACGGGCGACATGCACTTTCATTCGTTCTTTGCCGAAAGCCGATATCACGCGCGCCCGCTGGCGCAGTCCCTGGCCGCCGGCAACACGACGCTGGCGGCGTGGTCCCTGGTCGGGGACCTGCTTTGGTTCGACGTCAAAACCTACAAGCAGAAGTCCGAGCCGAAGGCAGGCGAGGCCCTGGGCTGGTTCCAGCGCGAGCTTGGCCGCATCAAGGAGCATATCGCGCAGCAGAACCTGAAAATCGTGCGCACGCCGGCGGATGTCGATCTGGCGCTGCGAGGACAGACACACATCGTGCTGACGGTCGAGGGTGCCAATTTCATCGACAACAACGCCGCCCAGCGCGTCAAGCTTGCGCACGATGCGGGCCTACGCAGCATCCAGCTCGTCCACTACACCCGCAACGCCATCGGTGACATCCAGACCGAGCCGTCCCAGCTTCCCGGCCTGACACCACTGGGAAAGCAGGTGGTGAGGGAGTGCAACCGACTCGGAATTCTGATCGATCTGGCGCACAGCACCGAACCAGCCATTGCAGATGCGCTTTCTATCTCGCAAGCACCGATGATCTGGTCGCACGGGTCGGTCACCCGGCAACCCTCGTCTTCGGGGCCGGTGTGGCGGCGCCGGCAGCTGTCGCTGGAAAGCGCGAAGGCGATAGCGAGCAAGGGCGGCGTTGTCGGGCTCTGGTCACTTGCAACTGATGTGGGGAAGACGATCGAAGGTTACGGGGACCGCATGCTCGAGCTCGCCGAATGGCTCGGCGACGAGCACGTTGCATTCGGCACCGATCTCAACGGCCTCGGCCCGTTCGGTGTCGTGTCGGGATACGGTGACCTCAACCGCATCGTCCAGCACTGGCAGCGCAAGGGCGTCGCCGAAGCGCGTATCCGCAAGCTGGCGATCGAGAACTATGCGCGCGTTCTCAAAGCCGCCCTGCGGGTGCCTCGCACCTAGCACCCGCAAGCATCGCGTCAGCTGGTGTCGGCTCCTGACGGCGAAGCCCGCAATTTGGAGAGGATGGCGCGCTTGATGGCCTGACCCGCAACCATGGCCAGAACTGCAACGACAGGACCCAACGTGACCAACGCCACAATGCCGTAGGTTGGCGAAATCCAGGTGAACAGGCTCGCGCCGGCGACGGTTCCGATCAGACTGAACACGCTGTTTCCAAGCAGCCGGCGGGCCCCGTTGTCCGAGTAGACGGCGGCCAGCCACGGCACGCCGGTGCCGATGGAAATGCACAGGGCCAGCGTAAGATAATCCAAGAGTCTCTCCAGGCGTCGGCGTAGGGCCGGATGCTCCAGGCCGTCAGCCTAGTGAACTCCGTTTTTGAAACAAGCCACCGATCAGTTCGCCAGTTGCCGCAGCCGATACACCGCCGTGTGCAACACGTGCGCGAGGACGGTCGAGCCGTTGGCAATCAGGAGAATGTCGATATCGACGATGCGGTGACCCTTGCGCTCGTAGTTGGCGGTGACCTTGCCGCGAGCGGACAGCTCATCGCCCACGCGGGCGGCAGCGAAGTTTGCGACTATGCTGCCGGTGTGAATCCAAGGTTGCAGCACGACATTCTCGCGCAGGATGAGATTGGCAAGGCGGAGCAGCTGGCCCGGGTGCGCGAGGCCCTCGCGGGTATACAGCGCGTCGGTCTCGCGCACGTCGCGCAGGTATTGGCCCGCCAGACCCTCGGTCAGGACAAACGTGCGAATGCCGAGCACCGTCCCCACGGCAAGGCTCGTTTCATCGGCAGGCGGACGCTCGGCGGGTGGCGGGCGGAGCGGATAGCCGCCGATATTGGGTGTGCCGGATGGAGCAGCAGGGAGCGTCGCTGCCGCAGCCGCGCACAGTATGCCTTCGCTTTCGACGGCAATGTCGAGGCCCGCGCTGGTTTCTCTCCCCGTCACCGTGGCGGAGCGGCCGTCATAAACCGGCTTCAGGAATCGGCAATCCATGCGGCCACGCGCGAGCCAAGCGCGGCCCCAGCGTGCAACGGGCAGGTGGCAGGCATAGGCATAGACCTCCACGCCCGGAACCAAGCCACCCGAGAACCCGAGCTTCTGCGCGACCGTATCATCGTGAATCTTGTTCTCGGAGGCGTGCGAGAGATTGTAAGCCTCCACGGCGTAGGTCATCGCCGGTGCGCTCATGTCGCCCTCCGGCGTCAGGCCGCCATAGAGGCGAGCCGCCTCAGATCGGTCTCGATGTCATCGACGCGTGGGTGCCAGCCAAGCTCCTCGCGGATGCGCACGCCGCGCGTGCGGGCATTCGAGCAGTAGGTCCACAGTGCGCGCGGACCCCAGGCCACGACGCCCTCTTCCAGCGTGATCGAACGTGTGGATAGGCCGACTGAGCGGCCGATCTTGGCTGCAAGCTCGCCCCACGACTGCTCGGCGGTTTCCGGATAGTAGAGCGCGCCGGCTGTACCCTTGGCCAGCGCCAGCGCGTATGCCTCGGCGATGTCGTCGATGTGGCTGTGCGTCCAGCGTGCTTCGCCGGCGCCGATGTAGCGGGCGGCGCCGTGCTTGCGGGCGTCGGCGACGAGCGTGGGGAGCTGCACGCTCTCGCGCCCCGGCCACGGCGGTGGGCCGTAGACGAGCGGGCAGCAGATGACAATCGGTCGGCAGCCCCGGGCCGCGGCCGCGCGAACGGCTTGGTCGACGGCGTAGCGTCCGGCGCGTTCGGGGATCGGCTGGAAGGCTACCGACTCGTCGCGCACGATGCCGCCGCCGGAGCCCTTCGCGTGATCGGCAGTGACGCTGATGCCGCTGGTGTGGATGAAGGTTTTGCCAGTGTTCGCCACGGCGTCGAGAAGGCCGGCCACGCCGACCGCGTGATCAGAGTCTGCGGCGTTGATGACGGCGTCTGCGTCTGCGGCCGCCTTCTGCAGGCTCGCGGCATCGTCGAGATTGCCTTCGCGCAGGATAAGCCCCGCATCTGTCAGAGCGTGTGCGTTGGCCGCATTGCGCACCAGGGCCACAACGTCGTGGCCGTCGCCCTTCAGGCGTTTCGCAATCGCGCCGCCGAGAAATCCCGACGCCCCGACGACCAATACGCGCATATCGCCTCTCCGAGTGTTCAGTCTAGCGCGCGCCGCGCGCGCGATTGATGGCGAGCATACACCCGGTCATGCTGACGGCGACAACAATCGCCGCAGCATACGACCAAGGCAGGCCGATCATCGGCAGCGACGTGCCGACGATCAGGAAGAACACCACGAACGAGAACAGCGACAGCGTAACCCCGCGCACGAGCCGGAGCACGGCATCGGAGCCCCAGCTCTGGTGAGTGAACGCGCACACCACGGTCAAAATCACGGGATAGGTGCCGAGGATGCCGGAGAGCTGCGGCCCCAGCGCGTCGGCGGCGATGACGATGATGGCAACGAGCGAGCCTGTGGCCAGCATGCGCATGGGGATATCCCACCACGGCAGCGTCTGCGGCAGCGGCGGTGAGATGGGGCGAGGCAACAGCAAATAGGTTGTAAGCAAGCTTGTGAATCCGACGCTGGCCGCAACGACGAGCTGCCAGCTTCCGGCCGCCGGCATGAGATGGACGGCAACCTGTTGCATCAGCCAGCCGCTGGCGAAGAAGGCGCCGATGGACGACGATAGCGCGACCGGCCAGCGTGTGTGTCCCACGAGAAAGCCGTACGTCAGGATGAAGGCGCACACGCATAGGACGGCCAGCTCGACGCCGATGAAGGCGGCAACGCCGAACGCAACGTCCCGCTCGTAGGTGAGAAGAAACATCGCCGGCCCCGTGAACCAGGGCAGACCCATCACCAGCCCACCGACGCGCG
>CADEEC010000009.1:15969-29154 GCA_902826255.1 uncultured Hyphomicrobiales bacterium | reverse complement strand
GCCAGCCGATGGTCGGTCCCCACCAGCGCGCGGCCAGCGACACGCCGGCCACCAACAGCGGCGTGATCGCGATTTTTAGGAGGAAGAGCATTGAACGTCATCCCGGCACGTGTTGCCGAGATCCAGCCCTCAGCGGGCTCCGGCGCCCGACGGACGCTGGATCCCGGGGACAAGCCCCGGGATGACAATCGCGTAAACTACTACCGCACGTTTCCGCAGAAGCGCTGGATGCGGCTGCAGGCGTCCTCCAGCTCGGCGGTGGAGGTGGCGTACGAGATGCGGAAGAAGGGGCTCATGGCAAACGCGGCGCCATGCACCACCGCCACGCCCTCCTCCTCCAGCAGGGCGAGCACGAAGTCCTCGTCCGTGTTGATCTTCGTGCCTTTTCCGCTGGTCTTGCCGATCAGGCCTTCGCAGGACGGATAGACGTAGAATGCGCCTTCCGGCTTCGGGCATTTGATGCCCTTGGCCTGGTTCAGCATGGATACGACGAGATCGCGCCGCTCCTTGAACGCCTGGCGGTTCTTCGGGATGAAATCCTGCGGCCCGTTTAGTGCCTCCACGCCGGCCCATTGCGTGATGGACGACGGGTTGGAGGTGGACTGCGACTGCAGCTTGCACATGGTCTTGATCAGCGGCTCCGGCCCGCCCGCATAGCCGAGCCGCCAGCCCGTCATGCAGTAGGCCTTGGAGAAACCGTTCAAGGTGAGCGTGCGCTCGTATAGCGCCGGCTCGACCTGAGCCGGCGTGTAGAACACGTTGTCGTCGTAGAGCAGGTGCTCGTACATGTCGTCGGTCAGCACCCAGACGTGCGGATGCTTCATGAGGACATCGGTCAGCGCCTTGATCTCTGCCTTGCTGTAGGCCGCGCCGGTCGGGTTGCACGGCGCGTTGAAGAGGAACCACTTGGTCTTCTTCGTGATCGCCTTCGCCAACACCTCGGGCTTCAGCCGGTAGCCGTCCTCGATCCGGCACGGCGCAAACACCGGCTTGCCGCCGCCGAGCAGCACGATATCGGCATACGACACCCAGCACGGCGCCGGGATGACGACCTCGTCGCCGGGGTTCAGCGTGCACAGCAGCGCGTTGTACAGCACCTGCTTGCCGCCGGTGCCGACCGAGATCTGCGACGGCTTGTAGTCGAGCCCGTTCTCGCGCTTGAACTTGGCTGCAATGGCCGCCTTCAATTCTGGGATGCCGTCGACGTCGGTGTACTTGGTCTTGCCCTCGCGCAAGGCCTTGATGGCGGCTTCCTTGATGTTGTCGGGCGTATCGAAATCGGGCTCGCCGGCGGAGAGCGAGATCACATCCCGGCCTTTCGCTTTCAGCTCGCGCGCTTTCGTCGCCATCCCGATGGTCTGGGACGGAGAGATGCGGTTGACGCTGTCAGCAAGAAATCCGGCGGGAAGCGCTCCCATAACTGCCTCTGAGTGGTTGAATCCGCCCCGCCCGATTGCGAGGCGCGCGGACCCTACGCCCGATGCCCGCCGAGTCAAGGGTTAACGGGCCGCGCGCGGGCCGGTTTTCCAGCATTGCGGCCCCGGCGAGGAAGGCCAAGCGGGGGCCTTATCCCCGCCTCTGTTGGACGACGGCAGCGGACCTCGCACCTGCCCGGAGGGATGCGGTCTCCGGCGGTGCAGATGGCTAGCTCGTGGTTCGCGGTGTCGTGAAGCTCCGCCGCTGCGCGAAGTCGAATCGCGCCGGCACCTGGCTGTCGCGATGTTGCCCACCTTTCAATGCCGCCCACCACGCCGCAGCATTCTTGACAGTGCAGCCGCCTGTGACAGCGCTGCAACCATGGAATTCCCGCTTTCAGCCGGGCCCGTTCGATCATCAAAGCGGCTTGCATCGCGAGATTGCATCTGGAAAGTTAGGGCGTGGTCGTTGCAACTGCATTTTGGGCTTTTCGTTCGCGCGTTTTCGGAGGGGCAATGTCGGTCAGGCTGGGCCTCATAGTTCTGCTGGCTTCGAGCGCAACCGTTGCTGCTGCGGCTCACGGTTCCTCCACCAAGAAGTCTGCCTTGGATCCCGCCATGCAGGTTCATCTGGTGCGGAGCGCGCAACCGGGTTGCGAGCCGCAGTGTCCGCAATGGATCGCTGCGCAGGGGAGGATCGACAGTGCCTCGCTCGGCCAGTTCAAGAGAGTGCTGGGCAAGCTAGGCAATCACAAAATTCCGATCCTCATCGACTCTGGGGGTGGCACGGTCAGCGATGCGATGGCGATCGGCAGGCTGATCCGCGCAAAGGGCTTTGACGTTGTCGTCACGGCGACTACGTTTGCGCCGTGCGCGCCGTCGGACCGTGCCTGCCGCAAAACAAAAACAGGCGGTGAGCTGCGCGGTCTGCCGCAAGCCCGCCTCTCCAAATGTGCCTCGTCCTGCGCCTTGGTTCTTGCCGGAGGCGTACGCCGCTTGGCCGGGTCAGGCACACTGGTCGGGGTGCACCAGATCACGAGGATAGTGCGCAAATACAAGATTGAGAAACGCCGCGGATACGGGGTGGTTGAGATCAAGAAGACACTGATGTCGGTCACCAAGGTCGGCCAGGACAACGCCCGCGTTCAAGACATCTACCACGACATCAGATCCTACCTCGCCAACATGGGCGTGTCCGGCGACCTCATGCCGCTGATGGAGTCGACACCGGCCGACAAGATGCGCTTACTGACGGCAACGGAGCTGCGCACGACGCGCCTTGCGACACACCTGATCAACGGGGAGCAGCTTCTCAATCCCGCTGCCGTCCCGCCAGCGTCCGTAGCCCCGCCCATGACCTCGAATGTTCCGCTCGGCCTGTGCAGCGGCAGCCTAGTCCGGGAATGGGTCGCTGCCTGCGCTGACAGCAAGGGAGTGGGTGACGATACCGCGAAGGCACCTCTCGAACTTGTTCCTTCCGTGCCGCCCCAGGTTGAGAAGTAATCCAACAGCGAGCGTCGGTGGGCGCGCGCCGGTCATAGGCCCGGCGCGAATGTTCTGCGGGTGATGTTCGAGGCACAGCGGGCTTGGACGTCAGCGGATGTATAGTCCCCACGCAATGCAATCAGGGAGAGCACGGCTTTGATCTCACAGCCCGTGCGAGCAACCATCGGCGGACCCGCCTCTCGGTTCGTCTAGGGCTGTTGGGAGTCCGCCCGGCGGAGGATGAGGATCGCCGGGCGGGAGAGGTTATCTTGGCGTCGTCATGAACGACCGCCGCTGCGCGAAGTCGAATCGCGCCGGCACCTGGTTGTCGCGATGTTGCCCGCCCTTCAATGCCGCCCACCACGCCGCAGCAAACGAGATGATGAGGCTGACGGCCGTTACCAGTCCGGTCGTCACCGCCGCACGGCGGGCCTTGTCGGCGGCCTCGCGCGTGGCGGTCACGGCGTTGTTCACGCGCGTCTCGACCTCCTGCTGCGAAAGCCCGGTCTGCTGCGACACGAGTTGCACGAGGTACGTACGGTTGTCGGTGCTCATGCCGCCCTCCGCCAGCGACGCGGCCAGAATCCGGCCGACGATGGCACGTGGCGCTTCGGCGCTGGCAGCCGGCTGGCTGGCGCGGGCGGGCTGCCCCGCAGGGGCGGGTGGCGGCGCAGACGGCCGCAGCAGCGTATCCATTACCGTGTCCATCGGGTTGACGTTGGAGCCGGCCACCGTGATCGCGGCCTGCCCGGCAACTTGCGCGCCCGTTCGCGCAACCGCTCCGGCCGTGGCCAGAAGGAGAGCCGCACCGATGACGATGCCGACCGCCCATACCAGGCCGCCGTGCAGACCGTCGCGAAACTCGACCTCGTCCTGCGGGGCGTCGTTCCAGCGTGTGCGCATGCGGCCGGCGATATAGCCGCCTGCCATGAAGGCGCCGATCTGCTGCACGAGCGTCCAGAACACGGCGACGCCGGCGATGAGCTTGGCGGACGCGCCAGAGTTCGGCCATGGCGATGTTGCGGAAAGACCGATGGCTGCGCCGAACGTGAGAAGGACAAACGAAAGGCCCGCCGCAAGCAATGCACCGGCGACGATCGGGCTCCATTCGAGATAGCCGGCCCGTGCGGCGGGGGTTGCAACGGGTGATGGCGCCGTGGGCGCCGGTCCGACATGAGTCATGTGCTGTCTCCTGCTTCTGGAACGGTTACCGGAGCCCAAGGAAGCTCAGGATGAACATCACGATCACGATCAGGCCGACGAGGTAGATGATGCTGTCCATGATGACGTTGGCTCGCGCTTGCGAAGTCCCGCTACGGACCACTGTGTTTGCTCAACGCACGGGTAGCGTCACCGTTCCCGTCGAAGCCGGCGGGCTGGCGGAGGAAAGCTAAGCTGAAGACTGCGAGGCGTGTCGTGTATAAGTTCTCTCACAGCGAGGGAGGTCGGTTATGAGCGATCAACGCGAGGTTGCGACGATCATCGGCGGCCCGGTCTCGCCCTACGTGCGCAAGGTGCTGGCCGTGTGCACGCTGAAAGGAGTCCCTTATCGCGTCGACCCGATTGTCCCGTTCTTCGGCAACGAGGAATTCAGCCGGCTTTCGCCGCTGCGCCGGGTGCCCGTGTTCATCGACGACCAGGTGACGCTGTGCGACAGCACGGTGATCTGCGAGTACCTGGACGAGCGCTATCCAAGTCCACGTTTGATGCCGTCCGATCCTGCCCAGCGCGCGCGGGCGCGGTGGCTCGAGGAATACGCAGACACCCGCTTCGGCAACGTGACGATCTGGCAGATCTTCTACCACACCGTCATCGCCCCCTTCGTCTTCGGGAAGGAGCGCGACACGGCGCGGATCGAGCGCGCGGTCACACAGGAACTTCCCAAGGTGATGGACTATCTGGAGCAGCATGCCCCGGCGGAGGGGTTTCTCTTTGCAGATATTTCGACGGCCGACCTGGCGGTAGCGGTGTTCGAGCCCAACCTGCGCTGGTCGCGCGTCGAACTCGACAAGGCGCGCTGGCCGAGGGCGACTGCTTGGATGGCGCGCGTTGCGGAGGTGCCGGCCGTCGCGAGCGTGACCAAGCTCGGCGGTATGTTGATGCGGGCATCTTCTCTCGAGCAGCATCGGTCGCTGCTCGCCGAAGCGGGTGTTGCCGTCACCGAGGCCACGCTGGCCGCCCCCAAGCCGCAGCAATCCCCGGCCCTCATGTAATCGAACTTACGCTGCGGGCTGGAGTCGCGAAGACTCGCTGTCAGGCAGCGGCGCTTTCTCGATGAAGAACGGCGAGCGGCGCCAAAACAACAGCACCACCAGCGCGGCGAGGCCGGCCGGCCCCGCCAGATGCGTGCCCCGGTCGAACAGCCGCGTGTTGCCGGCAGCATAGACGGGATCGTTGTAGACGATCAGCGCCAGCGCGATCGGCTGACCCGGCACGGTCGGCGCCAGCAGCGCCGAAACATTGTTGATCCAGTGGATGCCGGCCGAGGCGGCAAGGTTCTGCGTCCTGAACAGGAGCGCGTAGGAGATCGCCTCGATGATGACGAAATAAATGAGATTGAATACGAGGTCCTGGGCAAGGTCGTCGTTGCCGAGGTGACCCGATATGAAAAGCGCGACGATGGCCCCCGTCACCGGCAGGCGGAAGGGCAGCGCCGCACCGACGGTGCGCACAAGGTAGCCGCGGAAGAAAACCTCTTCGCCGAAGGACTGTACGAACACCACGCCGAGGGCGAGCCCTGTCATCAGCGCGTAGCTCGGCGCAAGCGTCGGAAACATGTACGACGCCGGCTCGATGGCGTAGCTCCCCAAGAGCATCACCAAGGAGACCAGCAGCCACGCTGCGGCCGCGAGAAAGAACTGCCGCCACTGAAATCCAATCCCGAACGAAAACGCATTCCTCCACGAGACGCCGTGCAGTAGCGGCAGCACGATGAGCGGCGCGAGCAGGAAGGGCAGCGAAACAAGCACCAGGTTGAGGTAGGACAGCGGCTGCGCCGGATTGATCGGAAAGACGCTGTCGTCGACGTCGATCTGCCAGCCCGCGTTGGCGGCACTGGCGATGATTTGCGTAGCAACACCGCCGAGTAGCGCGAACACGATACCCGTGAGGACAATACCCGCTACGGCCCATGGCCATTGCCACCGGCCCTTGCGGGCCATCAGCAGAACCGGGTCGTGGCGCAGCAGGGCCTTGGGTGAGAAGGAGACCGGATCGGGGGCGCCCGGCGCAGTCGCATCCATGAGCGTTGTCCAAGCGCTGTTGAGGATCGGCCGGAACCGGATGACCGGCAAAATGCGGGCGTATTCAATCCGATTGCACGGCGTGTGCAAGCCTCTGCCGCAACGCTGCGGCGTCGTTCACGCGAAGGTGTGGCCTGGAGCCGCCGTGAGCGTCACCGCGCCATGGCGGTGACGTCGACCTCTTTGAAGCTCACGCCTGCCACCTCGGGCCCTTCGAAGTCGATGTGGATGTGGTTGCCGTCCGGATCCCAGACGTTGATCTGCACGCCATCCATGCGCGGTACCTTGCGCGCATCGTACTTGACGCCGTTCTTCTCCAACCGTGCGAGGAAGTCTTTCAGGCCCACGGCCGAGAAGGCGAAGTGTTCAAGCGTCACGCCGGACACGTCGGGCTGCTTCTGCACGCCGACGAGATGGATGGTCGGTTGTCCGCCGCAGTAGAGCCAGGCGCCGGGAAACGGAAACGGCGGACGGTCGCCCGCCTGCATGCCGAGCACGCGGTCGTACCACTCGACCAGGCGATCGACGTTGGCGGTGTGGATGTTGACGTGGTCGAGCTTCTTGACCTGCATGGCCTGCATCGCGCGCCTCCTCCGGCAGTTTGCCGGAGGCTAGCGCAGACAGGCAGGCCCGTGAAGCTGTTACCTCGGTGGCGTCGGCTCGAGCGCGGAGGTGCCGGCCACCTCCGGTTTCGGCATCACCGCGTCGCTGCCCTCCGTGCCGTTGGCGTAGAGATCGAACAGCAGGTCGAGCGTGTCGAGGAAGGTCGCGACGAGATCGAGTAGCGTACCCAGGCGGATGCGGCCCGCGACGAGGTAGTCGTCGGTAACGGCGAGGCGCGACAGCCCTTCCAGACCGGCTGCATCCGGCGCGATCAGCCCGCGCAGGCGCAAGAACGTCATGGCGGAGTCGACCGCTTCGAAATCCCGCGCTTCGGTATCGCCAAGCTCCGCCGCGGCATCGACCAGCGGCACGGTGCCGGCCAGGAACAGAGAGATGACGGGCTTCAGGCGTGTTTCACGGCGCTTGAGGTCTTCCGCGCGCTTGCGGGCCTGCAACAAGCGTGCGGTCATCGCATATTCCAGCGTGCGCACGGTGGTAAGGAAGTGGCTGAGATCGCGGCTCTGGCGCATCCAGTCGCGCAACGGAGAGGGGCCGGCAGGCTTGTCCAGCGCCGTCTTCTCGGTCAGCAGATCCTCGCCCATGGCGAGCGCCGCATCAAGGTGATCGTTGAGCAGATAGATGCTCGGATGCGCAGCTGCTGGTGCAACCGAAGTCATGGCATGCTCCCGGGTTGTGCCCCGCGCGAGCCAAGCCTGATTCGTACGGCAGCCGGGAGGTGCAAAAGCGGCTTATCAACGGCAGCGACGAACCGCATGGCGCTGAGGAGCATGCGCTCCACTTTCGCGCTGCGAAACTTCATCACGGCTGCCGCATGGATGCGCAGCCGTGATGGAGAACATCACTCTTGATACTCGCCTGTGCCCTTGACCCGCCGCCGCGGGTCTGAGCGAATGCGTCACCAAAACCAAGAGCATCCGATGCAACGGATGCCGTTCGCTTTCGGGCAGGAACCTAAGGAGTGGATACCATGGGGATCGCGAAGATCCGGCGCACGTTCGCCGGTTCGGCGCTTGCATTCGGCATCGCCATCGCAGCAACGGGGACTGCGAGCGCAGAAGACATCAAGCTGCGCATTGCCTCCGGCCATCCGGCCGTCAACACCTACGTCAACCTGATGCAGAATTTCTTCGTGCCGGAGGTGACGAAGCGTGTCGCCGCTCGCACCAAGCACAAGGTCGAGTTCATCGAGGGCTACGGCGGCGCCATGGTGAAGGTTGCCGACACGCTGGAAGGCGTGCAATCCGGCATCATCGATGTCGGCGGCTTCTGCTTCTGCTTCGAGCCGTCCAACCTGCCCTTGCACGCGTTCCAGGTGATGCTGCCGTTCGGCACCATGGACCCGGTGACCAGCGTGAAACTCGCGCGCGCCGTCTATAACAAGGTGCCCTACATGGGCAAGGTGTTCGAGGACAAGTACAACCAGGTGCTGATCGGCCTCATCGCCGACAACGGCTACAACCTGTCGACCACCTTCGAATGGAACTCGGTCGGCGATCTCAAGGGCCGCAAGCTCGCGGGCGCCGGCCTCAACTTGAAGTGGCTGGAGTTCGCGGGCGCGGTCCCCGTGCAGTCGTCGCTGCCGGAGGCTTACACCTCGCTGCAGACAGGCGTCTACAACGGCTGGATCATGTTCCCGTCGGGTGTCGTCAACTTCAAGCTGAACGAGGTGTCCAAGTACTACACGGAGATCGGTTTCGGTGCGATCACGTGGCACGGGCTCACCTTCAACAAGGCGAAGTGGAACCGCCTGCCGGCCGACGTGAAGGCGATCATCGCCGAGGTGGGGCGCGAGTATGAGGACCGCACCGGCACCGTCAACAAGGAGAACTACCCCAAGCAGCTCGAGCAGCTGAAGGCGGCGGGTGCAATCGTGCGCCAGTTGCCCGACAGCGTACGTGTCGACTGGGCCAACTCGCTCAAAGGCTGGCCGCAGGAGCGCGCGAGCGATCTCGACAAGGGTGGCATGCCGGGATCCCAGGTGCTCAAGATCGCGGTCGAGGAAGCCGAGAAGCTCGGCCACAAATGGCCGGTCCGCTACCAGGTGAAGTAGGCACCTGAGTCCTTCCGCCGGGCGCGCTCAGCGTGCCCGGCCTGCCGTCCTGAGGAGCAAGTGATGGTCGACCGCGGGTTGGAAGTGATCAGCCGGGTCCTGCTCGTCCTTGCGGCGCTGCTTGCATTCTTCCTCTGCTTTGTCGTCGTCGGCGACGTGACTGGGCGCGTTGTGTTCAATAGTCCGATCAAGGGCACGCCGGAGATCGTTTCCTACTCGATCGTCGTTATCTGCTACCTGCAGGCGGCCTATGCCATCCGCAGCGGCGGCATGATCAATACCGATGCAATCACAACCTACCTGCCGGTCAGGGTGCAGAACCTGCTCGGCGCCTTCGGCGCGTTGCTCGGCATTATCCTATTCGGCATCATCTGCTGGGGCGGCATCGACGGGGCCGCGCACGCCTGGACGTCGGGTGAATTCGAGGGTGAGGGTGCGCTGCGCATTCCCGCCTGGCCCGCCCGATTTGCCATAGTCGGCGGAACCGCGCTGGCAGCGATGAGCTACTTTCTCATGATGCTGCGCCACCTCGATGCCGCGCGCACCGGTGCGCCGCTCGTCTCGTCGTCATCGGGCCACTGAGCGGAGGCGGCCATGTTCGACGCCTGGCAAATGGCGACTCTGGTGATTGTGCTTCTGGCGGTGGTGTTTTCCGGCGTACACATCGCCGTCGCGCTAGGCATCACGGCGGCACTCGGCATCTACCTGATGCAGGGCGACATCGAAGTCGTTCGCATGTTCATCTCGAACACGGCGTACGAGGCGTTGCGCGACTACGTGTTCGCCGTCATTCCACTGTTCATGCTGATGGGCGAGTTCCTTGCCAAGTGCGGCGCGGCAACGGACCTATTCGCGCTCATCAATCGCCTGATGCGGCGCGTGCCGGGCCGGCTCGGCATCGCCACCGTGTTCGCCAACGCCGTATTCGCATTCGTGACCGGCGTCAGCATCGCGGCTGCCGCCGCCTTCTCGCGCATAGCCTGGCCCGAGATGAAGCGTCACGGATACGAACGCAAGTTCGCACTGGGCTGCATCGCGGGCAGCGCTTGCCTCGGCATGCTGATCCCGCCGTCCGTGCTGATGATCGTTTGGGGCGTGCTGACCGAGCAAGCGATCGGCAAGCTGTTCATCGCCGGCATCATTCCCGGTTTTCTCGTTGTGACGGCATACTCGCTTTACATCCTGTTCGTCGCGATCACGCAGCCCGAGCGTGTCGGTGAGGCGCGCAAGGTCCCGCAGGCCGCCGGTGCTGCGGCCGTGCCGCCGCCAGCCGCGCGCGATGACGGCAATGTGCTCGACGATGCTCAAATGCGCGCGGCGCTCATCAGCACGCTGTTCGTGATAGCTTTGATTCTCGGCGTTCTCGGCGGCATCTGGCTCGGCTTCTTCACGCCGACCGAAGGCGCAGGCGTGGGTGCCGCGCTTGCCCTGATCCTCGCCATCATCAAGGGCATGCGGACGCGCGAGATCTTCGAAGTCATCCTTGTCGTGGGGCGAACGTCGGCGCCGCTGCTGCTGCTGCTGGTGATGGCGCAGCTCTACAGCCGCGTGCTGTCCATGACGGGCGTGACCGGGGCGGCGAAGGCGATGTTCCTGGAATCGGGGATGGAACCCTGGATGATCCTGAGCGTCATGGTGCTGGTCTGGTTCGTGCTCGGTTGCATCATCGACTCCATTTCCATTATCCTGCTGACCGTGCCGGTGTTTGCTCCCATCGCCACCGCTATCGGCTACGATCCCGTCGCGTTTGCGATCCTCGGCATTCTCGCCATCGAGACAGGACTGCTGACGCCGCCCTTCGGCATACTCGTGTTCACGGTGAGAGCGGCGCTGCCGCAGGAGCGGGTGTCGACGGGCGAGATCTTCGCCGGCTCCGTACCCTATTGGATCTGCCTGCTGCTCGTGATCATTCTCATCGCGGCCTATCCTCAAGTCGCGACCTGGCTGCCAAATCTGGGGCGTTAGAACGCCGGACCTCGGCACCGCGGCGCGCCCGCCGCGCCCGCATCCATGCCGGCCATGCGGAATGCTCTGGACGCGTCCCAATCTTATTGGTATATGGTATGCCAGCAATCCGGTCGCCCCCAGAGCGCGGGCTGGCGGACTGCTTTCCCACTTACATCGCTGCACACGATTCAAGCGGAGAAGGCACCATGTCCGGCTTCCACGGCCTATTCATACCCGGCCCTACCAACATGCCGTTTCCTGTCAGGCAGGCGATGGACCTGCCATTGGAGGACCAGCGCGCGCCGGATTTCCCAGCGTTCACGCTGCCGCTGTTCCGCGACCTGAAGAAAGTGTTCAGGACCGAAAGCGGGCAGATCTTCCTGTTTCCCTCCTCCGGTACCGGCGGTTGGGAAGCAGCTATCACCAACACGCTGTCGCCCGGCGATAAGGTTCTAATCGCCGTGTTCGGCCAGTTCTCGCACCTGTGGGCCGATCTGTGCCGTCGCCACGGTTTCGATGTCGATGTGCTCGACGTGGCGTGGGGCGAGGGCTTTCCGCTCGACGCTTGCGAGGCGCGGCTGAAGGCTGACCGCGCACATGAGATCAAGGCGGTCCTCGTCTGTCACAACGAGACCGCGACCGGTGTCACGAGCGACGTCGGCGGCGTGCGCCGTGCGCTCGAAGCCGCGAGGCATCCGGCGCTGCTGATGGTGGATGGCGTCAGCTCCATCGCCAGCATCGATTTCCGCATGGACGAGTGGGGTGTCGATATCGCGGTCTGCGGCTCGCAGAAGGGGTTCATGCTGCCGACGGGCCTCGCCATCGTCGGCGTCAGCCAGAAAGCCCTGGACGCACACAAGACCGCCAAGTGCCCGCGCGGCTTCTTCGACTTCACCATGATGGGCAATGCCAACAAGGACGGCTTCTTTCCCTACACGCCGGCCACCACGCTGCTGCGCGGATTGCGTGCGTCCGTGGACATGCTGCTCGGTGAGGGCCTCGACAACGTCGCGGCTCGCCACCATCGCCTCGCCGAGGGCGCACGCGCCGGCGTCGCCGCCTGGGGTCTTTCGCTCTGTGCCAAGGCACCCAAGTGGTACTCCGACACGGTCACGGCGATCTGCGTGCCCAAGGGCTTCAACAGCGACGACGTCATCAAGACGGCTTACCACCGCTATCAGCTCTCGCTCGGCCTCGGGCTCACGAAGGTGGCGGGCAAGGTCTTCCGTATCGGGCACATAGGTCACGTCAACGAGATCATGATCCTGCAGGCGCTGGCCGGCTGTGAAATGGCGCTGCGCGACGTCGGCATCGATGTCGCGCCCGGCTCCGGGGTCGCTGCGGCGCAAGAGCACTACCGCGAGACCGCGCCGCGCATGGAGCTGCCCAAGGTCGCCTAGGCGGCAGTAGGCTCTGACGCGGAAGCATTGGCACCTTTGCGCCATGCAGCAGGCGGCACGCCGAAGTTGCGCTTGAAGGCGCGATTGAATGCCGCCTCCGACTCATAGCCGACCTGCTCGGCGATGCGCACCAGCGGCGTGTCGCTGTGGCGGAGCTGTGTGGCGGCCACCTGCAGGCGCCAGCGTGCCAGGTAACGCATCGGCGGCTCGCCGATCAGTCGTGTGAACCTGTCCGCCAAAGCCGAGCGGGACAGGCCAACCTCGCGGCCGAGATCGTCGACGGTCCACTCCTGAGCAAGCCGTCCGTGCATGAGTGCGAGCGCGCGCGAGACGAAAGGATCCTTGAGGCCGGCCAGCCATCCCGTTTGCTCTTCCGACAGGGATTCCACGTACCGCCGCAGCGCTTCGACGTACATCAGCTCCGACATCTTGGCGAGGATGGTTTCCGATCCGGCGCGGCGTGCGGCGATTTCGTCCGCGGCAAACTCCAGCGAACTGCGCATCCACGCGGCAGTGCTGCCGTAGCGGGTATCGAAGCGCAGGATGGGAGGCAGCGAAGAGGCGAGCGGATTGCCCTCGACCTTGTCACAGCCCAGAAAGCCGCAAACGATGCGGGTTTTCTCGCCGCCGCCGCCATGGCGGATGCTGAACAGGCCGCCGTCCGGCGAGGCTGTAACGATCTGGTTGGTCGGAATCGCTTTGAGGGTGGTGTCGCTGCCGAGATAGTGACTGTCATTGTGCGGGAAGATCACCGCTTCGCCGGCCTCGATCACCACGGCTTGTCCATCGGGGATCTGCGCAACGAGGCGTCCTTCCACGACATAGTGATAGAGCACCAAGTTCGTAGCGCCCTGCAGGAGGGCGCCACAGTCTTGCGGCGTAAGCTGGGAATAGACGCGCCACGGCGCCGTGAATTCCGCGTGCAGGAACACGCCGCCTTTGAGGCGAACGACGCGCAGGATGTCCGATAACGCATCCATGACCTGCTCCTTTCACGGCGAGGACATAGTTCCCGGTGAACG
>CADEEC010000009.1:0-15869 GCA_902826255.1 uncultured Hyphomicrobiales bacterium | reverse complement strand
CGGTCGCATAGGCGATGCGCGTGCCGTCCTTGGCCGTGCAGAGCTGGACCTGCTGGCGAAAATGCGGTGGCGGCGTGACGGCTTCCGGGCCGGAAGACGCTGTTTTCTCTGTCACTGCAGCGACAAAACGAAAGCCCTTGCGCGCGATGGTACGGATCAGTTGCTGCTTTTCCCCGCTATCGCCAATGACGCGCCGCGCCGCGTTGATCCGCGTCGTCAGCGTTGATTCCGAAACGACGCGGCCGCCCCAAACCGAGTCGAGCAGGTCATCCTTGCTGACCACACGGTCGCGGTCGCCGATAAGAAAGGCCAGCAGGCCGAAAACCTGAGGCTCGACGGCAACCAGATCGGCGCCGAGCCGCAGCTCGCGCGTATCCGTGTCCAGCGTGTAGTCGGCGAATCTCCAGGGCACGGCCAGCCTGCCTAGCAATCAATCCGAGCCCGGCCATTTTCGATCCGAACTCGGTCAATCGGCGGGTCATCCCGCCAAATCGGCGCGTATTCAAGGCAATCTCAAGAACAAATCAAGAGCTTCTTAAAGTCTTGCGCGGCCGCGCGGGGCATACCTTCAGCATGTGCACAAGGCAACAGCATGTGCCTGGCATGTGAACGACGGCGTTCCGGACAAGTGAGCCGGAGTTGCAGTCATTCGCCGGGAGGCGCGCGGGGGATACATCAACCCACGCCGCACCGAACGGCAACCAAAACAAAGGAGAGATGGTCATGAGCATGATTTCAAGCATTCCGGCCGGAGGCCAGCACGACGCGGCCGCCAGCCCGATCAGCAGCATCGGCGCCGCCTTGAAGGGTCTCTGGTTCGCCTACCTGGAACGCCGGCTGCACCGGCAGGCCTCTGCGCAGCTGCACGCGATGAGCGACCGCGAGCTGAAGGACATCGGCCTGGTCCGATCGGAAATCGACGCCGCGCTGAAGGGGCCTGACCCGCTGACCCCGCACTACGTGCGTGGCCGCTACTACTGAGCCGATAAAGCAAGGGTCTACACTATGTCTGCCATATTCTCAGGTCTGTCCAAGGGCGCGTCGCGCGAACGCGTGATCGCCCTGCATTGCTCAGGCAGCGCCGCAAGCCAGTGGACGCACCTTGCGGACACGCTTGGGGACACCTGCGATCTCCTGGCGCCGGAGCACTATGGCAGCGACAGCGCGGGTGAGTGGGGTGGGGCGCACGCCTTCACGCTTGCCGACGAAGCCGAACGCAGCCTGGGCCTCATCCAGTGCGAGAGGGGCAAGGTGCATCTTGTCGGCCATTCCTACGGCGGCGGGGTTGCGCTCGCGGTGGCACTGGCTGCCCCGGAGCGCATTGCCAGCCTGGTCCTGTACGAGCCCAGTGCCTTTCACCTGCTGCGGCAGATGGGACCTGCCGGCGCAGAAGCGTTTGCGGAGATCACAGCGGTCGCGCGGGATATCTGCCAAGGCGTCATCACGGGCGACTATCGCGGTGCGATGGAGCGTTTCGTCGATTACTGGAGTGCGCCCGGAGCGTTCGCCCGCATGCGCCCGGCCCTGCAGGATCGCCTGATCCGCTGGGCACCGAAGGCGCCCCTCGACTTCCACGCGCTGATCGGCAATCCGCTGGCGGCGGATGCGTACACGACACTGGACATCCCGACGCTCATTCTGTGCGGCGAGCATGCGCCGCGTCCCACGTGGACCATCGCGCATCGGTTGGCGGAGCTGCTGCCGCAGGGCCGTGTGATCGTTGTACCGGGCGCCGGACATCTGGGACCGATCACGCACCCGGAGATCGTATCGCCGCTGATGGCGCGCCACATCCGCGGGACGGCTGCCGTCAGGCCTGAGGACGCATCCCGGGTTTACGCCCGGCAACAGCTGGAGGCTGTGCTGTGATCTACACGATTGCTCGCTATCCGGTGCATCTGATCGACGTCGTGCGTACGTTCGACGGCAGCCGGATCACTATCCGCCCGAGCCTGCCGCAGGACGTCGATCTGCAGAAGGCGTTCTTCCGCAACCTCTCGCCGGAAAGCCGCTACTGCCGGTTCTTGACGCGCATGGGCGAGCTGCCGGCTGCAATGGCGGAGGCGTTCGCAAATGTCGACCATCGCCGGCACCTCGCGCTGATCGCCGAGGTGTTCGAGGGTGATCGCGAGATCATGGTGGGTGAGGCGCGCTACGTCATCGATGAACGCGAGCCCGGAGTTGCGGAGTTCGCGCTGGCTATTGCTGACGACTGGCACGCACGGGGCATCGCGCGTGCACTGCTCGATCGCCTCGAGCGCGAGGCCGCGGCCAACGGCCTGCAAAGTCTCGTTGCCGATACGCTGATTTCGAACGCGGCGATGATCGCACTTTCGCGCCGTGCGGGCTTTGCCGTGCGCTCGAGCCGCGACGACGCCAGTCTCGCACGGCTGGAGAAGCAACTCGTAGTTCTGAAAGCCGCTTGAGCCGTTGATCCCGACTGAAGCAACCAACCGATGGAGTTCGACATGACGCAGCTGAGCAAGAATGCCGAGACGACGGTGTTGCACGCCGGTCCGCGCCATGACCCCGGGTCGGGCGCCGTTGCCGTGCCGATCTTCCAGACGACGTCCTATCAGTTCAAGAGCACGGAGCAGGCCGCGAACCTGTTCGCACTGAAGGAATTCGGCAACATCTACTCGCGCCTCATGAATCCGACCAACGATGCGCTCGAGCAGAAGGTGGCAGCTCTCGAGGGCGGTGTTGCCGCGCTTGCCGTCAGCTCCGGCCAGGCCGCCTCGGCGATCTCGATCCAGAACCTGTGCCGGCCCGGCGACAATATCGTCAGCTCCACCGACCTCTACGGCGGCACCTGGAACCTGTTCGCCAACACGCTGCCGTCGATGGGCATCGAGGTGCGGTTTGCCGATCCGGCCGATCCGGAGAGTTTCCGGCGCGCAACGGACGCGCGCACGCGCGCCTACTACGCGGAGACGCTGCCCAACCCGAAGCTCACCGTGTTTCCGATCGGCGAGGTTGCTGCCATCGGCCGTTCGCTGGGCGTGCCGCTGATCATGGACAATACGGCCGCACCGATGATCTGCCGGCCGCTCGATCATGGCGCGGCGATCGTCGTGCATTCGATCACCAAGTACATTGGCGGCCACGGCACGTCGATCGGCGGCGTCATCGTCGACGGCGGCAATTTCGACTGGGCTGCGCACGCGGATCGGTTCCCGACGCTGAACCAGCCCGACGCCAGCTACCACGGCGCTGTTTGGACGGAAGCGGTAAAGCCGCTGGGGCCGATCGCCTACATCATCCGCGCGCGCGTGATCCTTCTGCGCGACATCGGCTCGTGCATGAGCCCGTTCAGCGCCTTCCAGTTCATCCAGGGATTGGAGACGATGCCGCTCCGCATGCGTGAGCATTGCCGCAACGCCAACGACGTTGCGCATTTCCTGCAGCGCCATCCGGCGGTGGAGCGCGTGATCTTTGCCGGCATGCACAAGGATCCCGAGCAGCGGCGCCGGGCCAGCACCTATCTCAAGGGCGGCTACGGCGGCCTCGTCGGCTTCGAGCTACGTGACGGCCGCGAGGCGGGTGTGCGCTTCATCGATGCGCTCAAGATGTTCTACCACGTGGCCAACATCGGCGACGTGCGTTCGCTCGCCATTCATCCGGCGAGCACCACGCACTCGCAGCTCAGCCCCGCGGACCAGATCGCCAGCGGCGTGACGCCGGGCTATGTGCGCCTTTCTGTGGGTATCGAGCACATCGACGACATCATCGCCGACCTGGATCAGGCGCTGACGGCAGCGACAGGGATAACGGCCAAGGCGGCATAGTAACAACCAGCAGACTGCTTCGGGCGCCGGTGGGTTCGTGCCGCCCCCCGGCGTTCGCGCGTCTGCGACTTGAACGGAAGGATCGGCACGATGGCCGCGACAACTCAGGTATTCTCGCCCTCGGGGGCATTCCGGATCTGGCCTGCACAGGGGCACATGCGTCTGTGGCAAGGTGAGATCGTCACGCTACTGGCGACGGCGTCGCCGATCGTGCTCATCGGCATTCTCACCATGGCCATGTCGATTGCCGACATGGTGATGCTCGGCCGTTTCGATCCGGACGGGCTGGCCACCATCGTCGTGGTCAGCGACCTCTATTCCATCATCTTCAATTTCTCGGCCGGGTTTGCCAGCGTGGTCACGCCTCAGGTCGCGACCGCAATTGGGGCACGGGTGCGCTGGCGGGTGTGTACCATCGTCAGGCGCACGCTCCTGCTTGTCCTCGGACTGGCTGCCGCCGGTGCGGTCGTGATCCTGTGCTCGTCCTCGCTGCTGCAGGCCGTTGGCGTGCGGCAGACCGCGGACGGGGGCGCCTATGCGGCGTGCATGGCCGGTGCCTACATGTTCATGGTGCTGTTTGCGCTCGTGCGCGCCGTGCTTTCGGCCATGGGCAGGCCAGGCGCGGCTATTCTCGCGATCTGCGCAGCGCTGCCCGTCAAGTTGGGCGCGAACTTTGTGTTCATCGGTGGCATGTGGGGTGTGCCTGCCTTTGGCGCGGTCGGTGCCGGGCTCGCCTCGCTGCTGGTCGCCGTTCTCATGGGCGGGTCCCTGCTGCTGTATTTGTGGTTCTCCAAGTCGTTTGCCGAATTCGATGCCTATCCGGATGGAACGTTCGTACCTCCCAGCACCTTCGTCATCCCAAGCTCCAGAGCCCTGGCCGTCTCCGGGTCGCTCCTCGGGTTGACCGCGGTTGCGGAAACAGGCGTGTTCCTGGCCTCCACCATCGTGGTTGGCATGCTTGCGGCAAACGACCTCATCGTCCATGCGCTGGCCTTTCGTGCGCTGGCAACGGGCTACCTGCTGATTGCTGCCGTCGGACAGGCGGCGACGTTGCGCATGGCCTATCTTGGCGCGCGTTCCGCAAAGGGGCTGGAGCGGCACGCGCTGCGGGCGGTTCTTTCCTTCAGCGTTGCCTTGATCGCCATCATTCTGCTGGTGATGGTGGCGGCCGCGACACCGCTCGGCCGGCTGCTGGCCTCGACGATAGAGGGCGGGGCTTACCTGGCCGCACCGACAGCGGACTTGCTGCGCGTTGCAGGGCTCACACTCGCAGCCTTGGTTCCTGCACACATGTTCGCCGCGTTGCTGCGGGCGCGCCGGATCGTCGGCATGCCGACCGCGCTCATGCTTACCTGCTATTGGGGTCTTGGCCTCGGGCTGATGCTGCTGTTGTGCAAGGTGGGCCTGGGCGCCTGGGGCACCTGGGCCAGTTTGTTGATCGGTGCGGTTGCGGCTTCCGTCGCGTTTGCGGTCTATTTCGCACGTGCCGAGGCTGCTGCACGCTAGGGCTGTCCCCAAGAAGGTTGCGCAATCGGCGGCGGGGTGGCATGCGCTTGTTCGCATCGCCATCGCCGCCGAGGCATGCCAAAGTCGCAAGGAAAAGCAACACCCGTTGGGGGAGACGCGATGACAGCCCAAGAAGTAAAAATGTACTCGGATTTCAAGAGTCCCTACGCCTACCTGGCGTTCGATCCCGGCTTCGAGCTTGAAAAGAACTACAACATCCGGCTGAAGTGGCGGCCGTTCCAGTTGCGCATCAAGGGCAAGGGCCAGCGCAGCGTCTACTCCGAGTACAAGGTGAAGTACTCCTATATGGACGCGCGGCGCTGGGCCAACATGCGCCCCGGCGGCCTCGTTATCAAAGGCCCCTTGAAGATCTACGACACGACGCCGGCGCTTGTGGGCGGCCTGTACGCGGAGAAGCATGGCCGGCTTTTGGAGTATGGCCGCATCGTATTCGACCGCTTCTTCAAACGTGATCTGGAGATCGATTTCGTCGATCCCGTCGCAGCCGTCATCGCCGGCATGGGGCTCTCCGAGCAGGGCTACCGCGACTATCTCGCCGGGCAGGGCATGCAGGACTACGAGGCCGCACACGAGGAGGCGACCGGCGATCAGATCTTCGGCGTTCCGCTCTTCATCTACAACAAGGAACAGTATTGGGGTTTCGACCGCATCCCGCTGCTGGAGCGCCGTCTCACCGAGGCCGGCTTGGCGCGCCCCGGCAAGGGAGCTGCGGCCGCGGAATGACCAGACAGGCGATGCTGACCGGCACGCGCGTGCTCGACATCACGCAGTTCGTAGCCGGCCCGACGTGCACGCGCATCATGGCCGAGTTGGGTGCGGACGTGATCAAGGTGGAACTCGCGCCGGGCGGCGACCGCACGCGCATCCAGGGCATCAAGCCGCGCGATGTGAAGGGGTCCTCGCAGAGCACCTACTTCTTCCAGCACAACCACTCCAAGCGCAGCCTCGCGCTGCAGTGGAAGCACCCGCGCACGCTGGAAATCCTCAAGGCGCTGATCGCCAAGTGCGACGTGCTGGTCGAGAATTTCGCGCCGGGCGTGATGGCGCGCGCCGGGCTCTCCTATGAGGACGTGAAGAAGGTCAACCCGTCGATCATCATGTGCTCGATCTCGGTGGCGGGCCAGTCGGGTCCGTTGAGCGGGCAGCCGGGCTACGACTACATCGCTGCGGCCTACGCGGGCGTCACCGAGCAGATCGGCGAGGTCGGCGGCGCGCCAGCGCAGTTCACCATCGCCATCGGCGATATCTCCACCGGTGTTGCGGCTGCCATGGCCGTCGGCTTCGCGCTTCTGCACCGCGAGCGGACGGGCGAGGGCCAATACATCGATGCGACCATCCTCGACACCTACTTCCACATGCACGAGGTCAACGTTCCGCGCGTGTCGATCCGCGGCGACGCGTTCAGGCCGACGCGGTCGGGCTCGCAGCATCCCGACGGCGGACCGACGGGGCTCTACCGCTGCGGCGACGGCACCTACATCAACATCACCACGCTGCCGCACCAGTGGCCGCAGGTGGCCGCCGCGCTCGGCAAGCCGGAGCTGATCGACGATCCGCGCTTCAAGGACGGCCGCGGCCGGCGCGACAACAACGAAGCGATACGGGTTTTGATCGAGGCATGGCTGGCGACGTTCCCGACGCGTGAGGCGGCCATCGCCGAGCTGGAGAAGCATCGCGTTCCATGCGCGCCGATCCTGACCATCAACGAGTCCATCAAGCATCCGCATCTGCGCGAGCGTGGAACGGTGCGGCAGGTGTCCGACCCGCTGCTCGGGGCCTTTGACATTCCGGGCATGCCTGTGCGCTTTTCGGGCTGGTCCCAGCGCGATGCGGAGCTATCGGCCGATGTCCTGGGTCAGCACAACGAGGACATCCTGAAGGAACTCGCGGGCCTGTCCGACGCCGATATCAAGGCCCTCTATGAGGCGAAGGTTCTTGTAAAGGACACGAGGACCAAGGCTGCCAGCTGAGAGCCTGCACGAGGACACATGCGCATCCATAACCTCTACGAGGACGCCGACGGCATCTCGCACTTCCGCGATGTCGAGATCGAGTGGGTGGAGCAGCGCTATTCCAGCATGCTGTCGAAGCGCTACCCCGCCACCGGCGTCATCTTCCGCAAGGTGAGTGGAGACTACGACCTCGACTGGCATCCCGCGCCGCGCAGGCAGTACATCGTCAATCTCGATGCGGCGGTGGAGATCACCGCCAGCGACGGCGAGAAGCGCGTGATCGGCGCAGGCGAAGTGGTGCTGGTGGAGGACACCACCGGCAAGGGCCACCTTTCGAAAGCTGTCGGCGGCAAGATTCGGCACTGCCTGTTCATTCCGATAGAGTGACATCCAGCTACAAGCATCCGGGAGAAACGCATGCGTTGGGAGACGTGGGCAATGGCGCTGCTGGCATCGGTATTCGCCTCTGCGGCCGCGATGGCCGACGATGCCGCCAAGAAGGACCTGGCGCCGGGCGGCAAGTTGCGTGTCGGCATTGCAGTGGCGCCGACGGTCGGTGCAGGTAACGTGGCGCGCGAGGCGGACGGCAGCTACCGCGGTATCGCCATCGACCTCGGCAACGACCTGGGCCAGAAGCTCGGCGTGCCGGTGGAGTTCGTGCCGTATCCGAATTCCGGCGCGTTGACGGATGCCGTCGACGCCGGCGCGTGGGACGTCGCCTTCCTGCCGGTCGATGCGCAGCGCAAGACGCGCGTGGACTTCGGCTCTGCGCACATCGTCCTGCAGAGCACCTATCTCGTGGGAGCCAACTCGTCGATCAAGACGCTTGCCGATGTGGATAAGGCCGGCGTGCGCGTGATGGGCGTGGAGAAGACGGCGACGGCGCGCGCCGCCGCCGCGTCGCTGAAGGCCACCACCATCGGCCATGTGAAGACGGCGGATGAACTGTTCGAGCTGCTCAAGACGGACAAGGCCGATGCGATTGCGCTGTCGCGGGAGTCCCTGCTGGCGTTGCAAGCCAAGCTGCCGGGTTCACGCGTGCTCGACGGCGCCTATCTGAACTCCTACGTGGCCGTCGCATTGCCCAAGGGCAAGGCTTCGGGCCTTGCCTACGCGACCGCCTTCGTGGATGCCGCCATCGGCTCGGGCAGCGTGCGCCGCGCGCTGGACAAAGCGGGCCTTGCGACCTCTCAGATACCGCCCCCGGGGACCAAGCCCTAGCCTCGATCAGCCGGCCAATATTCAGCATACCGGTGCGGGGTGTGCCGGCTGAGTCGGTTTAATGAATTGCTAAAAACTCTTACGAATCCATGAAGTTTAACGCTTTTTTAACTATTTTGAGTAACCATAGGCCTTAATTGCAACCTCCACTAGAGCCAGACGTCTGCGGCGCTGGAGGGGCGTTGCAGCGTGTTGTGATGCGTAAGGGGGTCGTATGGAAGTCGTGGCGTCGACGGAGAAGTCCGTCGCTCTTGAGTGTGGCCGTAACCTCAAAAAACTCCCCAGCGGGGATGTGGTCGGCAAAGTCGTTCAATCCTTCAACACCTGGGCCTACAAGCGCGAGCAGCCGTCGGATATCGCGCTGCTGACGCAGTTCGTCGGCCGCGCCGTCATGCGCCGCCAGCCGGTGTCGTTCGTGTTCTACTGGGGCAAGGGCCCGCGTTGCGAGGTCGAGCACTTCGATACCCAGTGCATGGACTATCTCGCCTCGCTCGCAGCGCGCGTGAAGGCTGTTTATCCGATGGGCGCATCCATCAGCCTGGTGCTGACCGACACGCACGCCGGCCACAACGGCCACCAGGCGCAACTGATCACCAAGTACTACACGGCCGTCGAGGCCGAGGCGGTCAAGCGCGGGTTCGAGTGCTACCTGCTGAGCGAACTGACGGACATGGCGGGGCGCGGGCTCACCATCGACGACGCGGAGCCGTCCGAGGAGATCCTCGAAACGCTTTATCGCAGTGCCGAGCGCTGGTATCGCGGCGGAGCCTCCACGCTCGAGGGTGCGCGCCAATACTATGCGATGAACATGATCGAGCGGCGCGTGATCGAACATTTCTTTCCGTCGTCGATCTTTGCGACCTTCAACGGCCGCGAAAGCCGGCCGCTGTTCCCCGACAAGCTGCCGATCTTCTACATGTACTCCATCAAGCGCGGCACCAGCGTGAAGCCCTGGTTCCTGCCCGCGCCTGTTCCCGAGACGCTCGCCAGCTGATCGCCTGCTGCCCGCTCGCGCTTGGCGACGTAGCCCGCGTGCGGGCAATGCAGGTGTCCTCAGGAAGGAGACGGTCTATGGACTGGAGTCTGCTCGCGCTTGCGGGCGCAGGGTTGTTTCTAGCCGGTATTGTCAAGGGTGCGACGGGCCTCGGCTACGCGTCGTGCGCCCTGCCGTTCCTGGTGTCGGCCATCGGCCTCAAGCCGGCAATGGCGCTGGTGATCATTCCCGCCATGGCGACCAACGTGTCGGTGGCGTTCACCGCGGGACACTTCACGGAGACCGCGCGCCGGTTCTCACGGCTGTACGTGGCCATGCTGCCGGGCATCGCGGTCGGCATCTGCCTCCTGGTGTGGATCGCGCAGTCGATCGCCGTGCGCACGCTCGGGATCATCATCATCGGCTATGTGCTGATGACGCTGTACCGGCCGCACCTGCTGCTCCCCAAAACCTACGAGCACGCGCTGCAGGTGCCGACCGGGTTTGCCAACGGCGTGCTGACGGGCTTGACCGGCTCGCAGGTGATGCCGCTGTTTCCCTACATGATGGCGCTGGATCTCGACCCCAACCGAATGGTGCAGGCGATCAACCTCGCCGTCATGCTGGCGTCCGTCTGCCTGGCGGCCGGGCTGTTCTCGGCGGGCGTGCTGACGCCGGAGCTGGCGGTGGCGTCGCTGTTGGCGGTGGTTCCGGCGCTGATCGGCGTCGAGTTCGGCAACAGGATGCGCGCGCACATCCCGGCGGCGCAGTTCCGCTCGGTGGTGCTGTACGTGCTGCTCGGAACCGGCGTGCTGCTGCTGATCCGCTCGTAGGCTGCGTGTGCGGGGCGTCCGTCAGATGCCCCGCAGCAGGCCTTGCAGGGAAGACGGCTGGGACGCATGCGGCGCCATCGCCGTCTCGCCGTTTCTCGGCTTGATCCAGACCAGGCCGTGCAACAGGATGATGCCGAGCATGGCGCTGACGATGCCAGCGGCGGCAAGATTGCTTTTGCGCGCTTGACCGGCGTCGCAGGTGGTTGCGGCCGCGGCTGTGCGTGTCTCGTGATGGCTTTCGGTGTGCATCCCATCTTCCTCCGTCAGGCTGCCAGCGATTTTGAAGAGCGTTCCCGGATCACGCCGGCAAGCTTGTCCGGGGTCAACGGCCTGCTCAGGAAGTAGCCCTGCGCCTCGCTGCATCCCAGTGTCTGCAGCAGCTTGAACTGCTCTGCCGTCTCGACGCCCTCGGCGGTGGTGGTCATCTCAAGGGTGCGGGCGATGTCGATGATAGAGCGGATGATGACCTCGCTCGCGGCCGTGACGCCGAGATCCTTCACGAAGGCGCGGTCGATCTTGATCTTGCTCAGCGGGAAGCTGCGCAGGTAGCTCAGCGACGAATAGCCGGTGCCGAAGTCGTCCATCGAGATGCGGATGCCGATGGCGCGCAGCCGGCGCAGCACCTGCACGGTGGCTTCGCACTCCTGCATGAGGATTGTCTCGGTGATCTCCAGCTCGAGGCGGCTCGGCGACAGGTTCGCCTCGCGCAACGCGGCCGAGATGGTGGCTGTCAGATCGCCATCCCTGAACTGGATGGGCGATACGTTGACGGCCACGTAGATGTGCTCCGGCCAGGTGGCCGCCTGTGCGCAGGCCTTGCGCAGCGCCCAGGCACCGAGATCGGTGATGAGGCCGGTTTCCTCGGCCAGCGGGATGAACTCGCTCGGCTGCACCATGCCGCGCGTGGGATGGCGCCAGCGCATGAGCGCCTCGAAGCCGGTAATGGTCTCGCCCTCGACGTTGAGCAGCGGCTGGTAGTGCAACTCGAGCTCGTCGTTCTCGATGGCGCTGCGCAGGTCGAGCTCGAGCTGACGCTTGGCGCGCAGCTGATCGGCCATGCTCTTGTGGAAGAAGCGATAGGTGCCGCGACCGGCCGACTTGGCGGCATACAGCGCCATGTCGGCGGCCTTCATCAGCAGGTCGGGATCGTTGCCGTCATGCGGAGCAAGTGCGATGCCGATGCTGGCGCCGGTCTGGATGTGGTGCCCGTAAATCTCATAGGGCTGCGACAGCAGCGAGATGATGCGTGTGGCGAGCGCCTCTGTTTTCTGGGCGGAGTTGGTGTGCGGCAGCAGGACGGCAAACTCGTCGCCGCCGAGACGCGCGATGGCCCGGCCGCCGCGCAGCGTGGAGGACAGGCGTTCGGCAACCGCTTTGAGCAGCGCGTCGCCGATCCAGTGGCCGAGCGTGTCGTTGATTTCCTTGAACCAGTCGAGATCGAGGCACAGCAAGGCAAAGCCCGGGTCCTCTTCGCCGCCGGGCATGTGATATTGCTGGCACCGGCTTTCGAGCTGCTCGCGGAACAGGCGCCGGTTGGCGAGGCCCGTCAGGGCGTCTTCGGAAGCGAGACGGGCCACTGTTTCCTGGGCCTGCCGGCGGTGCGTGATGTCCGTGAAGGTCCGCACGAAGCCGCCGTCGGGCAGCAGGATGGTCGCAACCTCGAGCAGCGTGCCGTTCGGCCGCGCGCGCTCGAACGTCGGGAAGGTGCCGTCGCTGCCCACCTTGGTGAGATGCTCGAGCGGCGTGATGCCCTCGGCGATCGGCATGGAGGTGAACTCGCCGCGCCTCTCCTGGTACCAAACGAGCTCGTCGAACGTGGGCGCGCGCTCCAGGTAGGTGTCCGGGAGATCGAGCAGGCGCACGGCCTGACGGTTGATCACGGGCAGCCGCAGATCCTTGGTGACGAGAATGATGCCCTGGTTGATGCTGTCGAGCGTCAGCCGGAGCTGCTCGGACTTCTGCAGGGCACGCCGCTGGCTGCGCAAGAGCTTGGCCTTCGCCAGCTGGAGCCCGAGCTCGCCGCGCGAGCCGTTGATCATGACCGCGAGAATGATGAGCGTCAGAAGGGCACCGCCGAAGGTATGGCGCGTGGCATCGGACAGCGCAGCTTGCGAGACCTCCTTCTCTGTCACGCTGACGCTGACGGCCAGCGGCGACCCCTGCACGCGGCGGAACGCAACGATGCGCGAAGGAGCATTGTCCGTTTTGTCGAGGAACGTGCCGTTGTCCTCCTCGCCAATCGCCTTCAGGAGCTTGCTGCCGGACAGGTTCTGTCCCATGGCAAAGCGGCCATGGCCTTTCGCGCCGCCGGTTGCACGCACGCGACCGTCAAATCCCACCAAGCTGATGGAGGCTGTCTCGCCCAGATTGAGGGCTTCGTAGAAGCGCGTGAAATGATCGGGATTGAGGGATGCGACGACAACCCCGCCGAACGACCCGTCCGGTGCGTTGAATTTGCGGGTGAGCTGGATCGACCACTTGCCGGAGGCGCGGCCGATCATCGGACCGCTGATATAGAGCTCGTCCTTGTCGCTGTTCTTCTGCGCAAGAAAATGCTCGCGGTCGCTGAGGTCGATGAGTTTTGTCGAGTCCGGCGTGGCACTCGAGATGCGCATCATCCCGTTGGCGTCCATGATGGCGAACTGGACGATGAGGTCGCTGCTGAGCTCGGGGTTGGTGACGATGCGCGCGAAATCGTCGTCGCTGGTGCGCCTCTCGACGGCACGGCGGATGATGTAGAGAGATTTGCCGGCCTCGCCGATGGCGCGCTGAACGTGCTCCTCGAACAGCATCGTGAGATTGACGGTGGAGCGAACAGCATCGTGATAGTCGCTGGCGGCCTGATCGCGATACTTGAGATAGATGCCGGCCCACAGCATCGCGATCATAGCCACGCCGAGGACAACGCTCGTTTGCCCAAGTGCACGTCTCACGCGGCGCTTTATTAAGAAGATGTTTCTCATCACGGGTCGTCGGCTGGTAGTCCTGATCAGGTCTGCTTTACTTAATCGGCTGAGCGTGAAAGAAGCTGTAATGGCTCGTGAACAATGCGTTTTTCGGTTGTTTCAGTTCTGTACACGGCCGACCTGCCGGGGGCGTGAGAGCGACTGGCTGCCATGCGCAACTTGAGAACCGACGCCACCCGTCTGTGGGACAATCTCATGCAGACGGCCACCATAGGGGGCACGCCGAAGGGCGGTGTGCGCAGGCTGACGCTGACGGACCTCGACTTGCAGGTCCGCGATTGGTTCAGCAACACGGCGAGAAGCCTGGGCTGTACCGTGACCGTCGACGACATGGGAGTCATGTTCGCGCGGCGCGAGGGGCAGCGGAGCGACATTCCACCGATTGCCATCGGCAGCCACTTGGATACGCAACCCACGGGCGGCAAGTTCGACGGCAACCTCGGGGTGCTGGCGGCGCTGGAGGTCGTGCGCACGCTGCATGACGCCGGCTATACAACCTACGCGCCGATCGAGGTGGTGAACTGGACCAATGAGGAAGGCTCGCGCTTCACCCCCGCCATGCTGGCCTCGGGCGTGTTCGCCAAAGTCTTCGCGCACGATTGGGCCTACAACCGCACCGACCCTGCGGGCGTGACGTTCGGCGACGCCCTGTCGGCGATCGGGCAGCGGGGCAGCCAGCGCTGCGGCGACCATCCGCTGTCGGCGTTCTTCGAGCTGCACATCGAGCAGGGGCCGATCCTGGAAGCGGAGGGCATCGAGGTCGGCTCGGTCACCGGCGTGCAGGGTATCCGCTGGTTCGAGGTCACGGTCACCGGGCAGGACGCACACACCGGCGCCACGCCCATGCGGCTGCGCAAGAATGCGCTGATGGGCGCCGCCCAAATCATTCAGGAGGTCGACAAGATTGCCCACGCGCATCCGCCGCTGGCGGTGGCGACGGTGGGATCGTTGCAGGTGAAGCCGAACTCGCCCAACGTGGTGCCGGGCGAGGTGTTTCTGACGATCGACATGCGCCATCCCGATGCGGCCGTGCTGCAGGCGATGGAGGATGAGCTGACGGCGATGCTCGCCGGTGTCGGGGCGCCGCTAGGCGTGGAGGTGGCGTCGACCAGAATATGGGACCAGCCGCCGGTGGCGTTCGATGCGCGTTGCGTGGACGCGGTGCGCAAGGCGGCCAAGATTTCCGGGCTGTCGGTGCGCGATATGGTCTCGGGCGCCGGCCACGATGCGGCCTATGTCGCACGCGTGGCGCCGACGGCGATGATCTTCGTACCGTGCAAGGGCGGCATCAGCCACAACGAGTCCGAGTTCACGTCCAAGGAGCAGTGTGCGCACGGGGCGCAGGTGTTGCTGCAGGCGGTGCTCGATTACGACGGCTGGCTGGCGGAGCAGCGCGCCGCCGGCGAGCCCCGCTGAGAAATCCGCAGGCCCCCTTGGCAAAGCGAAAGCCATTTGCAGACCCGGCCGTGAAAGCCGTGTTCGACGCCTACCCGGCCGGCTTGCGTACCGATCTGCTTGCGCTTCGCCAATTGATCTTCGACACCGCGCGCGAGACCCAAGGTGTTGGGCCGCTGGTAGAGACATTGAAGTGGGGGCAGCCGTCTTACTTGCCGTCGCGACCCCGAGTGGGGACGACGATTCGGATTGATGCTCTCAAACTGCGCCCGGGCGCCTACGCAATGTTTCTGCATTGCACGACGACATTGGTCGCCGATCTGCGGGAGCTTTATGCGGATGACCTGACGTTCGAAGGCAATCGTGCGCTTGTTCTTGCTCAAGGCGCGCGATTGCCGCGCGCCGCCCTGCGCCATGCGATCGGGATGGCGCTGACCTATCATGCACGTCGGCGGGCCTAGCCTTGTCGTGCGGAGCGACTGTTACCTACCTCTGGCCGCCACCACGGCGGCCAACCCCTTGCCAGTATAAATTCCCTGCCACGGCCATGACCTGGTCCGTGCGGGCAAGTGGGCCGCAGCGGGCTTCGATGTTTGCCGGCACCCTAGACCTCGGGTAGCGTCGAGACAGCATCCTTGGAGGCTCCCCCATGTCCGACACGCAGACCATGGCCATGCTGGAGAAGCGGCGCATCGAAGCCGCCATCCTCAAGCACGTGTACGACGCGCTGAAAGCGAGCCACGGAACGCAGGTGGCGCAAAGGGCGATCGCGGAAGCGGTGCGCAAGTCGGCCATGGAGCAGGCGGCGGAGCTGGCCAAGGCGGCGGGTGGGAAGACCTCGCTGGAGACGTTCATCGCGCGGCAGGAGCCGTGGCTGCGCGGGGAGTCGCTGACCATCGAGGTCAAGGAGCACACTGACACGCGCTATCGCTACAACGTCACGCGCTGCAAATACGCCGAGATGTACCGCGACATGGGGCTTGGCGAGATCGGCCACCTGCTGTCGTGCCAGCGCGACGGCACCTTCTGCGAAGGCTATGACGACCGCATCAAGCTGAAGCGCACGCAGACCATCATGCAGGGCGCGAGCCACTGCGATTTTGATTACACGTTTGAGAAGGACTAGGCGTGTCGATAAACGGCTATTTTGTCGAAATCAAACCAGCGCTACTTGGGCGGATTCAAGAGAATCCAACCTTGATTGAGACGGTTGT
>CADEEC010000008.1 GCA_902826255.1 uncultured Hyphomicrobiales bacterium | reverse complement strand
TTGGCGCTAGACCCTAGCGCTCGTCATCAGCATGCGATGGAAAACCTTGGCAATGCTGGTGTTCAGGCGATATGCCCGGTTCACCTCACCCGCCTTCATCAGTTCCTGCTCGAGCGTCACGTTGTTGCCGGAGAGTGACGTCTCCCAGGGCGCTTCGCGCCGGACCTCGGTGGCGACAACGGTCGGGCCGCCTGTCGCGATATGTCCCGGCTGCGTCGCGGCCATCGCCAGCCGCGCCTGCTCCACCGCCATCTCGAAGGGCTGCACGTCCTGCGCCCGGAAGCCCGGCGTATTGGCATTGGCAACGTTGCCGGCAATCGTCGACTGGCGGACGGACAGCCACTGGTTGTGGCGGGAAATGACATTGAAGAGTTGCATGCCGGCCCCAGCTGAATTCGCAATTCCAGCAACTGCAATAGTTTAGGGCGGTTATCTTGTCCGAGGCTTGCGCGCGGGCACCAGGCCGGTCAGTTCGGGATCAGCCGGGCCGCCGCGATAGCATCGACCAGGCGTCGCGTGTTGACGTCGGGGTCGTCCGAGCTCTCGTCGAACGCGATATAGTCGATCTCGATGCCCGCATGCAGTGCCTCCAGCAGCAGGCGGAAGTAGATGTTCACCTGCATGTAGTGGAACTCCATGTCCAACGACACCGCCGGTGTGCATCCCCAGTTAAGGTCGATGTCGCCCGACAACCCGAATTTCAGGGTCTCCGGCTTGAAGTACAGCTCGGCCGACGAGCTCACTAAGGTGTCTATGTTGCCGAATTGGCCGGTCCGGATGAACGCCACGAAATCGGCAGGGTCGATCAGCCTCAGCTCGGACGCCACCTCCTTGATGCCGTCAGCCAGCGCCCGCTCGCGCTCTTCGGTATAGCTTCTGCCTTGCCTCTGCATGACCCGCTCTCTAGCCGGCGACCTTCGGCTCAACGCCACGACGCGCGAACAGGAAGAAAACGACCTCCGCCACTGCCTTGTAGAACTCCGGCGGGATCATCTTGTTGACCTCGACTGCCTTGTAGAGCGAACGGGCCAGCAGCTTGTCCTCGATGATCGGGATCGAGTTCTGCGTCGCGATCTCGCGAATCTTGAGGGCGATCAGGTCCTGCCCCTTGGCAACGACCATCGGCGCCCCGCCCTCCTCCTTCACGTAGCGCAGGGCGACTGCGTAGTGTGTCGGATTGGTCACCACGAAGGTCGCTTTCGGCACCGCGGCCATCATGCGCTTGCGGTTGCGGTCGCGCGCCAGGGAGCGCATGCGAGCCTTCACCATCGGGTCGCCGTCGACCTGCTTCATCTCATCCTTGACCTCCTGGCGCGTCATTCTGAGTTCGCGCAGCCAGAACAGGCGGCTCCAGACGAGATCGGCCGCCACCAGGATGATGGTAGCAACGGCAACCGCTGTCACAAGACGGGTCCCGATGCTCAGAATGAGGTAGGGCAGCGCGCTCGGCTCGGTGATCATCGCGCTCATGACCTCGTCATGAGCGGAACGCAGCAGCAGATAGCCGAAGATGCAAACCGCCCCCAGCTTCACCACGGACTTCAGGAACTCGACCATGCCGTGCGCACCGAAAATGCGCGTCCAGCCGCTTGTTATGGAGATCCTGGAGAGCTTGGGCTGGATGCGGTCCAACACCAGTCGTGGCGAGTTCTGAAAGAAAGACGAGAGCATGCCGGCCACAGTCAGGATCGCAACGATGGGCAGCAGCAGCCGCAGCACCTCGAGTCCGATCTCCTCCAGGAGACGCACCGCGTCCCCGCCGTTCTGCACCGGCCAGCCGGCGGCGTTGTCGATCAGGCGCGCCAGCGAGAAATTCAGGCGCCCGACGTTGTTCGACAGGATGAAGCCGGCGATGATGACCATCCCGAGCAGCGAGGCGAGCATGGCCGCTTCCTTCGAGAACGGCACGTTGCCCTTCTCGACGGCATCCGAGATTTTTTTCTCGGTTGCTTCCTCGGTTTTGCTTTCCTTGTCGGGGGCGTCAGACACCGTGGTATGCCCCCCTAGACGGTGATTTCATCGACGACGGCATCCGGCGACGGCAGTGAGATTTCGCCTTTGGCCATCATCTTCAAGACGGTATCGACAATGGCGCGCCGCGCATCCGCCACCTCGCGGTCCGAGGCGCTGCCGCCGCCCTGCAACTCCGCCTCCACCATGCGCCGGGAGCGCGCCGCCAGCGACGACAGGATCTCTCCCTGGAACGCGCTGTCCGTACCCTTGAGCGCCGCAACCAGGCGCTCGATCGGCACCTGGTCGAGAACCAGCGTGCGCGACTTCGCCGGCAGGTTGATGAGATCGATGAACGTGAACAGCATGCCCTTCAGCGCCTTCGCATCGTCGGGGCGGGTCTCCGCAAGGTCCTTCAGCAGGTCTTCCGATTGCGACTTCTCCATCCTGTTCAGGATGTCGGCGATACCCGCATGCGAGCCGCCCGCCGATTTGGACAGCAGATCTTCGGCTATGGCCTGCTCCACGGCCTGCGCGGCATCCGCGGCGACGCGCTTGATGCCGAGCATCCTGATGAGCAGCGCGTTGCGCTCCTTTGCCTGCAGTCCGCTCAGCAGCCTCGCCGACACCTCCGGCCCGAGGCGCGACAAAATCATCGACGCGGATTGCGGATGCTCGCCCTGGATGTAGGCCCGCAGCACGTCGTCCTTCAGCTTGGCGATCTTGTCCCAGAGGGGCTCGGGCGCCTCCCCTGCCTCCTCCTGCTCGTCGCCCATCACGCCGGCAAGCTGATCCTCCGTCATCACGTCCGACAGAAGGCTCTTCACCTCCTTCTCGGTGCCGACGAAGTTGATGCCGCTTGAGAACCTCTGCGCAAATTCCTCGACCAGCACTTCCAGGTCGGATGCGCCGATCGGCTGCAAGTCGCCAGCTAGCTGCGTCAGAAGCTTCAGCTCTTCGGGATCGAACCGCTTCAGCAGCTTGGCCGCGCGCGGCTTGCCGAGCGCAAGCAGCAGCACCGCCACCTTTTCCGCGCCGGAAAGCGATGGGATTTGCTGCGCTGGTTTGGCCGAAGCTGCCGCGCTCATAGGTGGGCCTTAGGACGCCTTGTCGTTCGCGGACGGGCTCATGATCTCCGTCAGCGACACGCCGAAGCGCGAGGTGGCCTCGTCCACCACGACCACCTCGCCGCGGGCGATGATGCGGCCGTTGACGACCACCTCGACCGGCTCGCCGACCCGGCGGTCGAGCGGGATGACGGCGCCGCGGCCGAGCTTGGTCAGGTTGGCGACCGGCATCACGGCGGAGCCGAGCACCACCTTCACCGTCACCGGGATGCGCATGATGAGATCGATGTTGCCGGCGTCACCGTCGGCCGCAAGCGGACTGCGCTTGGCCGTAGCGCCGGGCTGTGGTGCGCCATCGGGCCCCCTGGCGACCTCTGCCGCATATTCCTCCAGCAGGGACTTCGCGCTTTGCGGCTGCGTAGCTTGTGTCATGTGCGTCTCATCCGATGCGCCGGTCGCCGGCGTAAGTGTTCAGGTTCTAGCTTGCCAAGATGTCGTCCATGAATTCCTGCTCGCGATCGATCGGCCCCTCGACGCGCAGGGTGTACTTGCCTTGCGCCTTGCCGAGGTGGCACCACATGAGCCGCTCGCCATTGCACTCCAGGCGCATGCGGCTGTTGGCCGTGGCGTTGAGCTCGACGATCTTGCCGACCTCGAACCCGGCGATCTCCGCCAGCGTCGCAGGCCGTTCGTCGAGAATGGCGCTGAGCACGATCTGCGCACGCGAGACCTGGGTCTGGATCTCGTCCCGCCAGGCGGGGTCGACCGGCGGCCCTTCCTTGGCCGGCACGCGGCTGAGCGCATGGCGCAAAGGTGCGATGGCCGCGCGCGGGATGGCGACAATGACAGAGCCGCCCAACTCGCCGGCACTCAACCGGAACTTGGCGGCGACGACAGCGCCGTTGCGGCGCCCGATCGCGTCGTAGTCCAGCTCCGGCCCGCTCGATTCGAGAGCAAGGGAGGTATCGGCGATCCCCGTCAGGCCTGTCTGAAGCGCCCTGGCGACGCGGCCGATAAAGGATTCCGCCACGCGCAGCTCTATGCGCGAGAACGGCCGCTCCACTTTGGGCATGGGCTGCGAACCATCGCCGCCGAGCATCGACTCCACGACGGCGAACACGGCATCCCGGTCTAGCAGGATGACGAGGCGCGAGTTCCACCTGGCAGCGTGCACGACGCCAACCACACTGGCGCCATCGAAGCCCTGCAGCAGCTCCGCCGCCGTGCCGCTCCTGACAGCCTGAAGCGCCAGTTGCAGGGGCAGGTCCGACGCGCCTGCCATTTCCTCGGTGCAGGCAAGCGCCGCCCGATCGAAGCCGACGCGCAGCATGGGAATGCGCTCGACGAAATTCGACGCGCCGGTAAACAGCTCCGCGAGGCTGTCGCGCCCCGCTTCGGCTTGTGTGCCCTGGCCCGCCATGCTCGACTACGCTGCCTCCTTGCGTGCCGCTGCGGCGTCACCGCCACCGCCCGGAGCCAGGGTCTCCTGCTCGACCTCGTCGATGGTCGGCCGTTCATAGGCCGATATCGTCTTGCGGCCGTGCTCCAGCGCAATCTGCGGCATCGCTCCGTTCATGAAGGCCAGCAGCGTCTGCTTGACGATCACATACAGGCGCAACTTCTTCTCGCGTACGATCTTGATGTTGTGCGCGATGGGCGAAACCACCGCGTAGGAGAAGAAGATGCCGGCAAACGTGCCGACCAGTGCGGCGCCGATGAGGGCGCCGAGATACTCCGGCGCCTGGTCGAGCGCGCCCATGGCCTTGATCACGCCGAGCACCGCCGCCACGATGCCCAGCGCCGGAAAGGCCTCCGAGATGGTGACCATCGAGTGGTAGGCCTTCAGCTTGTCGTGCTTGATGGTCTGAATTTCCTCATCCATCAGCGACTCGATCTCGTGCGTGCGAGCGTTGCCGATGATGATGAGGCGGCAGTAGTCGCAGATGAAGGTCAGCAGCTCGTCGTTCTTCACCACGCTCGGGAATTTCTGGAAGATCGGCGACTGCTCCGGATCGTCGAAGTGCGCTTCCACCTCGTTGCGCGGCTTGCTCCTCAACTCCCGCATCAGGGCATAGAGCACGCCCAGCACATCCAGGTATTCGCGCTTCTTGGGAACGGAGTGCTTGAAGGCCTCGATGATGCCCTTGCCGCTATCCTTGATCGTCTTCATGGGGTTGGCCACGATGAACGTGCCGAATGCGGACCCGCAGATGATCACGTATTCCCAGGGCTGCCAGATGACGCCCACGTGCCCGCCCATGGCCATGAAACCACCGAGCACACAGCCGAGCGTGATAACGAGCCCGACGATGATCGTCACGGGCACCCCCAAGTCGAAAAACCCCAACCTTCTCTAAACCCGATTGTCCTTGCGCGAGCCTGATTTGGCGGCGCCGGCGCGGCAACGACCAGCTTCGGGCAAGCCCGTTGCGGCAACTTTGCATCTCTGCAGGACACGTCCGGCCGGCGCGAGCCGCAATGCGCGCAACGGCTGCCAAGGAGCGCGACTGTGCAAGGAAATCTCTATGTCGGCGTGGCCGCCCAGGTCGCGTTGCAGAAGCGCCTCGATACCATCGCGCACAACGTCGCCAACGCGACGACAGCCGGCTTTCGCGCCGAAGAGGTGAGGTTTGAAACCGTTCTGGCCCAGGCCGGCAGCGATTCCATCGCCTTCTCAGCCAGCGGTCCGAGCTACCTGTCCCGCCGCTCGGGCGAGTTCGTGAAGACCGACAATGCGCTGGATCTCGCCGTCGAGGGCGATGCCTGGCTCTCCATGCAGACGCCGACCGGCCAGGCCTATACGCGCGACGGACGGTTGCGCATGACACCCACCGGCGAGTTGCAGACGCTATCCGGCCACCAAATTCTCGATGCCGGCGGCGCCCCGCTGCTGCTCGATCCCAACGGCGGCCCGCCGCGCATCGCCCGCGACGGTACCATCTTCCAGGGTAATCGCCAGATCGGCGCGGTCGGCCTTTTCAATATCGAAAGCACCGCCAACCTGACCCGCTATCAGAACTCGGGCGTCATTCCGGACCGCCCCGCCACCCCGGTCGTGGACTTCACGCGCTCGGGCGTGTCGCAGGGCTTCATCGAGAACTCCAACGTCAACGCCGTGATGGAAATGACACGGCTCATCTCGGTCACGCGCGCCTTCGAGATGGTTTCGGCATCGCTCACGGCGTCCGAAACCTCCCTGCAGGATGCCATTAAGGCCCTCGGATCCACCACTTGAGCAATCGTCCTACGCCTGACCCCGGGCCCAATCGCCTCGAACGCCTGGCACGTGCCGTCACGGCCGCAGCAAGCACGCCCAATCTGCAGATCAACGGCATCGTCACCGAGGTTGCGCCCGCATACTGCCGCGTATCGGGCCTGTCCCCCTTCGTGAAGCTCGGCGAATGCCTGGAGCTCATGACCGGCGCGGCCGGCGGCGATCTCGCCGAGGTCATCCGCGTCGACGAGCGCGGTGTCACGGTGAAACCGTTCGATACCACCATGCGCGCGGGTCTTGGCACCGTCGCCCGCCGCCGCGGCGCCTTGACGCTCAGTCCGCACGCCTCCTGGAAGGGCCGCATCGTCAACGCTCTCGGCGCCCCCATCGACGGCGGCGAACCGCTGGTGCAGGGCGCGCGATCCGTGCCGGGGGATCGCGAGCCGCCGCCTGCCATGCGGCGCCAGCGCGTTAAGACGCCGCTCAAGACCGGCGTCAGGGTCGTCGATTTCTTCACCCCGCTGTGCGCCGGCCAGCGCATCGGCATCTTCGCCGGATCGGGCATCGGTAAATCAACCCTGCTCGCCATGCTGGCCCGGTCGCGCGGCTTCGACACGGCCGTCATTGCGCTGGTGGGAGAGCGCGGCCGCGAGGTCCGCGACTTCCTCGAGGATGCACTGAAGGACGCCCGCGCAAACTCGGTGACCATTGTGGCCACCGGCGACGAAAGCCCCATGATGCGCCGGCTGGCGCCCAAGACGGCCATGTGCGTCGCGGAGTACTTCCGCGATCGCGGCGAGAACGTCCTCCTTATCGTGGATTCTGTCACCCGCTACGCCCACGCGGCACGCGACGTCGCGCTTGCCTCGGGCGAGCCGCCGGTTTCGCGCGGTTACACACCGAGCGTGTTCAGCGAGCTGCCGCGGTTTCTGGAGCGGGCAGGCCCCGGCGAGGAAGGCGCGGGCTCGATCACAGGCGTATTCTCCGTCCTGGTCGACGGCGACGACCACAACGATCCGGTCGCCGACAGCATCCGCGGCACGCTCGACGGCCACATCGTTCTTGATCGCGCCATCGCCGACCAGGGCCGCTTCCCAGCCGTCAACATGCTGACGAGCGTGTCCCGCCTTGCGCGTGCAAGCTGCACGCCCGAGCAGTGGTCGGTCGTCATGAAAATCCGCGCCATGATCTCGCGCTACGAGGACACGCGCGACCTTCGCCTCATCGGCGGCTACCGTCAGGGCTCCGACCCCGACCTCGACAAGGCCATCCATCTGGTGCCGAGGGTGTACGACGTGATGCGCCAGAGCCCCGATGATCCCGCGTCGGTCGACGCCTTCCAGGAGGTCGCCAAGGCGTTCGCGGCCGAGTAGAGCCCGTTGCCGCAGGCGCTAGCTGCCGCGCTTGCCGCCGGCGCGTATGCCGTCCTTGTTCACGTAGCCGAACTCCTGCACGAAGATGTCGTCGATGATCTTCGTCCCGAAGCGCGTATTCGACCCCTCCACGATCTTTTTCGCGATCGCCGGCCAGTCCTGCTTCTTCAAGCTTTTGAAATCCAGCGT
Source organism: uncultured Hyphomicrobiales bacterium (assembly GCA_902826255.1). Classification (GTDB taxonomy): domain Bacteria; phylum Pseudomonadota; class Alphaproteobacteria; order Rhizobiales; family Hyphomicrobiaceae; genus AWTP1-13. The sequence goes on along the minus strand of CADEEC010000008.1, from coordinate 34,041 downwards.
GTCGTCGCTATAGATGGCCCGAAAAGCCTCATCCAGAACCACGACCTCGGCCTTGAGCGACAGCTTCTTGAGCGTTTGCGCATCGGCCGAGAACGAGAACTGCGCCATCACGTAGCCCTGGATCGCACCGGAGCGGATCACGGGCACGCTGATCATTCTGGTCCTGACCGTCTCCAGCCCGCCGTAAAGCCGCTCGGGCTCCGCATGCGTCGCGGGCGCCGCCGATGACTGCCACGAGACGGCACCGTAGGTTGCCCCCAGCGTCACCACGCAGGCCCAGGTGCCGGCAAGGATCGTCTTGATCATGACGTCCGGGCGCCGCCTTTGAGCACCGGCGCATATGTCCCGTCGGAGTCGGCGTTCTGCATGGCATCGGCGATCACCGTCGACACCTCGCGCACGGCTTCCAGGTGCGTGGCGAGCATCGCCCGGTTGATCTCCAACTTCGAGCGAAGCGTCGTGAGCGCGGTGACGAGGTAAGGCTCCGGCGGCGTTGCCTCGAAGAAACGCATTGCCCGCGTCAGCTCGACGAGGCCGTGGCTCTTGCGGTCGTTGAAATCATTGAGATCGACCGACGTCCGTCGTTGCAACGCGGCCGTTTCCTGATCGATCACCTCCTCCAGGCGCTCAATGGCGCTTTTCAGCAGCGCGGTCGCCAAGCTGGCAACGTCATCCGCAGGAAGGCCTCTACCCGCAGCGGCCCCGAGGCGCTGTTGTCCGAGCATGGTGCTAACTCCGGTCGGTTGAAGGTTGGGTTGAGGCGGCCCATCGCGCCGCCTCCGCGTCGGTCTCGGTATTCTGTGGTACCTCCGGCCGGATCTGTGGCTGTGCCGATGCCACAACGGCGCTGGGGCCCGTTTCCGAAGCCGCGGGTGCTTGCCGCGCCGGCGCCTCCAGACGGGAGGCTATTCCGACCTGGCCGCTCTTGGCGAGTTCCTCGCCGATCCGCTCGGCCAGCATCGACCGCCAGACCTCGCCCGCCGTGCCCTTGCCGTACACGTTGGTCGCGTTCTTCGGCAGCATGCTCTGCACGAACGTTTGCAGAAGGAAGGCCTCGAACTGCCCGTAGGCATTGAGACGCCCGCGCGGGCGCACCACTTCGGGCCGGGCGGTGTTCGCTTCGATAGCGCGCGAAAAGCTCGAGGTCACGCGCTGGTCGCTGCTGGTCGGCGCGGTCGCAGGCTGTGCGTCCGCAGCCACTGCCCGCATCTCGGTAAGCCGCTGCACCGCCTCCCGATACTTTTCGGGATCGGCCGCGCGCGCGACATCGAGCACGATATCTACGGACGTTGGGATCGACACGGCAGCTTGCCCGCTCTTGCCATTGGGCAACTATGGCGGGCAAATCTTACGGGAGGCTTGTGCGGGTGTTCGTCAGATATTGATCAATGATTTCCATAAGTTCCTTACGCTCGATCTCTCTATCGAGCTCGATCTGAAGAGCATGCGCCAACCGCTCTGCCGCGCGCACCCGGCCCGCATGCTCGCTTGTCTTTATGGACTGCTTGTCCTTGTCCAGCGTCACTCTCTGGGCCTCTTCGGCGAGCGACCGCAGGCGTCGCGCAGTGGCCTCGATGAACAGGCCGTGCAGCTCGGAGCCGTTGAGCGCGCTGATGGTGTCGATCTGGGCCGCATTCAACTCCGCCAGCCGTCCCTGCAGATCGGCGAGCTTCCATTGCTCCACGCGATGCAGCTGCTGCTGCGCCGCCAGCACCCGCTTCGATTTTGCGGCTCTATCCTGCATCTGGGTTCATCCCGTTTGCAGCCAGGCGATGAACGCGGCGATGAACAGGCTCAAGGCTTCGCTGATCGTGAAATACAGAAGCAGCAGCGCGCCCGCGAGCACGAACGGCATCGAGATGAAGTAGACCGGGATCTGCGGCACGAGCTTGTTGGCAATGCCGACCATGAGATTGATGATCAGCGCATAGACTATGAACGGACTGCTGATCTGCAGCGCCAGGATGAACGTCGTCGAGAAGGCATCGCCCAGCCTGATCAACCCTTGTTCGGTGGCAATCGGCTCGGTGAGCGGAATCACCGAATAGGACGCGATCAGCGCGCGCAGGATCTCCAGGTGCTGCTCGGTGGCGAACAGGAGAACCGTCGCCGTCAACGTGAAGAACGTGGTCAGTGCCGGCAGGGGCTCCGTGTCCTCGATCGGACTTCCCGGGAGCGGGCTGAAACCAGCAAATTGGGCCGCCGCCGTCGCCATGAACTGCAGCGCCATGAAGAACAGGCGCCCGATCAGTCCGATCAGTGCGCCGGTGAACATCTCCGAGAAGATCATGCGCAGCACGGTCGGCGGGGTTGGGTCGGGCAGTGCCGTGTTCACGACCGGAAACAGCACGGGCGTCAGGGCCAGCGTAATCGCCACGGTCACGAACAGCCGGATCTGCACCGGGATGCGCGTGCTGGAGAAGCCCGGCATCAGCATCAGGCAGCCGCCAATGCGGCAGAACAGCAGAAACACGACGATCAGCGTCTCCGACGTGATCGGACTCATGAAATCGTGCCGAGCGACTTCACATGCACGCCCCGCGCGATCTCGACGTGGCTGAGCACCGGCAGCGTCGCAAACAGCCGCTCCGTCACCATCCGCACGTACGGCCGCGCGTCCGGCGCTGCGACCAGCGCGAACTGATGGCCTTGATCCATATGCGTGCGGATCACCTTGGAGGCCTCGGGGCTGAACTGCTAGATCTGGCGCGGATCGATGTCGAACTCGATGACCTCCCCTTTGGCATCCCGCTTCAGGCTCTGATGGAAGGCGAGGTCCCAGCGGTTGCCGAGGCGCAGCACCTTCAGCGAGCCGTTCTCGGCAAGGTCGCCGCAGATCTGCTGCGCCATGCGCGTGCGGACGTGCTCGGCAAGCTGCTCGGCCCTGCGCACGTGCGGTGCCACTTCCGCGATCGCCTCCAGCACCAGATGCAGGTTGCGAATGGACACGCGCTCCGCCAGCAGCAGCTTCAACACCGCCTGCAGGCCGGAGTAGGAAAGCTGCGAGGGAATCATCTCCTCGATCAGGCGCTTGTACTCGGGCTCGAGCCGGTCCAGCAGTGTGCGCATGTCCTTGTAGGACAGGAGCTGTGAGAGATTGCTGCGAATGACCTCGCGCAGGTGCGTCAGCAGCACCGACATGATGTCGACCGGCGCGTAGCCCTCGCGCTTGACGTTGTTGGACAGCGTCTCCGGCACCCAAATCGCCTTCATGCCAAAAGCCGGCTCGCGGGTCTCGTCGCCCGGAACATCGGGGCGCGGACCGTCGCCGACCACGACGAGCACATCACCGATCCTCAGTTCCTCGCTGGCGACGATAGTTCCGTGAATCTTGATCTGGTACGTCTTGGGCGGAATGGCGAGGTCGTCCGTGAGCTTGATCTCGGGCACGATGAAGCCGTACTGCCGCGCGAAGTTGCGGCGCATCTTGCCGACGCGCTGCACCAGCTCGTTGTGCTGGCGCAGGAAGGCGGTGGAGATCTGCTTGCCGAGGCACAGCTCGATTTCCGTCGTCTTGAGCGACTCCTTCACCGACTGCCGCACCTCGTCTGCGGCCACGTCGGCGGCCTCCTTGGCGCGCATGTCCTCCAGCGCCTTCGCCTCCGCTCTCCGGCGCGGCACCAGGTAGGCCACGAAGCCCAGGACGCTGCCGAGCGTCGCAAACGGGAGGAAGGGCAGGCCTGGCGCGAGGGCCAGCATGAACATGACGGAGGCGGCCATCAGCAGCGCACGCGGATAGTTGCCAAGCTGGCTCAGAATGGCCTTCTCCGCCGAGCCGCGCGTGCCGCCCTTGGAGACAAGCAGACCGGCCGCCAGCGAAACGATCAGCGCCGGGATCTGGGTGACAAGGCCGTCGCCGACGGACAGCTTGGTGAATACCTCACCGGCTTGCGCAACCGACAGGTCGTATTGCGTTACGCCGATGACCATGCCGCCGAACACATTGACGGCCGTGATGATGATGCCCGCGATCGCATCGCCCCTGACGAACTTCGAGGCACCGTCCATGGAGCCGAAGAAGGCGCTTTCCTCTTCCAGCTCGCGCCGGCGGCGGGTTGCCTCCTTGTCATCGATCAGGCCGGCATTGAGGTCGGCGTCGATCGCCATCTGCTTGCCTGGGATGGCATCGAGCGTGAATCGGGCGCCGACTTCGGCGATGCGCGTCGCACCTTTGGTGATCACCAGGAAGTTCACGGTAATCAGGATGACGAACACGATGGTGCCGATGACGAAGTTGCCGCCCATTACGAAGTCGGCGAAACCGGCAATCACGTGGCCCGCCGCATCCACCCCGTGATGGCCGTCGGACAGAATGAGCCGCGTGGTGGCGATATTGAGAGACAGGCGCAGCAGCGTGGCCAGCAGGAGCACGGTCGGAAAGGCGGAGAAATCCAGCGGCTTCTGAATCCATAGCGCCACCATCAGGATCAGCACGGACAGCGCGATCGAGAAGGCCAGCCCCAGATCGATCATCCAGGCGGGCAGCGGCAGGAACAGCACCGTCAGGATGAGGACGATGCCGACGGCAAAGCCGACGTCCTGCGCGCTGTTGCGCTCGACCGGTTTTACACCTGCTGCAATAGCCATTTCTTACCACCGCCTGGAGGGCCCGCGGCGGCAGTTTGCCCGGTCAACCTTGTGCGAAAATCCCCTCAGACGAGGGGGTCGACCAGTTCGCTAAAAGCCCACCTCGATGCGGGCGTAGACCTGCTCGGCAAACGCATAGATCACCGCCCCGATGAAGGGCGCTGTGAGCGAGCAGATCACCAGGATGGCGATGATCTTCGGGATGAAGGTCAGCGTCATTTCCTGCACCTGCGTCAGGGCCTGCAGGAGCGCGATGATAATGCCGATCGCCATGGCGGCACCGATGGCGGGGCCGGAGGCGACGATCACAGTCCACAGCGCGGACTGCACGATGTCCAAAGCGTCCGCCTGGTTCATGGGCTAGCCTATGATGACGCCCGGCTCGAGCGGAACTTCGGTCCCGTTCTCGAGGATGGCGACAGTACCGCCGGAAATTACGCGCACGGCCATCACCGTGCCGGCCACTGTGCCGTCAGACGAGATGACGGTGCGGCCGACGAGGCTCTCGATCTGCGACAGCGCCGTAGAAGTCATCAGCGAGTCGAGCTTCTGGTTGATCTTGATGCTCTGCTCGACGTTGGAGAAGCTCGCCAACTGCGACATCAGCTGTGCCGAATCCATCGGCTTGGTGGGATCCTGGTGCTTGATCTGCGCGATCAGCAGCCGCAGGAACGCGTTGTAGTCGACCGACGCCGAGGCAGCGGACGTGGTGCTCTCGCTGGACTGATTTGCGGTTGGCGGTATGGACGTGACCGTTGAAATCGCCATAGGGCGCGCTTTCCTGGTTCCTCGGCGATGCTCTGACCGAGACTGCTTTGCTGTGAGTTCGAGCTAGCCTGCCAGGCCGTCCCGGATATTCTGCGAAACCTCGATGATCCCGCGGAAGTTGGAGGATTTCCCGAGCCGGATATCTTCCGCCTCGCGCATGATCCAGAGCCCGATCGAGATCAGATCGGCCCGCAAGCGCTCCGGCAGATCGTTCTCGGATTTTGCCAGGTCTTCCATCAGCAGGCCCCAGAGCCTTCTGAGAAAGTGCAGCGCCTCGATGGCCTCTCGCGACTGTGGGCCCACCTTGTCGGCGGCCTCCAGCATCTCGATCGAACGATCGATCGCCTGGCGCTCGCGGTCGCGGGCGCTTTGCGGGATCTCCTCGAGGACTTCCGCGTAGGTGAATTGATACATGGCGTCTTTCCGTCTCTAGTGCAGTTTCTTGTCCTTCGCCTGTACGGACGCTTATCCGGGCGGCAGGTACTTCAGTAGACTCAGGTTTTGTATGCGCGCGGTCATGGCGTAGGCCGTCTCGACCTGCGTCATCAGCGCCGAGACGCGCGTCGACGCCTCGTAGGGATCGACGGCTTCCAGCAGACTGATATGCGTGGTGAGGATGTCGACCTGGATCGCCATCCGGTCGTTCGCGCTCTTGACGCGCTCCTGCGCCGTGCCGAGCCGCGCCTGTTCCTCCGCGAGGTTCTGCACGGACTCGCCGGCAAGGCGCACCGCCGTATCGACAACGGCTTCGAAGGCCCCGCGATTGAGGCCTTCCACGCCGAGATCGGACAGCATCGTCAGCGCCTTCGCGAGCTTGCGGATCGACACGTCGTTGGCGTTGGTCGAGGTCTCGATCAGCTCCGAGGTCGATATCCGGCTCTTGATATTCTGGTCGGATGCCCCGGACCAGTCCGTGCCCCAGGCGGGGTCCTCGAACAGGTTGGCAAAATCTCCGTCGAGGAATGTCTGCATGTCCGCCGCCGTGATCGATTGAGCGGCCGGATCGCCTATGTTGAAGCCGAAATGAGTGAAGAAGGCGTCGGCCACGGCCTGGCGATTGGATGAGGTGGGCGTGGCGTAGTAGTCGGTGACAGGCTTCACATCGGCATTTATGCCCGCGAACAGGTACGCGCCATCGAGCGACGTATTGAGCGCATTTGTCAGGGAAACCAGAGCCGCCTTGGCCTGCGCCTGCACGACCTTCGGGCCCGAATCCGTGTTGCGCGCGCCGATCAGCTGCCCGACGAACAACTGCGCGTCGTCCGACAGGGATTTCAAGGCAGCCTGGCTTGCGGACAACCGCGTCGAGACCACCGAGTTGGTATCGATGATGGTTTTAAGCCGGGCGTGGTCCTGGCGCAGCGAGATCGTTTGTCCCGTCTTGTAGCCAAGCGCCGCGCCGACGTCGGCGAGGCGGCCCGTGGTGACTTCCTTTTGCGCCTCGGCGAGCTTCTCCTGTGTCTTGTAGATCGACAGGCGCGTCGCCGACGAAAGTGCGTTGGTGGAGATGTAGGAGATCTTCATCGCGCTATCCCGCCATACTCATCAACGTGCGCAGCATGTTGTCGATGCTCGTTATGAGCCTGGTGGAGGCCTGATAGGAGCGCTCCAGTTCGAGAAGCGTCGTCATCTCCTCGTCGATGTTGACTCCAGTCTCCTTCGACAACGCCTCGGTCGAACGCTCCAGCAGCGTCTGCGAGTATTGGGCGTTGTCGTTGGATGTCTTGCGCGCTTCCTGCAACCAGGCAACGGATGACGATGAGTACCCGGCCAGGGTGGCTGTCGGTGCCAAGCCTACGGCGGGATCGAACGACCGCTGTTGAGACAGGGCGGAAACGAACTGATCCAGGCGGTCGATGTATCCGGTGCCGCCACTGGTATTGTAGACGTAGGATGGATCGCCTGAGATACCGCCGTCACGCAGCAGTGCAAGATCGCCACCTTGCAAGGGGTCCACGCTCGCTGCGACGGTGATACTGCCTGCGAGGCCGACCACAAGCGTCCCTGACGCCGGCATTGCCGGCGCGCCGGGATAGGTGAAGAGACCGGGCACGTCCGGCAGCGCAAACCCTGTTTGGTCGGATTCCGCGAAGGCTTCGATCAAGCCGCGCGCGATTTCATCCAGCTGATTTTGATAGCTGACAGCGAGGTCATCGCGCGCCGCCGCCAGCCCCGTGAGCCGGCCGGAGCCCAACTGCATCGGGCTCGATCCGCCGACAATCGGCACCCCGTCGGCGTAGACGGCATTGCCGGCGGTGCCGGGCGAGTAGAACAACGTTCTTTCGAATGTGAGACTGCGCGCCTTCACGTCGAACAGCGTCACGCCGCTGTCGGTGAAGATCGCCATGTCGTTATTGGACCGCGTCAGTGTACGGATGCCGATGTCCTCCGACATCTCCGTAAGCAGTGCGTCGCGCTGATCCAAATAGTCGGTGACATCGGCGCCGATGCGCGTGGCCTTAACGATCTCCGTGTTGAGAGTCTCGAACCGCGACAACAGAGTGTTGAGGCGGTCCACGGAGTCCCCGATGCCGGCATCCGCCTGCGCACGTACGTCCTGGACTGTTCTTGTCGCATCGTTGAGTGAGGCAGCAAGGTTTTGAGCGGCGGAGACCGCAGACTGCGCACGAATAGAGTCGTGCGGTGCGGATGCATACTGCTGGATGGAATCCACCAGCTTTTGGATCATGGCCGCCGGCGAACGGTCCAGCTCGGGATCGTCGTTGGTCTCGTTGAGACGATTCAAGCCCTCAACAATCGCCTTCTGCGCGGCGGCCGAAGATGTCGCTCCCAGCACCTTCTCCAGGAGCGACACGTTTGCCGCGCGCGTGACGGAGGCGAGGTGGATGCCCCCACCCGAAGCCGTGACAATGTTGGCGATTTTGCGCGTAGCGTTAGGATCGCTCGCCCGCGCCACATTGCGCGAGACGACGCCTGTCTGCTCTGCGGTCGTAGAAAGTCCGGACAGCGCAACGCCCAGACTTGCTGAGAGCGACATTCCCTCGCCTTTCTAACGGCGGTCAGCCAACATCAGCGCTTGAGGTTGACCACCACCTCCATCAATTCCGATCCCGTCTGGAACACCTTCGAATTGGCTGTGTAGTTGCGCTCCGACTCGATCATGGCCGTCAGTTCCGACGCCAGATCGACGGTCGATTGCTCCAGCGCGCCCGACACCATGTTTCCGAACCCGCCGTCACCCGCAAAACCGACCTGGATGTTTCCGGAGTCCACACTTGGACTGAAGACGTTGCCGGCCAGGGGCTGCAGGTTGTCGGGGCTCGCCACGTTCGCGAGCGGAATGCGAAAAGTCGGGATGCGCGCCCCGTTCTGGAACACGGCATAGAGCGTGCCGTCATCGGAGATTTCGACACGGTCGAGCTCGCTCGGCGCGTTGCCGTTGATGCTGGCTTCCTGCACCGTGTAATCGGTCGCCAGCTGGCTCGACTGCGACAGGTCCAGGGCGACAGTGCCGCCACCCGGCACCGGAATGTCGATCGAGGTCGGGCTGCCGGAATCGAGCTGTCCGTTGCTTGGATCGAAGGTCAGGGTCTCGTCGACCAGCGCGCCGGTGGCGTATGGAAAGCCGCCGTTGGTGGCATCCGCCTGGTTGAAGACCGCAACCTGCCAGGTGTCCGCACCGGTCTTGGTGAAGTACACGTCGAGCGTCACCTCGTTGCCGAGGTTGTCATAGCTCACAAGCGAGGATTTTGCGGTGTATTCCGAGGCCGCATCGTTATCCAGCGGCGTGTCGCCGGTCACCTCGTCCGCATTCGACGGCAGGTTGACGAAGAGCTCACCGGCCGTGGACGGATCCGACTGCATGGCCAGAGCGCCGATGTTCACGACCTGCAGGCCGGCCGTCCCGTTGGCCACCGGCGGCGGCGCTCCGGGAGCGAGGCTGTAGCCCATCAGCCGGTACCCGCCGGCATTGATGAGATCGCCGTCGCCGTTCATCACGAACGATCCGGCGCGGGTCAAAAAGGTCTGACCGCTTGAATTGTTGACCAGGAAGAAGCCCTGCCCCTTCACCGACAGGTCGGTAACGGAGGTCGTGAAGCGCAGCGTGCCCTGCTCGCTGATGGCGTAGCGGACGCGGGTTTCAACGCTGCCGGATTCATAGGCCGAGCCACCGGATTCCAGGATCAAACTGGAAAACTCCGTCGACGCGCGCTTGTAGCCTGTCGTGCTGGAGTTTGCGATGTTGTCGGCAACCGTACTCAAACGATTGGCCTGCGCGTTCATTCCGGACACGCTGGTCCGCATCATTCCATAGAGGCCCATTGGCCAGTCCCCACCCGATCTAGTTGCCGTGCAGAACTAAATCAGGTTCACCTTGCGCGAGACTGGTTTTGGGTGCCTCCGTTTTGCCAGCAGGCGCCGAGTTGTTGATCAACCTGTAGCCGAGATACCGCTGCGAATCGATCGGATCGTAGCCGAGCCGATGGCGCAGGCGCTTGCGCAGCTTGCTGATGTGACTCTCGATGACGTTCTCGTCGATGTCCTCGCTGAACAGGCCGTACACCGAGTTGAAGATCTGCGTCTTGGTCACGCGGCAGCCCATGTTGTTGACGAGATACTCCAGGATGCGCCGCTCGCGGCGCGGCAGCGGCAGAACCTCGCTGCGCACCTCCGGATCGCGGCCGTCGGAGAATATGCGCAGGTCACCCACGACCATGCCTTCGCTTCTGCCGCGCGTACGGGTACGAATTGCCTTGATGCGCGCCATGATCTCGCGGACATGAATCGGCTTGCGCACCACATCGTCGACACCGGCCGCGAACAGATCCAGCGTCTCGTCGAGCGACTTGGTGTCGTTCATGGCGATGATGGCAGCACGCGTGCGGCCCTTGATCAGGCGCGGAAACACGTGCCGCTGGCTGCAATCGCCAAGCAAAAAGGCCTCGACGGCATGAATATCGGGCTCGGAAACGGTCGTAACCCAGTTGCCGAAGTCGGACGGACTCAATCCGGTCGCAGAAACACCCTCACGGTTGAACCACGCGGAATAGCCTTCGGACACAGACTCCCGATCATCCACAATAACGATCATTGGATATCCCCCGAATCGCATTGATCGTTTTCATTATTCGCCCTACGTGTGGCGATTCCTTTCGTCAACCGGCACTTGCCCCCGCCACCCCCCAATGCGCCGGCATCGGAATGGCAAAGGGGATTTCACGATCCTGGCGTGACTCGAAAGCCCCACTCCCGCTGTGCAGCCGCCGAGCAGGTTCCGCGACTGTCCGCCGCCTGGATGGTTCGATACACGCGTGACTCGCGCACGCCGTCAGGCCAAAATGGGCGAAACTAGCCAGGAGCTAAGTCGTCATGCGTCGGATGTTCTCGATTTTGGCCACCGTTGCTTTGGCCGTTCTGCCTGCGCCGCTCGCCGCGCAGGAAACCCCCGTTGCCATGGGCATTTCCGGATGGACGGGTTTCGCCCCGCTGACCCTCGCCAAGGAGGCGGGCATCTACAAGAAGCACGGACTGAACGTCTCCATTAAGAAGATCCCGCAGAAGGACCGCCACCTCGCCATTGCGTCGGGCGACATTCAGTGTGCAGCTACCACCGTAGAAACCTGGATCGCGTGGAACGCCAACGGCGTCGCCACCAAGCAGATCTTCCAGCTCGACAAGTCCTACGGCGCGGACGGCATGGTCGTGCGCAACAATGTCACCTCGATCAAGGAGCTGAAGGGCAAGACCATCGGCGCGTCGGCGCCTGGCACCGCGCCCTACTTCACGCTTGCTTGGTTCCTGCACAAGAACGGCCTGTCGGTGAAGAAGGACGTCACCGTCGTGAACCTCGAGCCGGCGGCGGCCGCGCAGGCCTTCCTTGCCGGACAGAACGACGCGGCGATGACCTACGAGCCGTATCTCTCCACCGTTCGCGCCGCGCCCGACAAGGGCAAGATCATCGCCACCACGCTCGACTACCCGATGGTGATGGACACGGTCGGCTGCACGCCGAAGTTCATCGCCGACAACCCGAAAGCGGCCAAGGCGCTCGCCGACGGCTACTTCGAGGCGCTGGAGATGATCGCCAAGGAGCAGGACAAGGCCTACCAGATCATGGGTGCCGACGTGAAGCAGTCGGCCGAGCAGTTCGGCAACTCGGCGAAGTATCTGCGCTGGCAGGACCGCGCGGCGAACCAGAAGTTCTTCGCGGGCGAGCTACAGGCGTTCTCCAAGGAAGCCGGCGAGCTTCTGCTGGAGATCGGCATCATCAAGCAGATCCCGGACATCGCCTCCATCATCGACACCAGCTTCATTCGCTAGCACGCGCGAACGCCAATCCGACGCAGCATCTCACGAGGGTGCTGCGTCGATGGTTCATCGCAACGTCGACGTCCAACCTCAAGGTGCCATGTTTCGCCCCCTCGAGCCGGTAGGCACCGCAGCGCGGATCTGGCTCGGGATACTTTTTTTCGTCTTGTTCGTCGCGGGCTGGGCGTGGGCAACGCTCGGCGGCTATGTCTCGCCGACATTCCTGGCCGATCCCCTCACCATGCTGAACGAGGGCTGGCAGCTGCTCGCAGTGCACGGCTTCCTGCACGACATCGGCATGACGGTGTGGCGGGTGGTCGGCGGCTTCGTCCTCGCCGCCATCGTCGCCGTGCCGCTCGGCGTCGCCATGGGCACCTACAAGCCGGTCGAGGCCTTCTTCGAGCCGTTCGTCTCCTTCGCGCGCTACCTGCCCGCCTCCGCGTTCATTCCGCTGCTGATCCTGTGGGCCGGCATCGGCGAGACGCAGAAGCTGCTCGTGATCTTCATCGGCGCGGTGTTCCAGCTCATCCTGATGGTGGCGGTGACGGTCGGCAACACGCGCCGCGATCTGGTCGAGGCCGCCTATACGCTCGGCTCCAACGACTGGGGCATCGTGCGGCGGGTGCTCATTCCCATGAGCGCGCCCGAGATCGCGGAGATACTCCGTCTCGTGCTTGGCTGGGCGTGGACCTACGTGATCGTCGCCGAGCTGATCGGCTCATCCTCGGGCATCGGCCACATGATCACCGACAGTCAGGCGCTGCTGAATACCGGCCAGATCATCTTTGGCATCATCGTCATCGGCGTCATCGGCCTGATCTCGGATTTCCTGTTCAAGTATGCCAACCGCAGGCTCTTTCCCTGGAGCCTGGCATGAGCAAGCTCGCCATCGAGAACGTCAGCCGCACCTTCCCGGCAGCGCGCGCGGGCGCCGAGCCGACGCGCGCGCTGCTGCCGGTCGACCTGTCGGTGGCCGAGAACGACTTCATCACCATCCTGGGGCCGTCCGGCTGCGGAAAGTCGACGCTGTTGCGCATCGTCGCCGGCCTCGATCGCGCCACCACCGGCCGCGTCCTGCTGGACGGGAGCGCGGTGGCGCGCCCCGGACCTGACCGAGGCATGGTGTTTCAGTCCTACACGCTGTTTCCGTGGCTCACGGTGCTGGACAACATCGCCTTCGGTTTGCGCGAGCGCGGCGTGCCGCAGGCCGAGCGGCAGGCGGCGGCACAGGAGTGGTGCCAGCGCGTCGGCCTGCGCGGCTTCGAGCACCACTATCCCAAGCAGCTCTCGGGTGGCATGCAGCAGCGCACCGCAATCGCGCGCGTGCTTGCCAACGACCCGTCGATCATGCTGCTCGATGAGCCGTTCGGCGCGCTCGACAACCAGACGCGTGCGCTGATGCAGGAGATGCTGCTCGGCATCTGGGAGCGTGAGCGCAAGACCGTTTTGTTCGTCACGCACGACATAGAAGAAGCAATCTTCCTTGCTTCCCGCGTCATCGTCATGTCGGCCCGCCCCGGACGTATCAAGGCCGACGTCACCGTCGGCCTCGACTATCCGCGACACTACACCGTCAAGACTTCAGCCGCATTCTCCGACCTGAAGGCGCGGCTCACCGAGGAGATCCGCTCCGAGGCCGTGATCGCGGCCGGCACTCACTGACGCCTTGGCCGACCCCGCCTCAGTTCATCGTGAAACCGCTGCGCTTCACGAAGTCCTGCCAGAACGCGGTTTCCTTGGCGAGGAGAGCGCGCATCGCTTCGCCACGCGTCTTGACCGGCTCGACTTCCATGGCCTTCATGCGGCTCAGCATGTCCGGCGACGCGAGAGCGCTCTCGATCTCGTCGCCAATCTTCTTGAGGACAGGCGCGGGCGTCGCCGCAGGCGCGAGCACGCCCCACCACGCGTAGATCTCCAGCCCCGGAACCCCCTGCTCCGCAAAGGTCCCGACGTCAGGCAATGATTTCAGCCGCCCGGTGCCGGTCACCGCCAGCGGACGCAGGGTGCCGTTCTGCAGAAACGGCAGGACAGCGATCGCGCTGTCGATGGCGAAGGAAACTTCGCCGCGCATCACGTCCGTCAAGGACTGGCCGCTGCCGCGATAGGCGACATGACCGGCCTTGATCTTCGTGTTGAGCAGCAGGATCTCGGATGAAAGATGCCCTATGGTGCCGGCACCGGTGCTGGCGAAGGTCATCTGCTCGCTCTTGAGTTTCGCCAGCAGCTCATCGAGGGTCTTGGCACCCTTCTCAGCAGAGACCACCAGCACCATGTGCGAGCGCCCCACCATGGAGACGGGCGCCAGATCGGTCTCGGCGTTGTAGGGAGCCTTTGCCGCAATAGTCGGGCCGACGATCAGCGTTGCGTTCGTGCCGAGGGCAAGCGTGTGCCCATCGGGCTCGGCATCGATCACCTGCTTGGTCGCGATGCGCCCCCCAGCGCCTGGGCGATTTTCCGGCACGACCCCAGGCGGCAAACCCGCCGACAGCTTGTCCGCCAAAAGGCGACCGAGAATGTCGCTGCCCGTGCCCGGAGCGAAGCCCAGCACCAGCTTGACGTGGGTTTTCGGATAGTCGGCAGATTGCGCCACTACCTGATCGGCGCCCGACAGCGCGGAGAGCATAAGCCCGCCGAGCGCCAGCACCGCCATGCGTTTCATCCCCCGATGCATATTCTATGGTCTCCCGAACACAGGTTAGAGTTGCTTTGTAAAAACGTTTACGCATGAAAACTGACCCTGTCCAGCGATTTTACCGGACATTTCTCTCTTTGCCGTTGCATTAAGATGCATATGATCGTAAACGTTTTCTCAGATAGCAAAACGGAGTTGGGGGACATGGCCGAGCACCTGACATCCATCGCCATCAACGGGATGCTGGGGTACGGCTATCCCGTCGCCAGCCTGCACCGAGGTCTGGAACATGGGCCTGACGTGCTGGGCGTAGACGCCGGCTCGACCGATGCGGGCCCCTTCTATCTGGGACACGGCCTGCCGCTCACGGCCCCACGCCAGATCGAGCGCGACTTGCGCCCCGCCATGCTGGCGGCGAAAAAGGCCAAAGTGCCGCTGATCGTCGGCTCGGCCGGCTTCGGGGGCGCGAAGCCGCACGTCGAGCTGTTTCTCTCCATCGCCGACCGCATCGCGCGCGAGGAGGCGCTGCGCCTGCGCGTAGCGGTGATCTACGCAGATCTCGATCGCGCCATGGTTGTCGACGCCCTGGTGGCGGGCCAGGTGCGCCCTCTCGCCGGAGCGCCGGCCCTCACCCAGGGTGCAATCAAGTCCTGCACACAGCTTGTCGGCCAGATGGGCACCGCGCCCCTGATTGCCGCGCTCGATTCCGGCGTGGACATGATCATTGCCGGACGCGCGTGCGACACGGCCATCTATGCCGCCATGCCGATCCTGCGGGGCTTCGACCACGGCCTCGCCATCCACATGGCCAAGATCATGGAATGCGGCGCCCAGTGCGGGTTGCCGCTGGCGCCCAACGACTGCCTGATGGGCGTGATCAAGCGCGATCACTTCCTGATCAAGACACTGCACCCCGAGCGTCGCGTCACGCCGGAATCGGTTGCCGCGCACTCTCTCTACGAGCAGCCAGATCCGTACCTGATCCACGAGCCGGAAGGCACGGTCGACATGCGCGACTCCGATTTCGAGCAGATCGACCCGTTCACGGTGCGTGTGTCCGGCAGCAAGCTGTCCTCTCCCGACGGTCCAACGACCATCAAGATGGAAGGCGCGCGGCTGGTGGGCTACCGCGCCGTCACCATTGCCGGCATCCGCGACCCGAACGTGATCGCCAACCTGGACATTGTGACCAAGCGCGCGCAGGAGATGGCCTTCTCCAACCTGCAGGGCGTGTCGCCCTCGAATGTGACGATCAACTGGCGTGCCTACGGCCGCGACGCCGTGCTGGGGCAACACGAGCCCGACAGGCAGCGCGCCCCGCACGAGGTCGGCCTGATGATCGAGGCGATCGCCGAGACACAGGACCTCGCAAGCACGGTGCTTGCCATGCTGAGGTCGTCTGCCCTGCACTGCCCGTTCGAGGGCCGCAAGACAACGGCGGGCAACCTGGCGTTCCCGTTCTCGCCATCGGACCTCGCGGGCGGCCCTGTGTACGAGTTCTCGGCCTACCATCTGATGGACGTCGAGGACTCCGCCAAGCTCTTCAAGCCGCAGATCATGACCCTGGGGCTGGGCGCATGAGCAAGCTGGGCGACATGGCTCAGGTCCTGCGCAGCAAAAATGCAGGTCCGTTTCTCATCACCGTCGACATCATGTTCGACAGCGAGGATGCCTTCCAGCGCGTGCTGGATAGCGGCGCCGTGACATCCGAGACGGTGGCGCCGCGCTACGGCCTCCCTGCGGATGATGTGCGTGTGGTCAGCTATGCCCGGGCCAAGGCGATCAAGGTGACGCTGCCGCGGCTCTGGGGCGCGAGCGGTGCCGGTTCCGCCGGTGACCGCGACGTCTATGGCGCCCAGCAGCATGCACCGTTGTTGAACATCGATATTCCCTAAGACGAACCCACACCAAGGAAACGCCATGCTCGAGAAGGTGCTCACCACGGCACAGAACGACTTCGAACGCCATGTGTTACGCCTGCAGCGCTACATCCGGCAACCCTCTGTTTCAGCCGAGCAGCGAGGCAACGAGGAGATTGCGGCCATGCTGGCCGCTGACATCAACGAGCTGGGCGGCGTCGGCCGCTCTGTTCCAGGCGTCGACTTCCCGATCGTCTATGGCCGCTTCGACGTCGGCGCGCCACGTACCGTTCTCATCCACAGCATGTACGACACGACACCCGCCGACGAGCCGACGTGGGTGGTTCCGCCCTACGACGCCACGCGTATGGATTTCGAGAATCTCGGCGAATGCATCGTTGCCCGCGGCGCGGAGGACACGAAGGGGCCGCTCGCCGCCGTCTTCAACATGATCGACAGCTACAAGCGCGCGGGTGTGCCGCTGCCCGTCAACATCATCCTGCTGATCGAGGCTTCTGAACTCGGCAGCAAGTCTCTCCCGGCCTTTGTCGCCAAGCATGCCGACGAGCTCAAGGGGGCGAGCGTCGCCTACTGGCCGTGGCTCACCCAGCGCAGCGACGGCACGGCCACCGTGTGGCTGGGCCTCAAGGGTCTCATGACGTTCAAGTTGCGCGTGACGGCCGGCGAATGGGGTGGTCCCGCGCGCTCCGATATACACGGCCTGCACGAGGCGTGGATCGCCAACCCGGCGCAACGGCTGGTGGCCGCCCTCGCATCACTGAAGACGGCGGATGGGCTCGAGATTGCCGTGGAAGGCTACTACGGCGACGGCGATCCCATCACGGCTGAGGACGAAGAGCTGGTGCAGGCGCTCGCGCGCCGCATCAACGCGGACTCGTTGAAGGCCGAACTCGGCATTGCGCGCTTCAAGCAGGACAGGCTGGCCGACGCCATCCGGGCCCATTGCTTCCAGTCGGAGCTGAACATTTCCGGCCTTCAGTCGGGGTACGTGATCGAGAACGGCCACAAGGTCGTGCTGCCTCAGGTTGCCACCGCCAGCCTTGATCTGCGTCCCTTGGATGGCATGAGTGTCGAGCAAGTCGTCGGCGCCATGCGGCGCCACCTCGACAAGCATGGTTTCAAGGAAGTCGAGATCGAGGTTCTCAACGGATACGTCGGCGGTCGCCAGCAGGTGAGCAACTGGGCCGTTCGCGAGCTTCTGGGCGCCTACAAGGATACCGGGCTCGATCCCGACATCTGGCCGCGCTCGGCCACGGCCATCGCGGTCCAACTGTTCCAGAAGCTGGGAATGCCGTGGATCGCCACCTGTCCCGGGCACGCGGCACGCAAGCATTCCGCAAACGAATACTTGCAGCTGAGCAGCTATCGGAACACAGTGCCGTTCATGTGCCGGCTCATGTGGCGCCTCAGCCAGGCCGAGGGTGGAAACAAAAAATAGAAGGACGGCTGGCAGCGCCATGTCCGACTTCCGATCGAGAACGCAGCGGGCCACCATTCATGACGTGGCCCGCGTGGCTGGAGTCTCGATCGGCACGGTGTCGCGCGTGCTCAATGGGCATGGCCGTACCGGCCCGCAAACGCGCGAGCGCGTGAACAATGCCGTCCAGATGCTGGGTTACCGCGTCAATACGGTGGCGCAGAGCATGCGCCGGCAGACGACGAACACCATCGCTTTGCTCGTGCACGATATCACCATCCAAATCTTCGCCTCTGCTGCGGCAGCGGCACAGGACGTGTTGGAGCGCGCCGGTTACATGTTGGTGCTGGCGAGCTCCGGCCCGGAACCGAACAGTGAGGCATCTGCGATACGCATTCTCAGCCAAAGGCGCATGGACGGCCTGATCGGCTTCTTTCGCCGCGAGGATGAGCCCGAGACTGTAGAAGCCTTGCGGGAATTCGACGGCGCCATCGTCCTGTTCGATCGTGAGATGGACGTGCGTGCGGATGTCGTGCTCACCGACCACGCCAGCGGCATGACCCGTGCCACGAAGCACCTGCTCGATCAGGGGCATCGGTCGATCGCGCTGATTGGTGCCGCGACACACATCTATCCGGGGCGCGAGCGCATGCGCGGTTTTGTCGAGGCCTTTCAGGGCTACGCACTTCAGCCGCCGATAGAACTCGCGCGCACGCACGCCGTCGACGTGGACTACGGCTTCCGGGAAACATCCAGTCTGCTGTCGAACACACCGCGCCCGACGGCCATCATCGCGGCGACCAGCCAAGTCCTGGAAGGCGCCATCGCCGCCATCCGGCAAGCCGGCCTCCGGGTTCCGCAGGATGTGTCGCTCGTCAGCTTCGACGATTCTCCCTTGGCGCGCATGGTCGTTCCGCCCATCACGGTGATCTCGCGCAGTGTGACGCAAATGGGAACGATGGCGGCGGAGATGATCCTGGAGCGGTTACGCGCCGGGCGCGATCAGCCACCGCAGAAGGTCGTGCTCCCGACCGAGATCGTTCTGCGGCAGTCCTGCGGGCCGATCCATAGCTAGCACTGCATTTATGCGGCGCGGCCCCGGGCGGCATGGGACCGGTCCGTGGTCTTTGCCGCTCCGGCCCGCGATCCGGCCACGGGCCGAGCGCTAAAGGGTCACGGTCCAGACCAGACCATGGGCGGCCCGTGGACGGGACCCGTCCCAACCCGTGCCCCAGCCCACGAGCAGCTTTTCGCCTTGAGGTCCCGTCGCCGCCCCCCTACCGTGCCGGCCCATGATCCCATCCCTTCTCCCGACCACTGTCGTCGGCAGCTATCCGCAGCCCGACTGGCTCGTGAACCGCGAGATGCTGTCGAAAACGGTGCCCCGCGTGCGCGTCGACATCTGGCGCGTTCCCGAGCCATGGCTCGAACAGGCGCAGGACGACGCCACGCTTCTCGCCATTCGCGACATGGAGCGCGCCGGTATCGACATCATCACGGACGGAGAAATCCGCCGCGAGAGCTATTCGAACCGGTTCGCCACCGCGCTCGAAGGCATCGACATGGACAACCCCGGCTACGTGCGCACGCGCTCTGGAAACGAGACCCCGGTGCCGCGCGTCGTTGGCAGGCTAAAGCGCACGCGCGCGGTGGAAGTGCGCGACATGCAGTTCCTGCGTCGCAACACCGAAAGGGCGGCAAAGATCACCCTGCCCGGGCCGTTCACCATGAGCCGCCAGGCCATGAACGAATTCTACAAGGATGACGACGAGCTGGTGATGGACTACGCCGCCGTCGTCAACGCGGAAGCGCGCGATCTGGAAGCAGCCGGTGCCGACATCATCCAGCTCGACGAGCCGTGGCTGCGCGACGATCCCGCCGCCGCCGAGCGCATCGCCGTCAAGGCCATCAACCGCGCGCTCGAGGGCCTCAGGATTCCCACCATCGTGCATCTATGCTTTGGCTATGCCGCGCTGGTGCCGGGCGAGAAGAAGCCCGTCGGTTACTCCTTCCTGCCGCAGCTGTCCGCGACGACGGCCGACCAGATCTCGATCGAAGCAGCCCAACCCAAGCTCGATCTCGGCGTGCTGCGCGATCTCTCCCCCAAGAAGGTCCTGCTCGGCGTCATCGATCTCAACGACAAGGCCGTCGAAACCCCGCAGCAGGTCGCCGACCGCATCCGCGCGGGCTTGAAATTCATGCCCGCCGACAAGCTGATCCCGGCGCCGGACTGCGGCATGAAGTACATCCCGCGCGACATCGCCTTCGGCAAGCTCAAGGCGTTGGCCGACGGCGCGGCCATCGTCCGCAAGGAAATCGCGTAATCGGGGACCGCCGTGCGTGAGGCTACTTCGCCTGCGCCGCACTGAACCTGAAACTGACGGTCATGTTGTTGGACGCCACCGAGATCGCCTCGATCGAGACCGCGCCGGCTGTGCCCACCGTCAGGTAGGCCTTCAACCCATCCGCAATCCGCTGCTGCACCTCCGGCTGGTTGACGACCTGCTTGATCGTCTTGGGCAGCTCGGACTTGAATTTGGCGATGGATTGGTTTGCGAACGCGCGGCCGAGGTTGCACGCGGTCTTCGCCCAGAAGTCCGAATGCTGCCGGCACACCGGCTGCGGCACGCCGCCGACAATCACGTCCTTCACCTGCAGCGAGACGCTGCCCTTGTAGTGCACGGGCAGGAAATCGATGCTGATGACCGGGCGCGTCCACTCGATCTCCGGCAGGAAGGCAAGCAAAGGGCACTCGCCCGAGACGCAGCTCGGCACGGCTTCCGGCCCGTCGCTTTCCATGCTCAGCGTCAGCCGCAAGGCGCGGTTGACCGCGGCCACCCGGATCGACGTCGAGCTCATGTCCTTCACATGATAGGCATAGGTCGACCCGCCCTTCGGAAAGTCCTTGCCAAGCGGCGGCAGATCGAATTTCTGTGTACCGATCTTTATGTAGGAATACGAGGTGAACAGCCCGCCTGGCGCGCTGTTCAGATAGATGGACGTTCCGTCCGCGATGGATTGCACGAGGCGGGTCAGCTCATCGAGCCCAATGCGCAGCTCGGCTGCGCGCGCCGGCACCATTGCCGCGAGCGCGACCGCCGCCGCCGCAAGCAAACGCCCAACCGATTTCATACGCCCCTCACGCCACCCCACACCTTGGCTGCACGCTAGCAGGCTTGTGCCGGCTTTGCGCCCTGCTGCCCTGTGGAAAACCGCCTGGCCGCAAGGGCGTGCCCCTGAAGACACGCCGCACGCATGACCGCCGCGGCTCCAGGCACGGCAACGCGCGCGGCTGTGGCGCTGGGCTCGGGAACCTGCAGCTTGTTGCTCGTTCTCGCCCCGATGGCCGCGCCGGTGCTTGTCCCACTCCTTGCGCTGGGCCTGGTGACCGCAATCATCACCCACGGGCTGAGCCCGCGTGACCTTGCCCATGACATGGCAGCGCCATCCCGCGCGTTCGCCGGTCTCTCGCTGCTCGGTGTCTATCTGCTCATCAATGCGTCCTGGTCGCCTGCACCGGCCTTCGCCTTCAAGGTGGCAGGCTTCTTTTTCGTGCTCGTCTTCATGGTCTTGCTGGTGGTGCGGGCGGCGCCTCGCGCGGCGCCGGCCCTGCTGCGCGCGTGGTCGGGCGGCTTGTGCGCAGGCCTCACGCTCGGCGCATTGGGCCTTCTCATCGAGGTGCTTGCCGACCAGCCTCTGGTGCGCTTCCTGATCTCCTATCTGCCCGTCTTCCTCGAAAGCCGGCATGCCGTGCTGAAGGACGGCTGGGTCGCACACCTGCCCGCCTATCGTCCGAACCGCGCCACGCTGGTGATTGCGCTGTCCCTTTGGCCGGCTTTGCTCATTGTCTTCGCGGCCGGATTCGCACGGTGGAAAAAAGCTGCGCTTTACGCGGCGTTGTTCGCAGGTATCGTGGCGATCGGCTTTTCCGAGCACGAGACATCCAAGATGGCTGTCGCCGGAAGTGCGATCATTTTCCTCATCGGCCGCTTCTCGCTCGCCGCCGCGCGCGGGCTTGTCGTTGCAGGCTGGTTCGCCGCCACTGCCCTCGTCGTGCCCATTGCCAGCACCGCCTACGCACAGGGTCTCCACCGCATCCCCTGGGTTCCCTATTCCGCGAGGGATCGGATCGTGATCTGGCAGACGACGGCCGAGAATGTGGCCCGCGCGCCAATCCTTGGCGCGGGCATCGGCGCGGCGCGCGCCCATGAGGAGCTAAGCAGGCCCGTCCCCCGCGCCGGCCTGACGAAACGCCTTTCGCTGCACAGCCACAACGCCTACCTGCAGACCTGGTTTGAAGCGGGCGCTGTCGGCGCCGGTCTCCTGTTCGCGGCTGGCCTCCTCATCGTCGGCGTCATCGGTGTCGCCCCGCTTCAGTCTCAGGTTTACCTTTACGCCGCCTTCGCCGCGTCCGCGCTCATGGTTGCCACCGGCTACAGCATCTGGGCCCCTTGGTTAATGGCTAGCCTTGCTCTCGTGCCGGCGCTAGCCGCGGTGGGCGTCAGCCTGATAAAGGGAGAGAAGGCGCCGGATACCCGCCATGGAGACAAACGAAGACATGAGCCGCAGCTACGGAACTAAACGCGTCCTCGTCACGGGCGGCGCGGGATTTCTCGGCTCGCACCTGTGCGAGCGGCTTCTGGCGGACGGCCGCGAGGTCATCTGCGTCGACAATTTTTTCACCGGCACCAAAGAGAACATCGCGCACCTGCTGCCCAACCCCAGGTTCGAGCTGCTGCGGCACGACGTGACGTTTCCGCTCTTTGTCGAAGTCGACGAGATCTACAATCTCGCCTGTCCCGCCTCGCCGGTGCACTACCAGTTCGACCCCGTGCAGACGACGAAAACGAGCGTGCACGGCGCCATCAACATGCTTGGCCTCGCCAAGCGCCTCAGGTGCAAGATCCTGCAAGCCTCGACCAGCGAGGTCTACGGCGATCCTGAGGTTCATCCGCAGCCCGAATCCTATTGGGGACGCGTCAATCCGATTGGCCCGCGCTCCTGCTACGACGAAGGCAAGCGCTGCGCCGAGACCCTGTTCTTCGACTACCTTCGCCAGCACAAGCTGCGGATCAAGGTGGCGCGCATCTTCAATACCTACGGTCCGCGCATGCATCCGAGCGACGGTCGCGTGGTCTCGAACTTCATCGTGCAGGCGCTATCGGGCAAACCGATCACCGTCTACGGCGAAGGGCGGCAAACCCGCTCGTTCTGCTATGTCGACGATCTCATCGACGGCCTGGTGCGGCTGATGAACAGCGGTGACGACGTCACCGGCCCCATCAACATCGGCAATCCCGGCGAGTTCACCATCAAGGAGCTTGCCGAGAAGGTGATTGCCATGACGGGCACCGGCTCCAAGCTGATGTTCGAGGGCTTGCCGCCGGACGACCCCAAGCAGCGGCGTCCCGACATCACGCTGGCCAAGCAAGCGCTCGGCTGGTCACCAGCCATACCGCTCGATGATGGCTTGAAGCGAACCATCGCCTATTTCCGGGAGCAACTTGCCTGACGTGCGAACGGAAATGAGCGGCGCGTCGTGGGGGACGCACCGCTCTAAGATAACGTGCCGGGAGGAGGGAAGCTCGCGGCAGTCAGGGACGAACGAGGGGAAAGTTCGTCCGATAAACCCTTAAACGGCGAGGTCCGGCCCGGGTTCCCGGCACTCCAAGAAATATGCGCCGAGCGGCAAAGTTTCAGCTCGCTCACTAAAACTTTGGTCGGCGAGATGTTGCAGCTTCTGCGCAAATCCGCGCAAATGCCGATCTTGAGCGCTGCTGCAGCGCGCATTGCAAGTTGACGTCATGTCTTTTGCTGCATAGCAAACACGAACCCGAAAACGGGATGCTGCAGCTCAGCCGCAGCGAGGGAAAATCAGACGCCGGGAAAACCGGCGATCAGAATGGGGGTGAGGGGTTTGCTCCGACGCATCCTTGCGCTGGCCGCCATCTCGAGCTGTGCCTTCTGCGGTTCCGCAATCTCCGAGGAGACGCGGGAGTCGAAGCTGTTCAGGCTGCTCAAGCTCGACGGCCATCAGGTCCGCTGGCAACCACCCGCAAGCGGTCCCCGCGTCGTCACCTACACGCTCCTGACCGAAGCGTCCGATTTCCGCGGCGCGCGCAACTGCGCAAGCATGACGAGCCTCGAGGGCTTGGCGGCCGCCTCCCAGTTGGGCATGCCCGCGATCCGGTCCGAGGTCGGCGCCGCCTTCGCCATGTGGGAAGCTGTTGCCAACATCCGCTTCCAGGAGGTGCCGGAGACCGCTCACGCCGACATCTATATCGGCGCTCAGCGCGAGCCCGACGGCTGGGCCTTCGCCGATGTCTTCTACGACGCGGCTGCTCCCGGGCCGACCAAGGCGATTTCCCGGTCGCTCGTCTGCCTCAACCCGACCAAGCGCTGGAAGGTCGGTTTCGACGGCGACCTCAAGACCTACGACATCCGTTACACCGTCGCGCACGAGATCGGGCACGCGATCGGCCTCGATCATCCGCAGGGTCTCGATCAGATGATGGGCTATCGCTACGAGGAACGCTTCCGCAGCCTGCAGCCGGGCGACGTCAGCGGTGCCGTCGCGCTCTATGGGCCGTCGCGCGCGCAGCCGCCGACCGAAACCGCTGCATCCATTCAACCCGCACCCGCCGATGCGCCGCAGCCCAAGGCTTTTGCCGGATCGGCCGGAACAAGGGGCTTGAACACGCGTTCCCGATGAGCTTGTCGCTCTGAGAGGACATCAATGGGTCGCGGACTTCTCCTATGGATACTGGGCATCCCACTGCCCATCGTGCTCGTGCTCTACTTCACGGGCTATCTTGGCGGTTGAGATCGCGCGAACCCTGCGCCACGCGGCGGCAATGAAAGTGGTCCGGCCCGAGGCCAGAGACCTTGAGGGGCTCGCGACGCGGATGCGGCGCGGGCCCCTGAACGTTTGCAGCGATGTCCGTCTAGGCGCTGGCGAGGTTCGGCTGCTCGGGCCGGCCGCGAATGTCGAAGAACAGCGCCTGGCTGATCACCGCCTTCACGTTCTCGGGCTGGAACGGTTTGGTGATCAGGAAGGTCGGCTCGGGACGCGTGCCGGTCAGCAGCCGCTGCGGGAACGCCGTCACAAAAATCACGGGCAGCGAAAGCGTCCTGAGGATTTCGTTCACCGCGTCCAGGCCCGAGCTGCCGTCCGCCAGATGGATGTCGGCAAGCACCAGACCGGGGCGCAGCTTCATGACCGCGTCCACCGCCTGGTCCGCGGTCCTGGCAATTCTCACCACGCGATGGCCGAGGTCCGTCACCAGTTGCTCCAGGTCGAGCGCGATCAGCGGCTCGTCCTCGATGATCACCACGTCTGTCGCCATCTGCTTGGCGATCTCGCTGCCCGCCTCGTCGATGAGAGCCTGCAGCTCTTCCTGATCGGTATCCATGACCGCGGCCGCGTCTTTCGGCGCGAACTCTTCCACCGCCACCAGCAGGAACGCCTGCCGCGCACGCGGTGCCAGAATTTCAAGGTTGCGCTTCACCGCGTCCAGCGCCGGATGCGAGGCGGTTTCGGTGTTGTGGCTATTGAGGGGAACGGAATTCAGGATCTTGAGGAATGCACGGTACAGGGAGACGCGCGGGGAGAGCTCTTTAGAGAATATGCTCGGATCGGCCAGGATTGCCTCGAGGGTCGAGACGACATAAGCATCGCCGCTTTTCTGACTACCCGTCACCGATCGGGCAAACCGCCTCAGATACGGCAAATGCGCGGCCACCCGCTCTGCGATCGACATGAAGTCCCTCCACGGCAAACGTCGCTAACCCTAGCACGCACTCAACGCAAAAAAGGCGCCGGGGTTCCGGAACTTTTGCCCTGGGCGGACGTTATCTCCCTTGGAAATTCCGGCAGAAGGGGCCTTCATGCCAAGTTCGGTAGAGCCGAGCCGCGAGCCGGCGGAGGTGGGCGTGGAAGAATGCAATGACAGTCAGGAAGGCCTGCATTTGCGGCTACAGCCGAGCACATCCCAGCATTTGCGCCTGGCCTACAGTGCGAGCAGCAGTGTGAAAAATGGCACACCGACGTGGCTGGGAAACCCGATGCCATCGCGAGGGGCGGGAGGCCTGCTCGATCGCACGGCACAGGCTCGTATTGGTCAAATGCTGCGCCATATCTTCTCTGATGTGGCGGAAGAGCCTGTTCCGGATCGCTTCGTGAAGCTTCTGGAAGCTCTGCAGGCACAGGAGAACGCCCGTGAGTAACGCAACGACCTCGCCGTCGCTCAAGCAGTCGATGCTGAGCCTGATTCCCAACCTGCGCGCCTTTGCCGTCTCCCTGTGCGGCGACATCGAGCGCGCGGACGACCTCGTGCAGGAAACCCTGCTGAAGGCCTGGAACCATCTGGATAGCTTTCAGGAAGGCACCAACCTTCGCGCGTGGCTGTTCACTATCCTGCGCAACACCTACTTCTCCGAATGCCGCCGCCGCCGCCGCGAGGTGGAGGACCGGGACGGCAGCAAGGCCGCCGACCTCTCCGTTCACCCCGAGCAGCCGGGTCATCTCGACATGCAGGACTTCCGCAAGGCACTGGAAGTGCTGCCGCCGGACCAGCGCGAAGCCCTGGTCCTCGTCGGCGCCGCCGGCTTCTCCTACGAGGAGGCCGCCGAGATCTCCGGCTGTGCCGTCGGCACAATCAAGAGCCGCGTCAACCGCGCGCGCTCCAAGCTGACCGAGCTGCTGAGTGTCGGATCGGCGTCCGAGTACGGTCCCGACCCCACCACCGAGGCCATCGTCACCCGCACGGTCGGCAGCCGCTAGCCGGTCAACGCTTGCCCGTTCGGCGCGTTGCCTGCTGGTCGAAGAACAGAACCTGGCTGACAATGGCTTTCACTGAGTCGTCGCGAAACGGCTTCGTTATGAGGAAGGTGGGCTCCGGACCGTGTCCGGTCGCAAGGCGCTCTGGAAAAGCCGAGACGAACACAACAGGCACGCTGAAGCTGCGCAATATCTCGTTGACGGCATCGAGCCCGGAGCTGCCGTCCGCCAGGCGGATGTCGGCGATCACCAGCCCGGGCTTGCTGGTGTTGGCCAGCCGCACGGCATCCGCGTGCGTGCGCGCCACACCGGCAACCCGATGACCGAGCGTCTCCAGAACACGCCTGAGATCGAGCGCAATCAACGGCTCATCCTCGATGATCAGCACGTCGGTGGCGATCTGCTTGCCGATCTCGGCGGCCGCATCGGTCAGGAGCTGCTCCACCCGCCGCTCGGACACATTGAGAATCTGGGCCGCCTCCGCCTTGCTGAAGTCTTCCACCTCCACCAGCAGGAATGCCTGCCTGGCCTCCGGCGTCAGGGCCGCAAGGGATTTCGTCGCGCGCACACCGAGCAGCCCCGGCTGCGGACCCCCGTCACGATAGCGACGCGTCAGTACCGTGAGATAGCATTGGTAAAGGCCGAGCCGCGCCGGCAGCTCGGGAAATGCATCGGGATCGGCGGCAATCACTTCGAGGACGCGGGCCACCGATGCGTCGCCGCTCGCCTGCGAGCCCGTGAGCAGGCGGGCGAACCGGCGCAGGTGCGGCACGTGCGGAGCTATGCTTCTGGCCAAGTGCATAAGCTGTCGGTCAACCCCGCAATCCTGGTAGTCAAACGACGCGGAACTGCCCTACTGTCCCCCGGGTTTCACGACGTATAGCAACGTATAATGACACAAGCGGGCTCAAAGAGGCCGATAAAGCGGCCGGACGGAAAGAAATCCGAGGAACTCGGTGAGCACATCGGCCGTGAGCTGCGCGCCATGTTCGAGGACGTCGTGGCCGAGCCTGTTCCGGAAAGGTTCCAGAAGCTCCTCGAGGAGCTGGAGCAGAAGCCCAAGCCCAACAGCGAGAAGTAGCCCGGAACCGGCGGCGGCGCCTTGCGTTTGCAAGGCAAGTATCCGCAGTGCGGGAGTTTGCGTATGTCGTCCTGGAATTGGCTCCGCGAGGAAGTTCGGGAAGTCGTCTGGCTGGCGTCCGTGGTCGCCGGGCTGTCGGTGGTCGGCACCGGTCTGGCGGTCGTGCTGCGTCTGGTGATGACATCGTGAGACACGCCGTACGCCCAACACCTCATCACTTCGTTAACACCCCTCTGCCAATTTATGCGACGTCGCCCCGACGCTTCCGCTAGTATGGCGACACTCAGGCAACGTCGCGTATCGAGTTCCTCGCCATGGCACCACGGCCGAATTGGAAGGGCTATCTCAAGCTCTCCCTCGTTTCCTGCCCCGTCGCGCTGTTCCCAGCCACCACCACGTCCGAGCGCGTCTCCTTCCGCACGCTGAACCGGCACACGGGCAATCGCGTGCGCCGCCAGTTCGTCGACGAGGCGAGCGGCGATCCTGTCGAGACGGCGGACCAGATCAAGGGCTACGAAGTCGCCAAGGGCGAGTACATCCAGGTCGAGGACGAGGAGATCAAGGCGGTCCAGCTCGAAAGCAATCACACCATCAGCATCGAGCGCTTCGTGCCGCGCGCCGACATCGACGAGCTCTATGTCGACACACCCTACTACCTGACCCCGACCGACAAGGTGGGCGAGGAGGCCTTCGCCGTCATCCGCGACGCCATGCGCTCGGAGAAAATGGTCGGCCTGGCGCGCGTGGTCCTGTTCCGCCGCGAGCGCATCCTGATGCTGCAAGCCCGCGACAAGGGCATTGTCGCCACCAGCCTGCACTTTGCCGGCGAGGTTCACGCTGCGGCGAACTACTTCGATGAGATTCCCGACCTGACCCTGCCGAAGGAGATGCTGGAGCTTGCCCGCCACATCATCGGCAAGATGACCGGAAAGTTCGAGCCCGATCAGTTCGACGACCGTTACGAGAACGCGCTCATAGAGCTGATTCGCTCCAAGCAGAAGGGCACGCCGATCAAGGCACAGCCCGCACAGCGCCAGACCAATGTCATCAACCTGATGGAAGCGCTGCGCCGCAGCGTTGAAGGCACCGGCGCAGGCGGCGCTGCCCGTTCCACGTCCGCCAAGAAAGCGCCGGCAAAGTCCCGCGCAGGTGGCCGCGCGAAGGGAAAGACCCGCAAGGCCAGTTAGGGTTCCGAACGCATCACGTGCACCGGCACGGGCGGGAACAATCTCGCGCGGTTTCGTGTTGCTCTTTCAGGAGCAACAGACAACTGCGAGAGAAAACAATGGCTACATCAACCGTCCATCCCAATCGCCAGCTGATCTCCAGCGAGGACGTCGAAGGCACCCATGTCTACGACCTTCAGGGCACCAAGATTGGCGAGATCGATCACCTGATGATCGACAAAATCTCCGGAAAGGTCACCTACGCCGTCATGAGCTTCGGCGGGTTCCTGGGCCTCGGCCACAGTCATTACCCGCTGCCGTGGGCCGCGCTCAAGTACAACACACAGCTCGGCGGCTACGAGACCGGCGTTACGGAAAGCCAGCTCAAGGACGCGCCCTCCTTCAGCGACGATTCCTTTTCGGATCGGAACTGGGAGACACAGACGCACTCCTACTACAACGTCCGTCCTTACTGGTGACGGACAAGGAGGCAGGGCGCCCCGACCGGGGCGCCCTTCTTCCGCCGGGCCGATGGCCGGCGACTTACTGCTCGGTGTCCGTGCCGGTGTGCGGCGTCGCGCTGTTGGCCCGGCGCTGTTGGGCGATCCGGCCGCCCTTGCGGCCTGCCTCGGCCGCCAAGGCGCGGTTCTGCGAGAAGCTCCGCGCTTGCGGCGCAACATGCCTGCCGCCCTTGCGGCCCGCCTCTGAGGCGAGCTTCCTGTTCTGAGCGAAACTGCGCTTCTCGTGGGGCACGTTGGCGCCGCCCTTGCGGGCTATCTCGCGTTGCTTGCTCGGTTCCATCCGCGCAAAGCCGCGCGGAAGTCCGTTTGTATGGCTGTTAGGCTCACGCGACATTCCTCTTCTCCTGCGCGAGGGTTCATTCAGATTGGTCAACAATCGGCGCCGCCAGAGGTTCCATGGCGAATTGCCGGCAGAAGCTCATGCGCGCCGCGAGAGGGGCCGGTGGTGCTCCGCTACCATCGGGGAAACCCGGTCGAACCGGTTCGGCTGGATGGTGTCTAGCGGCACCCGCATCGTGCAGGAGAAGCCCTCCGGCGCAAACTTTATGACGGGGTCCCCGCTGGGTGTGCTTCCCATTGCGGTAATCAAGGACAGCCCGAAACCCTCGTGCGTGGCGGGTTCGACGGGTGGGCCCCCGCGCTCCACCCACGAGAACTGCAGGTAGCTGCCGGCACCGGTGCCTCCCATCTGCCAGCTCACCGTGACGTCGCCGGCGGCGTTGGACAGCGCCCCGTACTTCGCCGCGTTTGTGCATAGCTCGTGCACGATCAGCGCGAACGTCTGCACACCCGACGGTCCGAGCTCGACCGCCGGACCCGCAACATGAACGCGCTCGGAGAAGCCCGAGATCTCCGCCTTCACGATCTCCAGCAGCTCCGCCCCGCGCCAGTAGGACTCCGTCAGCAATTCGTGCGCATGCCCCAGCGACTGCAGGCGGCCGATCAAGATTTCGCGCGCATCCGGCACCGTTCGATTGTTCGTCAACGTGCGCGATGTGATCGACTGAAACACCGAGAGAAGGTTCTTGACCCGGTGTGCCAGCTCCTGAACCATGATGGTCAGGCGCTCCTCGGCCTGCGCGCGCTCCTGCACCTCGGCGCGCAGCTGATTCGCTGTCTGCTCCAGCTCGACCGTGCGATCCGCCACCCTCTGCTCCAGCAGCGCGTGCGAGCGCGTCAGCTCGGCGCGCATGTTGTAGAGGTCCACGAACACCTTCACCTTGGCGCGCAGAATCTCGGGCACGATCGGTGTCATGATGTAGTCGACGGCACCGAGCGAGTAGCCCTCCGAGGTCTGCACGTCGTCGGCGAAGGCGGTCACGAAGATGATCGGCGTATGCCGTGATTTCTTGCGCTGCCGAATGAGAGCCGCCGCCTCCAGGCCCGACATGCCCGGCATGTTGACGTCGAGCAATATGACCGCGAACTCCTGCTCGAGCAGCATCTGCAGCGCCGCCTCGCCCGACGTCACGGTGACGATTGCCTGCCCCAGGTCCTCCAGCGCGACCTGATAGCTCAGGTGCTTCTCGCTCAGATCGTCGACGACCAGAATCGCCGCGCGTCCCGGGTCGCGCATCATCAGTTCCCCTCGCTCATTCACGCTATCCATCATCGATGCAGCCATGCCCGCAGCACCGACAGCAGGTGGCGTGTGTCGACCGGCTTCGACAGATAGTCCCACGCCCCGGCCTCGATGCACCGGTCGCGATCGCCCTTCATGGCCTTGGCCGTGAGCGCGATGATCGGCAGGTCGCGGCATGAGTCCAGCTTGCGCGCCTCGCGCATTGTGGCGATGCCGTCCATGTCGGGCATCATGATGTCCATCAGCACGATGTCGACATTCTTCGCTTCGCTCATGATGCGCAGCGCATCGCGGCCGTTGCTGGCTGAAATCGCCGTCATGCCGTGCTCCTCGAGCACGCTGGCCAGTGCGAAGATGTTGCGGATGTCATCGTCGACAATGAGCACGCGCCGGCCGTTGAGAACGGCATCGGAGGCGCGCAAGTCCTCGATCACCCGCAGTTGGGCTTCCGGCAGGCGCGAGATGCGCCGATGCAGGAGAAGCGCCAGCGTATCCACCAGCCGCTCGCGCGACTGGACGTAGCGGACCGTCAATGCCTCGTAGTTCGCACGGGTCGGAGGCTTGCCGGCACGCGAGCCCTCCCACACGATGACCGGCAGGCGCCCAACGCGGCCGCCGGCCAGCAAAGCCTGATCGAGATCGTGCAATGCACCGATGCGGCTGGCATCGACGATCACGCAATCTGCCGCTTGCGCCGTCACCGCGTCGGCACCCGCGCCACGAACCTCGGCAACCACGATGACATCGTCGCCGGTGATGGCTCCCGCCACTTGCTCGAGCGCGCCGTCCTCGCCGCCCAGCACGAGCACGCGTTTTTCCGCACGCTGCCGCGCATCGATGAAGTCGCGCAACACATCGTCCAGAACTGACTTGGAAGGGATAGGTTTGGCGATGAATGCATAGGCACCGCCGTCCAGCGCCCGCGTGCGCGCATCCTCCGTGGAGACGACGAACACCGGGATGTGGCGGGTGGCCAGATCGTGCTTCAGCCGATCCATCACGCGCCAGCCGTCCATATCGGGCAGCACGATGTCGAGTGTGACGGCGTCCGGCATGTAGTCGCGCGCCAGCGCCAGCGCCGCGGCGCCCTGCGAGGCCACCAGGCCCTTGCAGCCCTGCTCGCGGGCCGTTTCCAGGAGAAAGCGGGCAAACACCAGGTCGTTCTCGACAAGCAGCCAGACGATATCGCCCGGCTCGATGTTGTCGCGGTCGTCATCCACCTCATTGCGGGATGTCGGCTCCGGCACCGGCTCCGCCAGCGCGCGCACCTGCTCGACAGGGCGGCCCGCCGCTCCCGCATCGCTCAACTTTGCCTCAGCGGCCGCCGGCAGCCAGCGGCGCCCGCTTCGCGTCGGCGCGTAGGTAATCGGCAGGTAAAGGGTGAAACGCGAGCCGCGTCCCAGCGTGCTGTCGAGAGTGATCTCGCCGCCGAGCAATTTGGCAAGCTCGCGGCTGATCGCCAGCCCCAGGCCGGTACCGCCGTATTTG
Source organism: uncultured Hyphomicrobiales bacterium (assembly GCA_902826255.1). GTDB lineage: Bacteria > Pseudomonadota > Alphaproteobacteria > Rhizobiales > Hyphomicrobiaceae > AWTP1-13. The sequence continues at coordinate 1,870 of CADEEC010000008.1, read as the reverse complement.
CGGCTGGTGCTGCCGTCCGCCTGCTGGAATGCCTCGAAGATGATCTGCTGCTTCTCCGAGGAGATGCCGATGCCGGTGTCATTGACGGTGAAGGCAACGGCTTCCGCCGCCCCGACATCGTCCGTCATCTCGCCGTCCTGGTCGACTGGCTCGATGGTGAGCGACACACCTCCGCGATGCGTGAACTTGAAGGCGTTCGACAGCAGGTTCTTGAGAATTTGCTGCAGCCGCTTGGTATCCGTCACCAACGATGTGGGCAGCCGCGTATCGAACCGCACCGCGAAGTCGAGGCCGCGCGCCTCGGCAATGTGCCGGAACGTGCGCTCCACATACCGGGTCAGGTCGTCGAACCGCAGCTCGCTCGCGTCCACTTCGACGGTGCCGGACTCGATCTTGGACAGGTCGAGAATGTCGTTGATCAGCGACAGCAAGTCGTTGCCCGAGGCATGAATGGTCTTGGCGAACTCCACCTGCCGTTCGGTCAGGTTGCCGTCGCGGTTGTGACAGAGCTGATCGGACAGGATCAGAAGGCTGTTGAGCGGTGTCCTGAGCTCATGGCTCATGTTGGCCAGGAACTCCGACTTGTACTTCGACGTCCGCGCCAGCTGCACCGCCTTGTCTTCAAGCGCCTGGCGCGCCTGCTCGACCTCTTGGTTCTTGCCTTCCACTTCCTGGTTTCGCTCGGCCAGCAGCTTGGCCTTGTCCTGCAATTCCTCGTTGGTGTTCTGCAGCTCCTCCTGGCGGCTCTGCAGCTCGTTGGCGAGCGACTGCGACTGCTTCAGCAGGTCCTCCGTGCGCATGCTGGCTTCGATCATATTGATGACGATGCCGATGCTCTCGGTGAGCTGATCCAGGAAGGCCTGGTGGCTCGGGCTGAACGGCGCGACGGAGGCCAGCTCCAGCACACCCTTGATGTCGTCCTCGAACACGATCGGCATGACCAGCACGTTGCTGGGCACCCACTCGCTCATGCCGGTCACGACGCGCAGCGCTGGGCTCGACAGCCCTTCCAGCACCACCTTCTGCTTGCTGATTGCTACCTGGCCGATCAGGCCCTGGCCCAGCTCGACGATCTTGCCGTGCGTGCCCTGGCCGCCCGACGCATAGCTGGCGAGCAGCCTGAGGCGCGGCTCCGCCGTCGAGCCGTCGCGCACATAGAACTCGGCCTGTTGGGCGCCCACCACCGGCGCCAGCTCCGTCAGAATCATTTGGCTGACGGCGACCAGGTTCTTCTGGCCCTGCAACAGCCGGCTGAACTTGGCGAGGTTGGTCTTCAGCCAGTCCTGCTCCATGTTCTTGCTGGTGGTGTCGCGCAAGTTGCGGATCATCTCGTTGATGGTGTCCTTGAGACCGGCCACCTCGCCCTGCGCATCGACGGCGATGGAACGCGTCAGGTCGCCTTGCGTCACGGCCACGGCCACCTCGGCAATGGCACGCACCTGCGTCGTCAGGTTCGCGGCCAGCTGGTTCACGTTCTCCGTCAGCCCCTTCCAGGTGCCGGCGGCGCCCGGCACTTTCGCCTGGCCGCCGAGACGCCCCTCGACACCCACCTCGCGCGCCACCGTCGTCACCTGATCGGCAAACGTCGCGAGCGTATCGGTCATGCCGTTGATGGTATCGGCGAGCGCGGCAATCTCGCCCTTTGCCTCCACCGTCAGCCTGTGCTTGAGGTCGCCGTCGGCGACCGCCGTCACAACGCGCGCGATGCCGCGCACCTGGTCGGTCAGGTTGCCGGCCATCGAGTTCACGCTGTCGGTGAGGTCCTTCCACGTCCCGGCAACGCCCTGCACCGCGGCCTGGCCGCCGAGCTTGCCCTCGGTGCCGACCTCGCGCGCAACGCGCGTCACCTCCGAAGCGAAGGCGCCGAGCT
>CADEEC010000007.1 GCA_902826255.1 uncultured Hyphomicrobiales bacterium | reverse complement strand
CTCAAATCGGAGCTGCGCTCGATCCGCCTGGATTCGGTTCGCCGCATCTACCTAGAACGCTACTGGCGGCCTGCCGCCTGCCCCGTAATGCCGCCGGCGCTCGCCTTCTTCCACTTCGACGCGGCCGTGAACCACGGCGTGCTCGGTGCCGCGCGCCTGCTGCAGGAATCGGTCGGCGCGGGCATCGACGGCGAGATCGGCCCGGAGACGCTGAGCAAGGGCGCCGCGCGTCCGGTGCCCGATACGCTCGCGCTCTACGCCGACGTGCGCCGCCGTCACTACCGCTCCCTCTCCACCTTCTGGCGCTTTGGCAACGGCTGGCTCGCGCGCATCGACCGCACGCTCGCCGCCGCCCTGCAGCTGCCCTTTACGCCGCCCTCCCGCAACGCAACCGAGCCAAAGGAGCCTCCCATGGCCAACGCCCCTCTGCCTGCCCCGACCGCGCCCGACACCAAGTGGTGGGGCCATTCCATGACGGTCTGGGGCGTGATCATGACAACCCTGTCCGCGGTGTTGCCGACGATCGGTCCGATCCTCGGCCTCAGCATCACGGCCGACCTGGTTCAGCAATTCGGTGACCAGCTCGTCGCGGTGGTGCAGGCCGTCGGCGCGCTGGTCGGCACCCTCCTCACCATCTACGGCCGCATGCGTGCCACGAGCCCGCTCAGCGCCACGAAATAACCATGAATTCAACCGCACTCCCTGTCCGCGCCCGGCGCTGGCGTAGCAGTGCGGCCCACCGGTATAATGGTTGGCTGCGAGTAGGCCCGCGGGCAATTCCGCAGGGCCTCCTGCGCGTGTCGGCGAAATGGAGCTGCGGCGGTGCGCGTCTTGATTGTCGAGGATGATCGCGATCTCAATCGCCAGCTTGCGTCGGCGCTGACCGACGCCGGCTACGCGGTCGATGCCGCCTTCGACGGCGAGGAAGGCTATTTCCTCGGCGACACCGAGCCCTACGACATCGTCATCCTCGACACCGGCCTGCCGAAGATGGACGGCCTGCGTGTCCTCGAGCAGTGGCGGCGCTCCGATCGCAACATGCCTGTCATCATCCTCACCGCGCGCGACCGGTGGAGCGACAAGGTTGCCGGCATGGATGCCGGTGCCGACGACTATGTCGCCAAGCCGTTCCATATGCAGGAGCTGCTGGCGCGCGTGCGCGCGCAGGTTCGCCGCGCGTCCGGCCATGCCAAGAGCGACATCGAGTGCGGGCCGCTGCGTCTCGACACCAAGGCGGCACGCGTCACCCTCAACGGCCAGCCCGTCAAGCTCACCTCGCACGAGTACCGGCTGCTCGCCTACCTGATGCACCATTCCGAGCGCGTGGTCTCCCGCACCGAGCTCGTCGAGCATCTCTACGAGCAGGACTTCGACCGCGACTCCAACACCATCGAGGTTTTCATCGGCCGCCTGCGCAAGAAAATTCCGCCGGAGATGATCAGGACAATTCGCGGCCTGGGTTATCGGCTTTCGCGGGAAGGCGATGAGAACTAACTCTCTTGCCTTCCGCCTCTTCATCACGACCACCGCCTGGGTGCTGGTCGTGCTGCCGCTGGCAGGCTGGCTCATCTACACCAGCTACCGCGACGAGGCGATCACCTCGTTCGACAACCGCATCGCGTTCTTTCTGACGGTTGTGGTGACGGATGCCGACGAACAGCTCGAGAGCGCTCCCAATGTCCCCAACAACTGGGGTGAGGGCCTGTTCGAGATCACCCACTCGGGCTGGTACTGGCAGATCACGCCGCTCGACGGGCAGCAGGCGCCTGTCCTGCGTTCACCCTCCCTGTCCGTCGACTCGCTGCCGCTTCCGAGCGCCAACCACGTCAGTCCCAACGAGAAGGAAGTGCGCTGGGCGAACCTGACGGGCCCAGCCGAGCAGGTGCTGCGCGTCGCCGAGCAGTTCTACATGTTCGGCGAAGGGCGCGCGGGCCGCTATTCCGTGGCGGTCGCCGGCAAGCTGAGCGAGGTCGAAGAGACGATCGCCGCGTTCCGTGCCCAGCTCATTCAGGCGCTGGCCCTTGCGGGCCTCGGCCTGCTGGCGGTCACGATTTTCCAGATCCGCTTCGGCTTGCTGCCTCTGACGCGCGTGGAGAAGGGTTTGGCCGGCATCCGCTCCGGCGAGGCGGCACGCCTGGAAGGCGAGCTACCCGTTGAAATCAAGCCGCTGCAGCAAGAGCTCAACGCACTCCTCAAATCCAACGAAGAGATCGTGGAGCGCGCGCGCACGCATGTCGGCAACCTGGCGCACGCCCTCAAGACGCCGCTCGCCGTGCTGATCAACGAGGCCCGCAACGACACCTCTCCCCTTGCGCGCAAGGTCATGGAGCAAGCCGACGTCATGACCGGTCAGGTCAACCTCTATCTGGATCGGGCACGCATGGCCGCCCGCATCGGCGTGATCGGCCGCGTGACGGATGTGCGGCCGGTGGGCGAATCTATCGTCCGCGCCTTGGAGCGCATTCATCAGGACAAACGCCTCGAGTTCACGATCGATTGTCCGGCCGGTACCCGCTTCCAGGGCGAGCGGCACGACCTGGAAGAGATGCTGGGCAACCTGCTCGACAACGCTTCGAAATGGGCGCACGGGCGCGTCGATTTCGTCGCTGCGCCCATCACCCAGCACCTGAACGGCAAAACAGGCGACTGGCTTGAAATCCGTGTCGACGATGATGGTCCCGGGCTTTCGCCCGAGCAGCTCGCCCAGCCCGTTGTCCGCGGCCGGCGCCTGGACGAGACCAAGCCGGGCTCGGGCCTCGGCCTGTCGATCGTTGCCGACCTCGCCTATTGCTACAACGGCAGGTTCGAGCTGGCGCCGTCCGGGTTGGGCGGACTTTCGGCGCGGCTCACGCTCCCGCGCGCGGTCTAGCGGTGAAACCTCTGTGCACCGTAGCCGTGCAAACGTGGGAAAGGGCCGTATTTCCGCCCGAATCGCGGCAATATCAGAGCATTAGGCTAGGCGACGCTCGCATCCGATGTTGGTATTCTGCAGGGCGTAGGGAGATCGCGACATGAAGAAGGTCCTGCTGGTCACGGCGCTGGCTGCGTCGGTAGCGTTCGTCGGCTGCGAGTCCAACCAGGAAGGCGGCACCGTTGCTGGCGCCGTGGTCGGCGGCATCATCGGCAACCAGTTCGGCAGCGGCGGCGGTCGCGTGGCGGCCACCATCGCCGGCGCGGTGGTTGGCGGCATCGTCGGTAACGAGATTGGCCGCAAGCTCGACGCGCGTGATCGTCAATTGGCGCGCGAAGCCGAGTACGATGCGTGGGAGCGCGGCGAGCCCAATCGCCCCGTGCGCTGGCGCAATCCCGACAACGGTCGCTACGGCGAGGTGATCCCCGAGCCCCGCTACCGGCGCGGTGCGCAGGACTGCCGCGACTTCGTGCACAAGGTCTACATCGACGGACGGCCGCAAACGATGCGCGGCACCGCATGCCGCAATCCCGACGGCACCTGGACTCAGGTCGGCTGATCCGATCGCACCTTCGGTTTTCTTGAAAGCCCCGGCTTCGGCCGGGGCTTTTCTGCGTTTCTTGGCCGCTTCAGCGCATTACGCGGCCAAACACGGCTGCCGCCACGCGGCCCGGCTCGATCTTTTCCACGGCCGCCGAGTAGCGGCCGGAGTAGACGAGCTTGATGAGGTCCATCCGCGCCTCGTCTTCGTCGTGGAAGCGCACGGCGAAGCTCTCCTCCCCGCGCCTCACCACCGTCGCCGGCAGCGTCAGGCCCGCGAGCACCACGGTCACCTCGCTGCCGACATCGGCCGCCAGCGTTCCTGCCAGGCGTGCACCGCCGAGGGAGACGTCGAGCACCTTGTGCGGCGAGGCTGCGGCGCTTGTCTGCACGAGTGCATCGTCGCCTGCCGTCAGCCGCTCGTCCGAGCGATAGCGCGGCTGCTCGATGCAGACCAGGCACGCCATAGTGAGCACCACCATATTGTACCAGCTCCAGAACAGGCAGAGCGCGCTGGAGTCGCGGAGCTTGGTGCCGTCCTCCAGCAGAAACGCCCACACCACGCGGGTAATCGTCAGGGCGAGATAGATGAGGAACATGCTGAGCAGGGGCCACTGCACGAAGCGCTTGCTGCGGTCGCCGCCCTTGGCCGTCACCTTGAACTTCTGCCCTTTCGGTTTGAACAGCCCGTGCGCGACTGCTTGCAGGATCTGCGAGGCTGCCAGCAGTTGGGTCACGTCCGTCATGATCGGCATGACGCGGCTCTGCGCCATCCATGCCGTCGCGATGGCTGAGCCGATGAAGTGCGGCATGTAATAGGCGAGCGTGGTGACCACGTCCGCCTGCACGGCGTTGATGTTGAGCAGCAGGTACAGGATCGGCACGATGATCCCGAGCATCCGGAAGCCATAGCTCCCGAACCAGTAGAGAAACGCCTCGATCAGGCTGATGCGATCGATGATGCTGAGTCCGTTGCCGCGCCGCAGCGGCCCCAGAGGTCCGCGAAAGATCTGCATGAAGCCCAGCGCCCAGCGACTGCGCTGCGTGATGTATTCCTTCAAGCCTTCCGGCGCGAGGCCGAGCGACAGCCGCTCGTTGAGATAGACCGTGCGATATCCCGCCTGCTTCATCTTGAGGGTGACGCAGTAGTCCTCCGTCACCGAGTCCGTCGGGAAGCCGCCGAGCCGCTGTAACTCCGAGAAGCGGATCACCGAGGACGTCCCGCAGCAGAAGGCCGCGCCCCACGCGTCCTTCGAGGCCAGCACCACGTCGAAGAAGTAGCGCTGCTCGTCCGGCCACACGCCCGTGATCGATAGGTTCGTCTGCAGCGGGTCCGGATTGATGAAGTGCTGCGGTGTCTGCACGATGCCGACATCGCCCTCTTTCATCAGGCTCAGCGCGCGCCGCAGGAATTGCGAGGTCGGCACGAAATCGGCGTCGAGAATGGAGATGAAATCCGGCGGCTCGGGCAGCGCCGCGACTTGCTTCAACGCATTGTTGATGTTGCCAGCCTTGGCATGCTCGTTGTCGGGCCGCGTGATGTAGCCCACGCCGAGCTTCGCCGACAGCTCCTTAAGCCAGGCGCGCCGTCCGTCGTCGAGCACCCACACCCGGAACCGGCCATAGTCCATCGTCGTCGCACCGACGATCGTGCGCTCCAGGATGTCCTTGTCTTCGTTATAGGTGCAGATGAACACGTCAACGAGCGGCAGCGGCGCCTGCGCATCGAGCCAGGAGAGGTTCTGCTGCACCTGCGGCGTGCGGTTGCTGACCCGCGTCAAGCCGATGAGCCCGATGGTGGTGCCGAGAATGGCCAACGTTTCCACCGTCACGAAGATCAGCCCGACGATCCAGTCGACCGAGAAGCCCATCGGCGGCAGCGTGTAGAGCCAGCGCCAGATCATGTAGCGCCACATCAATACGATGATTACGGCCACCACGGCCATGCGCGCCCGTTCGTTCCTCGGGCTCATCCAAGGCAACACGATCAGCGCCGCGCCGATCACCAGCAGGCCCGGCGCCATCGTGTCCAGCAGCAGGGCCACGGTCGGGTTCATCGATGCTTACTCGAAGGTCACGCGCCCGGTGCGGCCCACATCGCACTGGCCGGCGCGCGCCATGTCAGGCAGCAGAACCGTGACGCGATAAGGCTCCTTCGCCAGCGCCGCAGGCTGGATCGCCAGATTGGCCGGCGCCGTCGCCACGCCCGTCAGACCGATGATGCGGCCCTTGTGGTCTATGCTCTCGCCGCGCAGCCGGAAGCGCGCGGGATCGCCGATCTTGAGGTGGTTGTAGGCTGTCTCTCCGACGGTTGCCGTCACCACGAGGCCGGAACAGTCGAGCAGGCGCACAAGCTCTTGCCCGCGCACCACGGTCTCTCCCGGTGCCGTCAGCACTTCCCACACGCTGCCCCGCACCGGCGCTGTCAGCTCGACGCCGGCGAGTGCTTGGTAGCGACGCGTCTCTTCGGCCAGTTCCACCCGCAGTGCCGCAAGGCGGACATCGCGCTCACGGATGTCGCCCGCAACTTCGCTCAAACGTTGCGCGATCTCGTCGGCGCGCTGAGATGAGCGCGGTTGGTCGTTGTAGCTGTCGCCGACGAACACGCCGCGCGCCAGTGCTGCCCGCTCCACCTGGACGCCGGCCAGGCGATGACGCAGCGCAGCCTCGGCCTCGGTGGCGACCGTTACATCCCGCTTCACCTTCTCGAAGGCCGCGATGGTGATTGTCCCGCTCTCGGCGAGCGGGGCTGCACGCGCCAGGGCACGCTCGGTTTCGGCCTTGTTGGCGCCGGCGCCTGCGACCTCGCTCTTGAGCTCGGCAATGCGCGCATCGAGCTGGCGTTCGCGCGCCTCCTTGAAAGATTGGGTCTGGTCCGACAGGTCTGCGTGCAGCGCGCGCAGATCTTGGTTGCGCGTCGTGAGCGCCGCTCGCTCGCCCTCGAGTTGTCCGATCAGCCGCAGCAGGTCGTCGAGCCGCCCGCGATCCGCGCGCGCGTTCGCAATTTTCACAAGGGGTGCGCCGGACTCGAGCTGGGTGCCGACCACGAGACCGCCGAGCCCCGCCCCGACCTCGCCCTCGATCGGTGCCCTCAGCGTAATGAGGCGCGCGTTGATGATGGCTTCCGTGCTCGTCGTCTGCAGCAGCGTGCGCACGGGAAAATACCCAACCGCCGCGATGATGACGAGGCCGATCAGCATCTTCGTCAGCTTGGTGCGGTTCTTGCTCGCGAAGGCGTTGGCTTTGGAAACCCATGCCAATGCCGGGTGCGTCGGGCTATCCGTCCATGCGTTCTTCTCGAACGCGTCCTTGAGCAGCTTCAAGCGCCCCGCGATATCCAGCCCATGCGCATTCGGTATCCCGCTTCGGGGCGACACGCGCTCGGCCGGCATGGACACCACGCCGTCCGCCGGCTCGGTGGGTTTGTCTGCGGCGGTGGTCTTGCGGGCGGAACGTGAGGGGGAGGCCATGTCTTCTTTCCAACGCACGGAGGAGCCATGCAACGCATTGATCTGCCGTAGTTCTATTCCCCGGTCTTTGCGCTACGGTTAACGGTGGCCCAGGCAAGTCGAGCGTGGGTGCCCATTTTCCGGGCCACCCGCCGCTGTGCGCCAAAAAAAGAAACCGAACGTTGTCCAACTTCGGGGAAATGGCAGCAGCAACCCGAGGTCACGCCAGGCGGCCCGGGACGGCCTCTGCAACCTGGGGTGCGCCACCTCCGCACCTTGCCACGCTGGTGGCCGGGCCCTATGCCAAGCCCGAAGCGGGCGCTGACCTGCCTCGTCCCGCAACCTGCGCGGCGGGCTCGGCAGCGCGATCGGCAGGTCGATGCTTCTTTGGGTCGCCTTCGCAGTCCTGACTGGCGGTGTGCTGGCCTTCGTGCTGGCGCCCCTGATCCGCCCTGCCCGCCCGACGGCCGCAAGCTCCGGCGAGCATGCCGTTGCGGTCTACCGCGATCAGCTCAAGGAATTGGACGCCGAGCAAGCGCGCGGTGTCTTGGGGCCGGCGGAAGCCGAAGCTGCGCGATTGGAAATCTCCCGCCGGCTCCTCGCGGCTGCAGGTGATGCAACCCAACCCGGTGACCCCGGTTTCCGCGCGTTGCTGGAATCCCGTCACGCGACCTATTCGCTCCTGGCCGCGGTCGCAGTCGCCGTTGTCACGGTCGGTCTTTACATCCTCTACGGCTCCATCGCAGCCATTCCCACCGACGCGCAGCGCGCCGCGGCACGCGAGCAAGCCGCAATCAGCCGGCTCGTCGCGCAGGTCGAGGATCGTCTGCGCACCGTTCCCACCGACGGCAAGGGCTGGGATGTGATCGCACCCGTTTATCTGAAACTTGGCCGCTTCCAGGACGCCGCCGATGCCTACACCAAAGCCCTCAGCCTGCTCGGTGAAACTTCGGCCCGCCTTGCCGGATTGGCGGAGTCCTCGATGCTCGCTGCGGGCGGCGTCGTTACCCCCGAGGCTCGCAGCGCCTACGAGAAGCTCGCCAAGCTTGACCCCTTGCGCATCGAGCCACGCTTCTGGCTGGCCATGGCCAAGGAACAGGCCGGCGATCTCGAGGCGGCCCTTGCCGAGTACAAGGCGATCCTGGGTGCATCGCCTGAGAACGCTCCCTACCGCACTCATCTAGAAGCGCGCGTGCGTGAGGTCACATCGCTTATCGCCGCGCGCGCGTCCGGAACTCCCGCCGGGCCAACGGCCGCGGATCTCGCCGCGGCCGCCAAGCTCGATCCCGCGCAGCGCGCGCAGATGATCACGCAGATGGTCGAGAGCCTCGCCGCGCGTCTGAGGACCAACGGCAATGATCTGCCGGGCTGGCTGCGCCTCGTGCGTGCCTATGCCGTGCTGGAGCGCCGTCAGGATGCACAAGCCGCTTTGGCCGAAGCGCGCCGCAATTTCACCGGCAATGCCGATGCGCTCGCGCAGCTTGCCGCGCTGGCCTCGTCCCTAGGGCTCGGTTCATGACCCGTAAGCAGCGCCGCGCAAGTCTTGTCGGCCTGGCCGTCGCCGTTCTCGGGCTGGCGGTGTTTCTCGTCGTGTACGCGCTACGTGACACCATCGTTTTCTTCCACACGCCAAAAGAGGTGGTCGAGAAGCAGGTGCCGCCGGGCAAGCGCATTCGCCTCGGCGGCCTGGTCGCGGAAGGCTCGCTCAAGCGCGGCACCGGCTTGAGCGTGGAGTTCGCCATCACCGACACGGCCAAAACAATTCCCGTCAGCTACACCGGTATCCTTCCGGATCTTTTCCGCGAAGGTCAGGGCGTGGTAGCCGAAGGCAAGCTCGATGCCTCCGGCCGTTTCCAGGCCGACTACGTGCTCGCCAAGCACGATGAGAACTACATGCCGCCCGAGGTTGCCAAATCCCTCAAGGAGCAGGGCCTGTGGCAGCATACCGGCAAGGAGACGAAAGACCGCGGACAGAAGTGAGGACAGCGCGCGGACGCCGTCGTACATCTGATGCCGTGAGTGCACAGTCCGGCACCCAGGAGCTTCGCGCCGCGCATGCCCGTAGCGACGACACTTGGCACCTACGCGTTGGCCGCCGTTGCTGAGATCGCCGGCTGCTTCGCTTTCTGGGCCTGGCTGCGCCTCAACGCCTCGGTCCTTTGGCTGATCCCAGGCGCCGTCGCGCTCATTCTCTTTGCTTACCTGCTGACCCGTATCGACTCTGCCTTCGCCGGTCGCGCCTACGCGGCTTACGGCGGCATCTATATCGCCGCGTCGCTCGTATGGATGTGGGTGGTCGAAAGTCGCGCGCCGGACAAGTGGGACGTCGGCGGCGCGCTGATGTGCGGTCTCGGCACCCTCGTCATTCTCTACGGGCCGCGAACCGCATGATCGTCGAGTTCGGCCATTTCGCTCTGCTGCTCGCACTTGCCGTTGCGCTCGTGCAGATGGTTCTGCCTGCCCTGGGCGCCCGCACCGGCGATGCAAACCTCATGCGCGTCGGCGAGCCGGCGGCCCTGGCTCAACTGTGGCTTCTCACCACCGCCTTTGCGGCTCTTACCTACGCCTACGTGACGTCGGATTTCTCGGTCGAGAACGTCTGGGCCAACTCGCACACCGACAAGCCGCTCATTTATCGGATCTCTGGCGTGTGGGGGAACCACGAGGGCTCCATGCTCTTGTGGGTGCTGATCCTGGCGGTGTTCGGGGCTGCCGTCGCGATCTTCGGCGCCAACCTGCCGTGGACGCTGCGTGCCAATGTGCTCGCCGTGCAGGCCGCAATTGCCGTCGCCTTCCTCGTCTTCATCGTCTTTGCCTCCAATCCGTTCACGCGCATCCCGCTGCAGCCGGAGGGGCGCGGTCTCAATCCGATCCTGCAGGACCCAGCGCTCGCTATTCACCCGCCGCTGCTCTACGCGGGCTATGTCGGGCTCTCGATGGCGTTCTCTTTCGCCGTCGCCGCGCTGATCGAAGGCCGCATCGATGCCGCCTGGGCGCGCTGGGTCAGGCCGTGGACGCTCGCCGCCTGGATATTCCTGACGCTCGGCATCGCCATGGGCTCTTGGTGGGCCTACTACGAGCTCGGCTGGGGCGGCTGGTGGTTCTGGGACCCAGTGGAGAATGCCTCCTTCATGCCGTGGCTCGCGGCAACCGCGCTGCTGCACTCCGCCGTCGTGATGGAGAAGCGCGAGGCGCTGAAGGTCTGGACGATTCTCCTCGCGATACTTGCTTTCTCGCTCTCGCTGATCGGCACCTTCCTGGTGCGCTCCGGCGTCCTCACCTCGGTGCATGCCTTCGCCGTCGACCCGCGCCGCGGTGTCTTCATCCTCATGATCCTCGTGGTCCTCATCGGCGGCGCGCTCGCGCTCTACGCCCGGCGCGCACCGTATCTCAGGCAGGGCGGGCTGTTCGCACCCATCAGCCGCGAAGGTGCACTCGTGCTCAACAACGTGCTGCTCACGGTCGGCTGCGGCACCGTCTTCGTCGGTACGCTCTATCCGCTCGCGCTTGAGTCCATCACCGGTGACAAGATTTCCGTCGGGCCGCCCTACTTCAATTCCACCTTCGCGCCGCTAATGGTGCCGCTATTGCTGGCGCTGCCGCTGGGCCCGATGCTGGCTTGGAAGCGCGGCGATGTGCCGGGCGCCCTCCAACGTTTGCTAACCGCCGCCGTCCTCTCGCTGCTTGCTCTTGTGGTGACAGCCGCCCTGGCGCGGCGCGGCCCGTGGCTTGCACCGTTCGCGGTGGCATTGGGTGTTTGGGTTGCTGCCGGCGCGGTGTGCGAATGGGCTTCGCGCATCAAGTTGTTTTCGGCCTCCGTGGAAGAAGCGCTGCGCCGTGCCGCCAACCTTCCCCGCTCGGCCTATGGCGGCATGCTCGCGCATGCCGGCGTCGGCGTCATGGTGATCGGCATTGCCGCAACGTCGGCTTGGCAAAGCGAAGTCGTGCTCACCATGAAGCCCGGCGAGCGCGCCGAGATCGCCGGCTATGAGCTGACCTTTCGCGATGTCTCGCCAAGACGCGGCCCAAACTACCAGGAGCAGGTCGGCCTTCTCACGGTCTCGCAGGGCGGCAGTGCGGTGACCGAGCTTCATCCCTCGAAACGTACTTACGACGCACCGCGTCAGACGACGAGCGAAGCCGGCATTCATGCCGCTCTGTCGGGTGATCTCTATGCCGTCCTCGGCGATGAAGTTGCCGGCAGCGACGGCGCATGGGTGATACGGCTTTATTTCAACCCCCTCGTGCGTTTGATTTGGATTGGCGCCATCATCATGTCGCTTGGCGGTCTGCTCTCGCTGTCCGACCGCCGCTTGCGCATCGGCGCCCCGCGCCGCGCGCGCCGCAGACCTGAAGCAGCCACCGTGCCGGCCGAGTGATGCGCATCCTCCGTTCGCTCATCTCGCTTGCCGTCCTGTTGGGCATGCTCGTCTCACCTGCCGATGCGGTTCAGCCTGACGAAATCCTGAAGGACCCCGCACTCGAGGCGCGCGCACGCAAACTCTCACAAGAGCTGCGCTGCGTCGTCTGCCAGAACCAGTCGATCGACGATTCCAACGCGCCGCTCGCACACGACCTGCGCGTGTTGGTCCGTGAACGTCTGTCGGCAGGCGACACGGATGCCCAGGTGCTGGCCTACGTCACCGCCCGCTACGGTGACTTCGTTCTCCTGCGGCCGCCCTTCAAGTCGCAGACCCTCTTGTTGTGGCTGGCACCGGTTCTCTTGCTTGTTGGAGCAATCGTGTTTTTGGCGCGGAGGCGCAAGCCGACTGCGGCCGAAGCCGCCGAACCTTTGTCCCCCGACGAGCAACGCCGCCTTGCAGACATCGTGCGCGCCGGCGATCCTCCGCAGCAGGGAAATCCCCCCATCTGAATGGGCGCATTACAAAGTTTTAAGGTGGCAGAAATAGCCACGTAATTTTGCCTTCCATATACCCGGGCCTGACGGATCATCATTCCGGCTGAGGTCAAAATCACATGCAAACAACCGTTCCCAAGCCCCGCGCGTCGCGCTGGCGCGTTGCCCTGGCGTCCGCGGGCCTTGCCGTTGCCCTCGGCAGCGGCCTCCTTCTGACCATCCCGCAGCACAGCGTCCAGGCGCAGCAGCGCACCGACATGTCCCGCGCGCCTCTTTCGTTTGCCGACATTGTCGAGCGCGTGAAACCGGCTGTCGTCAGCATCCAGGTGAGTTCCGGCGGGCCGAAGGTCGCGCGCGCCCCCTCCACCCCCAGGGGTACTCCTCCTCCACGTGGCGATGATCGGCAAGGCCGCGGCGGTGACACCTTCCCCAATCTTCCCGACGACCACCCGCTGAATGAGTTCTTCCGCAACATGCCGCGCGGCGGCCCGTCACGTCCGATGCAGGCGCAGGGATCTGGCTTCGTCATCTCCCCGGATGGTTTCCTTGTCACCAACAATCACGTGATCGATGGGGCCACCAAGGTCCAGGTCATTTTTGACCAGAACAACAAGTACGAGGCAGACCTGATTGGTACCGACCAGCGCACTGACCTTGCTCTTTTGAAGATCAAGGCGCCGGCCGGCAAAACATTCCCCTTCGTGAAGCTCTCCGACGGCTCTCCGCGCGTTGGCGACTGGGTCATCGCGGTCGGCAATCCGTTCGGCCTCGGTGGCACCGTCACGGCCGGCATCGTGTCAGCGCACGGCCGCGACATCGGCTCGGGTCCGTACGACTACATGCAGATCGACGCCGCGGTGAACAAGGGCAACTCCGGTGGCCCCACCTTCAACCTCGACGGTGAAGTGGTTGGCGTCAACACGGCCATCTACAGCCCGTCCGGCGGCAGCATCGGCATTGCCTTTGCCATCCCCGCCAAGACCGCGACCGAGGTCATCAACCAGTTGAAGACGTCCGGCTCCGTCAAGCGCGGCTGGCTGGGCGTGCGTATCCAGAGTCTGGATGACGACATGGCCGCCAGCCTTGGCCTGAGTGAGGCCAAGGGTGCGCTGGTGAATGAGGTGACCATGCCCGGTCCTGCCGCGGAAGCCGGCATGAAGAATGGCGACACTATCCTCTCCGTCAACGGCGTGAAGATTGCCGACAGCCGCGACCTTGCACGCCAGATCGCCAACTTCACCCCTGGCACGAAGGTCGATGTCAAGGTGCTGCGCGGTCAGCGCGAGCAGGTGATCGGCGTCAAGCTCGGCACCCTGCCGACCGCCCAGGAGCTTGCCAAGGCTGGCCCTCCGGGCCGTCCGGCGCAGCCGACCGAGCTTGAGCAGCTGGGCATGACTGTCGCGCCGGTAACCGGTCCTGAGCGGGAAGGGGTTGTCATCACCGACATCGACAACAACTCCGATGCTTCCACGAAAGGCATCCGCGTGGGCGATGTGATCCTCGAGATCGGCGGTACAGCGGTGTCGAACGCGGACGAAGTCGCGGATGCGATTCGAGAGGCTGGCAGGTTGAACCGCCGCGCCCTCCTGCTTCGCATCAAGTCCGGCAACGACACGCCGCGGTTCGTCGCCATCCAGCTGAGGTCCGCCGCGCCCGGCCAGCGATAAACCGAGCGAGGCGGCCTGAACCCTCTGGACAGGCCGCCTCGTCTGGCATCTCTTGAACGGAGTGGACACCCCTACGCTATGCACCAGCTCGCACCACAGCATGCCGGTGAGTTTGGCAAGACCATGCGCGTTCTCGTAATCGAAGACGACCGTGAGACGGCCCAGTTCCTTCAGCGATCCCTGAAGGAGAACGGACACATGGCCGACGTCGCCGGTGACGGCGAAACCGGCCTTGCCCTCGCGCGCGAGGGCGGCTGGGATGTCCTTATCGTCGACCGGATGCTGCCCCGTCTCGATGGCTTGTCGCTGATCTCGACGCTGCGGGCGGAGGGCGCCCGCACGCCGGTCCTGATTCTCTCTGCGCTTGGTGAGGTTGACGACCGCGTCCGCGGCTTGCGCGCCGGCGGCGACGACTATCTGACCAAGCCTTACGCCTATACCGAGCTTCTGGCCCGCATCGAGGCCTTGGCGCGCCGTCCGACGCCCGAGGAACAGGTGACGCGCTACGCGGTAGGTGATCTCACCCTTGACCGGCTCTCCCACAAGGTCGCCCGTGCCGGCCAGGCCATCATCTTGCAGCCGCGCGAGTTCCGTTTGCTTGAGTACTTGATGCGCAATGCCGGCCAGGTGGTGACGCGCACGATGCTTCTGCAGAATGTCTGGGATTACTACTTCGATCCGCAGACGAACGTGATCGACGTGCACATCTCGCGCCTCAGGGGCAAGATCGACAAGGGCTTCGCCAAACCCCTTCTGCATACCGTGCGCGGCTCGGGGTATATGATCCGTGACGGCGCCGACTAGGCTCATCGCATCCACGCCGTTCCGGATCGTTGTCGCCTACCTTGGCGCCTTCATTCTGGCAGCCGCCCTTATTGTCGGCTTCGTTGCCTGGCGCGCCAATGAGCTGCTCACGGCCAATGCGGTCGAGGCGCTCGCCGCTGAAGTTTCCAGTCTCAACGAGCATCTGCAGTCTGGTGGTCCGCCCGCGTTGGCAACCGTCATCAACGATCGCATCGCCGAGCCAGGCTCCAACCTCTACCTGCTTAGCGATTCAGGCGGCCGGAGGATCGTCGGCAACCTGAGCGTCATGCCGCGCGACATGAGCGTCGGCGGCGCCGGCCACGTCTTCAAATACAAGCGTGCCTCCGATGGTCCCTCGGGACGTGATCGCCTCGCCGTTGCGGTCGCGCGCTCCGTGCAAGGCGGGTTGACGCTCGTGGTCGGTCGCGACGTCGAGGACCAGCGCCGCTTCGCATCCACGATCGGCTATGTCGCGTTCTGGGGCGTCGGGTTGCTGGCGGCCATTGGCGTCGTGGCTGGTGTCCTCATCAGCCGCAGCATGCTCAAGCGCATCGATGCGGTCACGGAGACCAGCCGCCGGATCATGAGCGGCGATCTCTCCCGCCGCATTCCTCTGGATGGATCAGGAGACGAAATTGACCGCCTGTCGGTCAGCCTCAATGCCATGCTCGGGCGCATCGAGGAGCTCATGCTGGCCCTGCGCGAGGTTTCCGACAACATCGCGCACGACTTGAAGACACCGCTCACGCGCCTGCGTAGCCGGGCGGAGGCCGCACTGCGGGAGACGGGCGATGAAGGCCATCTCCGCGATGCCCTCGCCAAGACGATGGATGAGGCGGACGAGCTTATGAAGACCTTCAACGCCCTGCTGCTCATCGCTCGTCTCGAAGGTGGTGCCGTTGCCGAGAGCATGCAGCCCACCGATCTGGCGGTCATCATCGGCGATGTCGCCGAGCTGTACGAGCCGGTGGCCGAGGAGGCCGGTTTGTCCCTGCGGGTGTCGGCACGGGAGAGCCTCGTGCTCATTGCCAACCGTGAGCTCATCAGCCAAGCCGTTGCCAATCTTGTCGACAACGCCATCAAGTACGGCTCGCGTGAAAGCCCTGCAGGTCAAGCTGCCGGCTTGGCCGTCGACATCGGCATCGAGATTCGCGGCAACAGTGTCGCCATCATCGTAGCCGATCATGGGCCTGGCGTTGCCCCCGAGGATCGCGAACGCGCCCTCCAGCGCTTCGTGCGGCTCGAGAAGAGCCGGTCTCGTCCTGGTGCGGGGCTCGGCTTGAGCCTGGTGGCGGCTGTCGCCCGCCTTCATGGCGGTTCCGTGCGGCTGGAGGATAACGCACCGGGCTTGAGGGCTGTCATCGAGATGCCGATGGTGCGCCAAGCCCTAGCCTCGGACGCAGCCTCCGTGGCCAGATTGCAGCGTTCGCCCGAGCCTGCCTGAGGCGGCTTCGTCTGTTTCCTGCTTTGGCCTCCCGTGTTAGCTGTCACCCCTTGCTCGACAACTCCGCGAGGTTTGCCCTGACCGCTACCCCGCTTCATCTGAAGATCACGGGTGCGCCGCTTGCGCAGGACAGCACGCGCGCGTCGGCCGTTCTCGCAGACTTGCAGCGCCGCTGTCGCGAAGAGCCCGAGCTCGTTTCCCTGGGCGACATGCTGGCACGTCCAAACGTTCAAGCGTTGCTTGAGGGAGCGATCGCCGCTTCGCCATTTCTATCCAGCCTTATCGAGCGCAATCCCGCCGCTTTGCAGGACACCCTTCTCTCAGGGCCCGAGGAGCGCTTCGAAGCGCTACGCGCGGCTGCCCGCGCAGTCGCAGATGCGGGTTCGCTGGCCGAGGCCATGCGCGGCCTGCGCGTGTTCAAGTCGGACGTGGCACTTCTCACCGCCTTGTGCGACCTCGGCGGCGTCTGGCCGGTCATGACCGTCGCGCGCGTGCTGTCCGAAGCCGCCGATACCGCTGTTTCCGCTGCCGTGAAGTTCCTGTTTGCCCAGGCGCGCTCGAAAGGGGATTGGCTGGCTCCCGATGAACTGGGTTATTTCGTCCTGGCCATGGGCAAGCACGGCGCCATGGAGCTCAACTATTCTTCCGACATCGATCTCATCGTTTTCTACGAGCTCGACAAGCTCAACTTGCGCGAAGGACTGGAGCCGCAGCGCTTCCTCGTTCGTCTGACCCGCGACCTTGTGCAGTTGCTGCACGAGCGTACCGAGCACGGCTACGTCTTCCGTACCGACCTGCGCTTGCGCCCGGATCCCGGCTCCACGCCGCTCGCCATCTCTACCGAGGCTGCGCTCAACTACTACGAGGGCGTGGGCCAGAACTGGGAGCGCGCCGCCCTGATCAAGGCGCGTGTCATAGCCGGCGATATTGAGACCGGCCGCAGCTTTCTCGCCGAGCTTGCCCCCTTCATCTGGCGCAAGTATCTCGATTTCGCGGCCATCGCCGACATCCACGCGATGAAGCGGCAAATTCACGCCTTCCGCGGCTTCGGAGAGATCGCGGTTGCGGGGCACGACATCAAGGTCGGCCGCGGCGGCATCCGCGAGATCGAGTTCTTCGTTCAAACCCAACAGCTCATCGCCGGCGGCCGCCAGCCGGAGTTGCGTGTTTCGCAAACGCTGCTCGGTCTGGAGCGGTTGGAAGCGCGCGGCTGGATCAAGCCGCGCGTGCGTGAGGAGCTCGATGCGGCATATCGCTTCCTGCGCACAGTCGAGCACCGCCTGCAAATGGTTGCCGACGAGCAAACGCAAACGCTTCCGGAAGACACGGACAAGCTCGCCAGTCTCGCGCGCTTCTCCGGCTTCGAGGATACATCGGCTTTCGCAGCGCGATTGACGGCGGAGCTACAGCGCGTCCAGGCCCACTACGTGCACTTGTTCGAGGACAGCCCCGAACTCACGCGGCATGGTGCGAACATGGTGTTTGCCGGGGAGGCGGACGATCCAGGCACGGTCCAGGCGCTCACGGCGCTGGGCTACAAGCGGCCGGAGGCTGTCATCGAGGGGGTGCGCGGATGGCACCATGGCCGCTATCCGGCTGTCCGCACGCCTCGCGCACGCGAGCTTCTCACCGAGGTGCAACCGGCGCTGATCGATGCCCTGGCGCGCACCGCTGATCCCGATCAGGCCTTCCTCGGCTTCGACCGGTTCCTGTCCGAGCTGCCATCCAGCGTGCAGCTCTTCTCGCTCCTCAAGCAGCATCCCGGCTTGCTCGAGCTGATGGCCGCCATCATGGGTACGGCACCGCGGCTCGCGCGTATTCTCAGCAAGCGGCGTCGCGTCCTCGACGCCGTACTGGCACCCGGCTTCTTTGGCAGCCTGCCTAGCGACCAGGATCTGAGCAACGTGATCGCGTCGCAGATCACCAGCGCAGGCGATTTCCAGGAAGCCCTCGACAATGCCCGGCTTGTCGGCACCGAGCAGGCGTTTTTGATTGGCGTGCGCGTCCTGACGGACACGATCAGCGCCGCACATGCCGGCGGCGCCTATGCCCTTCTCGCGGAGCATCTGATTTCGGCGATGCAAACGGTGGTCGAGCGTGACCTGGCGCGCGCACACGGTCGCGTTCCGGGTGCCGCCGCTGTGACAATCGCGATGGGCAAGCTCGGCGGACGCGAGATGACGGCCGCCTCCGACCTGGATCTGATCGTCATCTACGACTTCGATCCAGAGGCGCAAACCTCCGACGGCTTGAAGCCGCTCGCGCCCACGCAGTACTACACGCGGTTCACGCAACGTCTGATCAGCGCGCTGTCATCGCAGACTGCCGAGGGGAATCTCTACGACGTCGACATGCGGCTGCGCCCGTCCGGACAGAAAGGGCCGGTTGCAACCCAGCTCTCGAGCTTCGTGGAGTATCAGCGGCGCGAGGCCTGGACCTGGGAGCACATGGCACTGACCCGCGCCCGCGTCATCACCGGGCCGGCAGAACTCCGCGCCCGGGTCGATGGGGCCATCCGCGAAGCCCTTACCCTCCCCCGCGATCAGGCTCGCATCGCCGCCGACGTGCGCGATATGCGCCAGCGCATCGAGAAGGAGAAGGGGACGCAGGATATCTGGGACCTGAAACAGGTGCGCGGCGGGTTGGTCGACCTGGAGTTCATCGCTCAGTACCTGCAACTCATTCATGCCCACCGGCACCCCGGCGTTCTGAGCACCAACACGGTTACCGCGCTCTCGAACCTCCAGCAGGCCGGCCTCCTCTCGCCTGCTGCCAGCGAAGTGCTGCTCCCGGCCGCGAAGTTGCTTAACACCCTCACCCAGATTCTTAGGCTTTGCGTAGAAGGCGCTTTCAGCCCGCAAACGGCCTCCGAGGGGCTGCGCGCGCTGCTTTCCAGGGCCGGGGAGGCCCCCTCCTTCTCCAGCCTGGAGGCCGACCTGAAGGCGCGGCAGGCGAGCGTCCATGGGCTGTTCGAAACCTTGATCGTCTGAAAGCCCGGAGCGACGGGAAACCGCGCCAACGCCGTTTCACAGGCATTGAGCCCGTGAAATTGCTCTAAGTTCGCACTGATACGCAAGAATTGGAGTTTCGAGGGTCGCACCGGTGTTAGCGCAGAGAATTGGGGCCGGTCCGCCGCTGCGGTCTGGGCCTGAGGATGCCGAAGACGATGCGGCATTGCTTGTGCGCGTGCCTTCTGGCGACGCTCAGGCGTACCGCAAGCTGGTCGAGCGCCACCTGCCGACGGTTCTGGCTATCGCCAGACGCATGCTTCGGGACGACGCAGAGGCCGAAGATGTGGCGCAAGAGGCACTCCTGCGCCTTTGGCGAAATGCAGCGTCGCTTGAGCTTGGCGAAGGTGGCGTGCGGCCGTGGCTGCGGCGGGTGGTTTCGAATTTGAGCATCGATCGGGTGCGCGCAAGGAAGAATACGGTTGTTACGGATGCGGTGCCGGAAGAAAGCGAGCCGGCGGGTCAGGTTAGGCAAATGGTGGAGCGTGATCTCGAGGTTCGCGTCGATGCGGCGCTCAAGGGGCTGCCAGACCGGCAGCGTTTGGCGCTCACCCTGTTTCACTACGAGGGTATGAGCCAGATCGAGGTGGGCGATGCGATGGGCATATCCGACGAGGCAGTCGAGTCCCTGCTTGCGCGCGCGCGCAGGGCACTGAAGGTCGCTCTGAAGGAAGAATGGCAGGGGCTGCTGCCGGATGCGAGTTGAGGCCGTGCGGAAATAAGAAGCAGGATTTGAACAATGACGAACACGAGCACCACGATCATGACCTTGCCCGAGTTCGAGCGGCTGCTCGATGTCTATGGCGGCGACCGGACGCGGTGGCCGGTGGATGCGCGCGCCGCCGCGGCTCAACTCGTGGCGCGCGACAGGGCCGCGCAGCGGCTTTTGAGCGAGTCTGTCGCCCTTGATCGCGTTTTGGAGCGGGCACCGTTACCGTCTCTGGCGGTCGAGGCGGCCTTGGCGGATCGCATCGTGGTGGCGGCGCAGCGCTCGCCGCGCATCATTAGCATCGGCGATCCCGTACCCGGTTCCGGGCGTGACACTGCCGCAGTTGGGTCCTCGGCGGCGCACCGGCGCGGCGTTCTGCCGGCCGACCTGCGCAAGGCCGCGGTTCTGGCAGCGTCGCTGATGGTAGGGGTGTACATTGGCTTGTCCAATATCCCGCAACAGATTGTACCCACGCTGACCGGCGCAAACGATACGTCCGGCGTTACATACAACTTGGCTGTCACAGATCCGCTCGATGAGGACGTCCTATGACGATGACCTCGGTAGACGTGGACAGGCCGGCGACAGGACGATGGTTGGCGATTGCCCTGTTTGCATCTCTGGCTTTCAACCTCATCCTGATTGGGGCAACGGGCGGATTTCTCTGGCGCAATCGCTTCGATCTGGCTGAGCAGAAAGCCGGCAACGTGGTTCCCAACCTTCTGACCTACACCAGCACCCTGTCTGAGAACCGTCGAAGGGAGTTGTGGAAGCTGACTTTGGAGGAGCGGCAGACCATGCAGCCGCTGCGCGCCAGCCTGCGGGCTGCCAGAGAGGACGCCTTGAAGGTATTGACGTCCGAAACTTTCGACCGCCGCGGCTACGACGAAGCGCAGGCCCGGCTCATGGTCGCGGACGTGAAGGCCCGCGAAGCCGTTTATAGGCTCTATGGGGAGATTGCCGCCAACCTGACCGCGGCGGAGAAGCGTGGCTTCATGGAGTGGCGCGAGAAGGTCCGCCCGCGCCGTAACGTGCTCGACGAGCCGCAGAAGTGACGGTGCAGGCCTGCTAGGAGCGCGGCGGGAAGGCAACGCAGGCTGCCCAGCCGTTCTCGTCTTCCCAAAGGCTCAAGGTCGCGCCCTGCATTTCCAGCAATAGCCTGGCCAGCACCACCCGCAGGGTCATGCCTGCAACGTAAGCGTCCTGGCCGGCTTGGCCTGCTCCCGACGGGCCGGCAATCCGCAGCTCGATGCTGCGCGCGCTCCCCCGGCGCCGACCTTTGGCTTCTATACGGCCACCGGAAGGTACGCGGCTCACCGCCTCTCGGAGGAGGTGTTCAAGGGCCTGCTCTGTCGCCCTGCGCTCGCACTCGATCTCGCAACCGTTGCAGTTGGTGATGTGCAACCCAGCCTGATCGTCCTGACCAGATGCCGTGCCCCACGCCTTCTGAAGCAGCGTGCCGGCGAGAACTTTCTGGCGGCGGGCCGCGGCCCGATTTGCCATCAGCGCCGACATCGTAGCGGTAACGGCCAGCGTATCCTCCGACGCCTTCAGCAGGCGTCCGCCGCTTTCATTGATGTGGGAGGCGTACTCTTGGTAGCGCGCGTGGCCCAGGGGGCCGTGCAGCTCGCGCAGCATGACCTCGGAGAAACCGATCATGGCGTTGAGAGGTGTACGCAACTCATGGCTCATCTGGGCCAGAAGCTGGGATACACCCGGCTCGCTATGGGAGTCGTCGGCAGCTTTGGCGGGGGCGCTATCCTCGGCGCGGCGGAAAGCCAGAAAGGCTGCAGCTGCGCCAGTGGTCATCAGGAAGGCGAGTTGGAGAGCACCGAGTGTGCCCACCGATCCGGTGGCTGCCGATGGATCGTGCCAGCCCATGGTCATCGTTGCCGTCAGGGCGATGAGATGGAGGCCCGCGGCCCGCTCAACGACCCGTTTCCAGTCATAGCCAGCCGCAAACCGTTCGCCCGGCTGCCACCGCGCAAACGTCCAGCCAAAAATAGCCCCTTCCAGGGGTGACGTGCCCGTCGCCATCCCTCGTCCCTCGCCCAAAATTGTCAGAAATGCTGCCCACTGCGGATTCGCTCGACCGTACACGCCGCACGAATCACACATGTACTTTGACTGACGCACCAACGACTTGTCGAGAGTCGAATGCGGACTGAGGCAAAAATATGCTGGCTGTGTCGCGGGTGTTTCTATTCGAGCATCTTCGATACGATCTCGAAGACGTCGCTGGAAAGCGGCTTGGCTTTGGCGATGTGATGCAAAGTTTTCTTTGCAACCCGGCGCCTTTCCGGCTCGAGCGCCTTCCAGCTCCGGAAGGACGACAGAAGGCGCGCCGCAATCTGCGGATTGAACTTGTCGACTTCAAGCACGCGGTCTGCCACGAAGGCATAGCCGGCACCGTCAGGACGGTTGAAGTTGACCGGGTTTGCCATCGCGAAGGCGAATATCAGCGCCCTCACTTTGTTCGGGTTCTCCATCGAGAATATCGGATGCCGCATCAATCTCTTCACCGTCGCCAGTGCGGACGGCAGTGGCGTGACGGCTTGGTAGGTGAACCAGCTATCGATGACGAGGTGATCGGCCTTCCAGCGTTCGAAGAACGCATCGAAGGCTTTGGCGCGCTCCGGTGTATTTGTCTCCGATAGCACCGATAAGCCGGCGATCTCATCGGTCAGGTTCTTGCCGCCGGAGAAGTGCTGCGCGGCCTGCGCTATGTCTTCGGGTCGGCCGCGCATCGCCAGATAGCCAAGAGCGACATTTCGCAACGCGCGGCGGCCGGCCGGACCTGCTGCGGGGGAATAGGCGCCCTTTGTTTCCATGCCGCGGTAGACGCGCTGCAGGTCCGCATGCAGCCGAGTACCGACCGCCTTGCGCAGGGCCTTGCGCGCTTTGTGTATAGCGAGCGGATCGACATCGTTGCCGACAAGGCGAGCAAGGTCGTTCTCGCTGGGCAGCACGACAAACTGCGCCCGATAGGCTGGTTCCAGCCCTTCATCGTTGAGCGTACCGGCCAATGCGTCAATAAGCGCATCGGGCTTACTGGCTCGGTTGCCCTTCCGCAGTGCGCCAACCGCTTCGAGCAGGACGCGCGTTGCGTAGTCTTGCGCCGCCTGCCAGCGATTGAAGAGATCGCTATCGTGCGTCATCAGGAAGCGCAGGTCCTCGTCACTGCGATGCAGGGTGAGGTTGGCCGGCGCAGAGAACTCCCTGAGCACGGAAGGGACGGGTCGCTTCGGGACGTCGCGGAACTTGAACTTCTCAGTCCGCTTTCGCAGTTCGATCAGCCCGTCCTTGACGCGCTCGCCTGACGCCAGAACCAGCGGGATGTCACGTCCGTCTGCGCTGAGAAGACCGAGCCTCACGGGGATGTGGAGAGGCTTCTTCTTCGCGTCACCCGGCGTCGGCGGCAGGACCTGGCTCAGCGTCAACTCGGCGCTGCGGCTCGCAGCATCGTGCTTCAGCTCGCACACGAGCTCGGGCGTGCCCGCCTGCGCATACCAGGTCATGAACTGTTTGAGATCACGGCCCGATACGTCCTCGAAACATGTGACGAAATCCTCCACCGTCGCGGCTTCGCCGTCATGGCGCTCGAAGTAGAGGTCCATGCCCTTGCGGAAACCATCCCGACCCAGCAGCGTTTGGATCATGCGGACGAGTTCGGCACCCTTCTGGTAAACGGTGGCGGTATAGAAATTGTTGATCTCGATGTAGCGGTCCGGCCGCACCGGATGCGCGAGCGGGCCCGCGTCCTCGGGGAATTGCCGCGCCTTCAAACCCCGCACGTCGTCGATCCGCTGCTCGGTCGCGGAGCGCTCGTCGGCCGTGAACTCCTGGTCGCGGAAGACGGTCAACCCCTCCTTGAGGCACAGCTGGAACCAGTCGCGGCATGTAATGCGGTTGCCCGTCCAGTTGTGGAAGTACTCATGTGCGATCACGCGCTCGATGTTGAAGAAAGCGAAGTCGGTCGCGGTTTCGGGCGAGGCGAGAACAAGCGCGTCGTTGAAGATATTGAGACCCTTGTTCTCCATCGCGCCCATGTTGAAATCGGACACGGCGACGATGTTGAACACGTCGAGGTCGTATTCGCGTCCGAACCGCCTCTCGTCCCAGATCATGGATCGCTTCAGGCAATCCATGGCCCACAGGCAGCGGTTCTCTTTGCCCGGCTCGACATAGATGCGCAGGTCGACGGCCTTGCCCGATGCCGTCTTGAAGTCGGATGCGACGGAGGCAAGCTCCCCGCCGACTAGGGCAAACAGGTAGGACGGCTTCGGGTGCGGGTCGTGCCATACCGCATAGTGGCGCTTGCCGCCGTCGAGCGTGCCCTTCTCCCTGGGGTTGCCGTTGGAAAGCAAGACAGGCGCCTGCTTGCGATCCGCCTCGATGCGCACGGTGTAAGTGGCCAGCACATCGGGCCGGTCGAGAAAGTAGGTGATGCGGCGGAAGCCCTGCGCCTCGCACTGCGTGCAATAGATGCCCTTCGACAGATAGAGCCCCGTCAGGGCCTTGTTGGCTTCGGGATTGCAGATTGTCGTGATGTCGATCTCGAACGCACCGTCTGGCGGCCTGGATATGACCAGCTCGCGCTCGCTCTTGCGGTACTCCTTCGGACCCAACGTCCGGCCGTCGATCGCGACGGCCTCCAGCTCCAGCAATTCGCCATCAAGTCGCAGAGGCCCAGGCTTCGCCACCGCCGGGTTGGGCCGAACCTTGCTGCGGGCGCGCACCTGGGTGCGCGTCGGATGCAAGGCTACGTGGAGCTCGACATGCGAGATGAGGTAGCTCGGCGGCCGGTAGTCCTTCAGAAGGATGGGACGCGGCGTGTCGGTCTTCATCTCGGCTCCACGGGGCAACAGGATATTGCCTTCTTAGCCCCCAATCCGGTTGCCGCGCAAACGCCTGCACACTGCTAAGTGCGTGCGCCAAGAAACTCGCGCCGGATTGCCTCTGTGTGCTCCCCAAGCTCAGGCAGAGGTCCGAAATCCGAACTGGAGGCACCAACGAATCGCGCGGGCGGCGCCGGCAGGGTGATCTCGCCATTCGGAGAGTTCACGGCGACACGCCGAAAATGCGGGTGGCGCAAGACATCCACCACGTTGTTTACGCGTGCGAACGCGATCTCGGCCTTATCTAATTGCTGCGAAAGCGCCTCCACGTCCCTGGTCGCGAAGTAGCGCGCGATCAAACCGTCGGTCTCACTTCTGTTGGCAACGCGCGCAGGATTGGTGGCAAAGCGCGGATCGATGCCGAGGTCGGGTTCGCCCAGAACCTTGCTGCACAGCACTTTCCATTCACGATCGCTCTGGATGGCGATGAGGATCGGGTGGCCGTCGCGGGCTTGGAATACGCCGTAGGGAGCAAGGCTGAAATGCGTGAGGCCTGTGCGCGTGCGCGGCTCGCCGTGCTCGCCGAACAGCAACGGCACCGCCATCCATTCCATCATGGCATCGAACATGGACACCTGGATGTCAGATCCCGCGCCGGTCTTCGCGCGCAGAAGCAGGGCCTCCAGGATGGCTTCGTAGGCATGCAGCCCCGTGCCGATGTCCACCAGGGATACGCCCACGCGCGCCGGTCCGTCCGGTCCACCGGTGATGGAGGATAGGCCCGACTCCGCCTGGATCAGCAAGTCGTAGGCCTTGCGGTTGCGGTAGGGTCCCTCGTCGCCGTAGCCGGAAATCGAGCAGCAGATCAGGCGCGAGTGCAGTTCCCGCAACCTTTCCGGTGCGTACCCGAGCCTAGCCATCGCGCCGGGTTTCAGGTTCTGCAGGAATACGTCGGCCTTCGCGAGAAGCGCCTCGAACAGCTTGCGGTCCTCAGGCTTGGTCAGGTCGGCAACAACTGACTCTTTGCCGCGGCTCAGCCAGACGTGATGCGTGCTCTGGCCTTTGACGACGTGGTCATAGTGGCGCGCGAAGTCGCCCTCCGGCCGCTCGAGCTTGATGACGCGCGCGCCAGCATCCGCGAGGCGCCGCGCGGTCATGGGAGCGGCAACGGCCTGATCGAGCGAGACGACGAGCGTGCCGGAAAGGGGCTTGGTCATGTTGAAGGAAACTGCCCGATCGATGATTGACTAGATGAGACCACGCCTAGCGAGATTGCGCATCAGTGCGCCCGCTCCGAATGCCCACGGCTGCGCTTTGGTCGAGAGCGTCATGCGGTTGACGAGCGACCCAAGCTCCGGGGCGCTGATGGTGGTGATGTCGCCGACCTTGTGCGTGAAGCCCTGGCCCTTCGCAGTTCGATCCTTTACCGGGGAGAACATCGTGCCGAGATACAGCACGGCGCCGTCCGGATACTGGTGGTGTGCCCCCAGCAACTGCTTGACCAGATCTGCAGGATCGCGCGCGATCTCCGACATCGACGAGCGTCCTTCGAGGATGAAGCCGTCCTCGCCTTCCACCTTCAGGTCGACGGTCGTGCGCCGGACTGTATCCAGTGTGAACTCGCCATCGAAGAAGCGCAGGAACGGACCGACGGCCGCGGAGGCATTGTTGTCCTTTGCCTTGGAAAGCAGCAGTGCGGAACGCCCCTCGACGTCGCGTAGGTTCACGTCGTTGCCAAGGGTGGCGCCGACGATCATCCCGCGCGAATTGACGGCCAGCACCACTTCCGGCTCGGGATTGTTCCAGGTCGAGATCGGATGCAGGCCCGCCTCCATGCCGTGCCCCACGGCCGACATCGGCTGGGCCTTGGTGAAGATCTCTGCATCCGGCCCGATGCCGACCTCCAGGTACTGCGACCAAGCACCCTGCTCGATCAGCACGCGCTTCAGCTCCGCGGCCTGCGTGCTGCCGGGGACCAGTGTGCGGATATCACCGCCGAGGCTGGCCTGCACGGTCTTACGAATGGCTTCGGCCTTCTCCGGTGCGCCGCGCGCCTGCTCCTCGATGACGCGTTCCAGCATGGAGAGCGGAAACGTCACGCCGGCGGCCTTGATGGCCTGCAGGTCGATCGGCGCCAGGAGCCATGGCTTGCGCGGATTGCGTCCCTGCTCAGGTGTGTTGGCCAGAACCTCCGCCAGCGTTCCGACGCGCGTTCCCTTAGTCGCGCGAACGAGCGCTGCCGGTCCGTCCGCTTCGCACAGATCGCGCATGGTCGCTGCGGCGCGCGAGATGTCGTAGAGGCCATCGTCACGCACGGCCACAACAGCTGGCCCATCAGCGTCGGGCAACCAGACCCGCCCGGCCAGCGCACCCCTGGTGCCGTCTTTCGGCAGGGTGCGCTCGGGCGTCATTGCGGCAGAAATGCCCGCCATGCTTTCCTCCCGCTCAAGGCTCGGATGAAGACTTCTCGTTGGTCGTCACGTGCGACACCGGCGATCCTTTGCTAGTGTCTTCGCATATCATCTGCACAAGCGACAGGCACAGTACCTGTTCGGCACACTAGCTTCCAGGAGGAGACATGGCTGTTCGCATCGAGAAATCGGGGTCTGTCTGGACCGTCATCCACAGTCGGCCGGAAGCCCGCAACGCCATGGATCCCAAGAGTGCCGATGACCTCGTCGCCGCCTTCGAGCAGTTCGACGCGGACGGGTCGGCTAACGTTGCCGTGTTCTGGGGAGAGGGCGGCGCCTTCTGCGCCGGCTGGGACCTCAAGTCCGTCTCCAGCCTCGATCAGGACAACCCGGTTGGCAACATCGATTTCCCGAAGGGAGGCGGCAAGGCCCCGCGCGGCCCGCTCGGTCCGTCGCGACTGGAACTGTCCAAGCCGGTCATCGCCGCCGTCGAAGGTCCGGCAGTCGCCGGCGGCATGGAACTCGCCATGTGGAGCGATGTGCGCGTGATGGCCGAAAGTGCCTATTTCGGTGTCTATTGCCGGCGCTGGGGCGTGCCCCTGATCGATGGCGGTACGGTGCGTCTCCCGCGCCTCGTCGGCATGGGAAAGGCGCTCGAGATCATCATGACCGGCCGCAAGGTCCCGGCCGAGGAGGCATATCGCATCGGTTTGTGCGAGAGGGTCGTACCGCACGGCACGGCGCGCGAAGCCGCGGAGGCAATGGCGCAGGAGATCGCCCGCTTCCCGCAGGAGTGCATGCGCTCGGACCGTCTTTCTGCATATCGCGCGTGGGGCAAGCCCGTGCGCGCGGGGCTGGAGAGCGAGTGGGAGACCAGCGCCCACATCGTCAAGGCGGAAGGCATTCGTGGCGCGACGCGCTTTTCTGAAGGCAGGGGTCGCCACGGCGACTTCAAGGATATCTAGGGATCGTTGCCCATGCTGATCGTCATGGGGGCCGTGGTGTCAGCCTACTTTGGCTACAAGCTTACGGGCTGGTGGGTGCCGGCCGCTCTTGCGGCAGCCACCCTCGCCTTGCAAGCCGTGTCATATCAGGGCGTCCTATCTGGCGGCGGCGGCGTCAGCGGCTTCGTTCAGATATTGGCATTGAGTGGGCTTATGAGCCTGCTCATGTACTATGCCACCTTCAGCATGGGCCGCTCTTGGGGCCTCAGGAGACAGAGGAAGCGCCGATGAGTGCCGAGCTTCAAGGTCATGTGGTCCTCGTTACCGGGGCGTTAGGCACGTTGGGTAATGCGATGTGCGTGGCTATCGAAGCTGCGGGCGGGACGGCGATCCGCAGCGATCTGGCCGCGCGCGGCAAAGTCGACATTGCCCTCGATGTGACCAAGGAGGAGGACTGGCAATCAGCCATGGCGGCGATCGAGAGATCGCACGGCCGGCTCGATGGGCTTGTCAACAATGCCGGTGTCGGTACGCCGGGCGATGTCGAACAGACCAGCTTTGCCGAATGGCGCCGGGTGATGGCCATCAACGCCGACGGCGTGTTTCTCGGCTGCAAGTATGCGATGCCGCTGCTGGCGAAATCCAAGGCACCGTCCATCGTCAACATCTCGTCGGCGTCCGGCATCGTCGGTGGCGCCAACCTTGCTGCCTACAATGCGTCGAAGGGTGCCGTTCGCCTGCTCAGCAAATCTGTCGCCTTGTCCGGTGCACGCAAGCGGCCGCCTGTGAGATGCAACTCCGTGCACCCCGCCTTCATTGCAGGAGACATGGTCGACGCGATGGCCAACAGCCGTCCTGATCCGGCCAAGGCGATGGCGAAACTGCAGGCGCAAATCCCGATCGGGCGTCTTGGCCGGCCGGAGGAAGTTGCCAGCACCGTGGTCTGGTTGCTCTCGCCCGCTTCCGCTTTTACGACGGGCTCCGAGGTTCTGGTTGATGGTGGACTGATCGCCGGCTGATCACGCAATCGTTGGCTCAGCTTACGAAGCCGTAACTGGCACTGCCGGTGCGGCCTGCTTCAATTCCCGCATGCGAACTGAACCAGCAGGGCCATTGGCGCGCGTCCTAGGCGGCGCAATTCTGGCCGTCCTCATAGCGCTCTCTCCTGCGGCTGCGCAGGACGTGGTGCAGGTTCCGGCCGAAGCGGCGGAGCGGCAGGACTTCGGTCGCCTGCTCAATGATGTGTCCGAGACGATCGGCAAGAACTTCTGGGACAAGCAGCGTCTAGAAGCGGTCAACTGGCCGAAACTCGTCGCCGAGGCCCGGCAACAGATCGTGGATGCGCCGGACCTGCAGACCGCAGCACAGCGGATCAATGCTCTGCTCGGCAAACTGAACATGTCCCACACCGGGTTTCTGACGCCCGATGATGTCGACTACTACGTTCTGCTCTCGGTGTTCGGCGGCGCCGGCATGCCGCCGAGGGAGTTCGATGACCGCTTCTGGGGTGCCAATGTCACCTATGCCGGCATCGGTCACTTTGCGGTCCGGATGGAGGGTCGCGATTTTGTCGACCTTCTGCTCGAGGGTTCCCCCGCTGCGCGGGCCGGTCTGAAGGTCGGCGACGAGATCGTTTCCGTGGATGATGCGCCGCATCACCAGATCCGTTCCTTCCGCGGCAAGGTCGGTCACGAAGTGCGCGTGACGATCCGGCGTGCACGCGATGGCCCCAGCGAGATCATTCCGATCAAAGTGATGGCGATTGCGCCGCTGCATGCCTTTCGTGAAGCAACCCGCGCCAGCGCTCGTACCATCGAGCGCGATGGGCGCCGCATCGGATACGTCCATGTTTGGGATTCGGTCGGCGATGAATCTGGCAACGCGCTGCAAAGCGCGCTTGCCAGGCTCGGCGTCAACGTGTCCGGTGAACGCTCCAGGCGGGGAAACCGCGACAAAGATGAACCCCAACCGCTGGACGGGCTGATCATCGACATGCGCGGCAAGATCGGCGGCACCGCGACAACGGCAACACGCTATCTCGACATCATCGATCCGCGGGGGCCCTTGATCGAATCTCGCAGCAGGCCGCGCCGCAGCACCGCGGTGCGAGGCCGGACGGCTGTTCTCATCGATTACCATACGCGAAGCACTGGCGAGCTCTTTGTCCACGCCTACAAGCGCGAGCGCCAGGGCCCCCTGATCGGCACCCGCACGGCGGGCGCGGTCAGCGCTGCGCGGGCGTTTGTCATGCCGGGCGGCAACTTGCTGTACGTTGCCGTTTCGGGTCTGGACGTCGATGGGGACGTGCTCGAAGGTCCGGGCGTCGCGCCCGACATTGAGGTGCAACGGCCCCTTCCCTATTCCCAGGGGGCCGATCCGGTGCTCGAAAGGGCGGTTGAGGTGCTGGCCGGCAAGGCGTCCAAAGCAAAGCAGTAGCGCGCCTTTCCTGCTTTCGACGCTTCTCAGCTTGCCTGAAGTCGCTAGACTGCGGCGGCCTGTTCTCACGGGCCAAAGCACACACGACCATCAGGAAGCGCCCATGCCCCGCAAGCCCACGCCTGCCCAGATCAAGAAGCTGCGCTCGCGCCAGTGGTTCGACAATCCGGCGAACCCAGACATGACCGCCATCTATCTCGAGCGGTACATGAACTACGGGCTGACCCGCGAGGAGCTTTCGTCCGGCAAGCCGATCATCGGCATCGCCCAGTCGGGCTCAGATCTGTCGCCGTGCAACCGACATCATCTCGTACTCGCGCAGCGCGTGCGCGAAGGCATCCGTGAGGCCGGCGGCGTGGCTTTCGAGTTTCCGGTCCATCCCATCCAGGAGACCGGCAAGCGTCCCTCGCCGTCCCTTGACCGCAACCTCGCCTATCTCGGCCTTGTTGAGATTTTGTACGGCTATCCGATCGATGGTGTCGTCCTCACCACCGGTTGCGACAAGACCACGCCGTCCCAGCTAATGGCAGCCGCCACCGTGGATATTCCCGCTATCGTTCTCTCCGGCGGCCCCATGCTCAACGGCTGGTTCCGCGGCGAGCGCACCGGCTCCGGCACCATCGTCTGGAAAGCGCGCCAGATGCACGCGGCAGGCGACATCGACTACAACCAGTTCGTTGAATTGGTGGCTTCCTCGGCGCCGTCGCCCGGCCACTGCAACACGATGGGCACCGCCTCCACAATGAACTCGCTGGCCGAGGCGCTCGGCATGTCGCTGCCAGGGTGCGCGGCGCCGCCGGCCCCGCATAAGGAGCGCGCGCAGCACGCGTACGAGACGGGGAAGCGCATTGTCGACATGGTGTGGGAGGATTTGCGCCCTTCCAAGATCATGACGCGCGAGGCGTTCGAAAACGTAATCGTGGTCAACTCAGCCATCGGCGGCTCCACCAACGCACCGATTCATTTCAACGCCATCGCCCGCCACATCGGCGTTAAGCTCGATAACGACGATTGGGAGAAGGTGGGTTACGCCATTCCACTTCTCGTCGACATGCAGCCGGCCGGCCGCTACCTCGGTGAGGAATACCATCGCGCAGGCGGTGTGCCTGCCGTCGTCAACGAGCTGTTGAAAGCCAAGAAAATCCATGAGAACGCGCTGACGGTGAACGGCAAGACCATCGGCGAGAACTGCGCCGACCGTCCGGTGCTCGATCACGATGTGATCCGGCCCTACAAGAAACCGATGAAGGACAAGGCCGGTTTTCTCAACCTCAAGGGTAACCTGTTCGACAGCGCCATCATGAAGACCGGCGTGATCTCCGATGAGTTCCGCAAGCGCTACCTGGAGAATCCGAAGGACCCGAACGCGTTCGAGGGCCGCGCCATCGTCTTCGACGGGCCGGAGGACTATCACAAGCGCATCGACGATCCTTCACTCAAGATCGACGCGCACTGCCTGCTGTTCATGCGCGGCACCGGTCCCGTGGGCTATCCAGGTGCCGCGGAGGTCGTGAACATGCGGCCGCCGAACTATCTCATCAAGAAGGGCGTGAGTTCGCTGCCTTGCATTGGCGATGGGCGCCAGTCCGGCACGTCTGGCTCGCCATCGATCCTCAATGCGTCGCCGGAGGCAGCGACCGGCGGCGGCCTTGCCATCCTCAAGACAGGCGACAGGGTACGCATCGATCTCAACAAGCGCACGGCGGATATCCTCATCTCCAAGGAGGAGTGCGATAAGCGTCGCGCCACACTGCAGGGCCACGGGGGATACAAGTACCCCGATCACCAAACGCCGTGGCAGGAGATTCAGCGCGGGCTGGTCGATGAGCTGTCGCACGGGATGGTGCTGAAGCCGGCGGTGAAGTACCAGAAGATTGTCGCGACCAAGGGTGTGCCGCGCGACAATCACTAGACGACGAGGAACTTCCGGGCCCGCCAATCGCCGCGCAATCGCGCGGCGATTTTCATGTGAGCTCGCCTTGTAACCTTTGCGCAGCAAGCTGAATGTGCGATAGCAGATCAAGTCATTGTGTTTATTAGTGAATCGACAGGGCGATGGCTCCCTCCTTTGTGCGCATGTCCGTTCGGACAGAATCACAATGAAAGGGAAATCATGGACTTTCTGCGCCCTTACGCGGCGCAGCTCCTAAGCGTTTTGCGGATCATGTCCGGCTTGCTGGTCCTGCAGCACGGCACGATCAAGTACTTGAGCATACCGGTCGGACCGATGAACAACGCCTCGCCCATGACCATGAGCGGTGCGGCGGGTATCATTGAACTCGTGTTCGGCGCGCTTCTCGTGATCGGCCTGTTCACGCGCCTGTCCGCCTTCGTCCTGTCAGGCATGTGCGCCGTCGCATATTTCTACTCACATGCCGGCCGCAACTTCTTCCCCATCCTCAACGGTGGCGAGCTGGCAGCGCTCTATTCGTTCGTATTCCTGTACCTCGCAGCAGCCGGCGGAGGACCGTGGAGCGTCGACAGAGCGCGTGGGGCGGACTAGTTCGGCTCAGAGGGGAAAAATCAGGCACGTCGTGGTGCCATGGGCGAGGAGGGTCCCTTTCCCATCGATGATTTTCCCCTCTGCTGTCGCGGATCGCCTTCCGACGTAGAGCGACCGGCCCTCTGCCCTGATCGGGCCGGTCGTGTCCGTGATGGCGCGGACCAGGTTTACCTTGAGTTCGAGCGTGATGTAGCCGAGACCCTTGTCCAAGTTGGTCTGAACGGCACAGCTCATACAGGAGTCGAGCAGCGTGGACGCCACGCCGCCGTGCACGCTGCCAATCGGATTGTAGTGTTTGTAGCCGGGGGTCATCGTGAAGAGCGCGAAGCCCGGTGCGACCTCAGACAGCTTGAAGCCCAACGTCTTGGTTATTGGCGGCTGTCCGATGGTTCCGTCCACGATGCGTTGCAGGAATTGCAGGCCGGTGAAGCTCTTGATCTCTTCAATCGTCGACACATAGCCGGCATCACCTGCGATCGTCATTTGGCCCTCACGGTTTGTTTGGCAAGCTGCCGGGGCTCGTGACCTCTAAGTGCGAAATCGAGCGGCAGCGCGGTCGTATATTTGATCTGCTCCATCGCAAAGGCAGACGACACCTTGGAAATGTCGACGCGGGCAATGAGCTTCTTGTAAAACGTATCGTACGAGGCGATGTCGGGTACGACGACGCGCAGCAAATAGTCGACGTCGCCGCTCATGCGGTAGAACTCTATGATTTCAGGGAAGTCGATCACGGCGGAATGGAATTTCTCGAGCCACGCCAGCGAATGCTGATCGGTCTTGATCGAAACGAACACCGTCACGCCGGCATTGACGCTTTGTGCGTCGAGAACCGCGACACGGCGCTTGATTACACCCGCCTCCTCAAGCTTCTGGATGCGTCGCCAGCAAGGCGTGGTGGACAGGCCCACGGCCTTGCCGATGTCGGCGACGGCGAGGGTGCAATCCTCCTGCAGGATCTTGAGAATCTTGATGTCCATTTCGTCGAGTGTCATGGCAGCCACTCCGAGGCGCATAATTCCGGCGGCGCGGAGGAACAATTTTCTCCACATCCAAGGGATGGCTGCGTACGCGTAGATGATTATTCCGTCAATCCCGGGGTTGCCACTTCCAATTTCTCATGGTGACCCCAACCTCCGATCATCCGCCGTCGCGCATGGAAGGATTATGAACAAAATCAAGCAGATCACGCCCAAATTTGCCGTTACCGGTGCGTTGGGACCCGAAGATATCCGGGCGGCTGCCGCCGCTGGCTTCAGGGCGATCGTCTCCAACCTGCCGGATGGCGAGGCCGGCGCGCCGCTTCTAAGCGCTGAAGAGGCGCGGCTTGCCGCCGACGCCGGATTGGGTTTCCGCCACATTCCCGCAACAAAGCATGACGTCTTCAGCGAGCGTGTCGTGGGTGGGATGATCCAGGCCCTCAACGAGTTGGAGGGGCCTGTTCTCGGGCATTGCGCTTCCGGTTTGCGGACCGCCCTGGCATGGGCTGCCGCAGCCGCGCGGCGTCAGCCATCGGGCTGCGTTCTGGACACTCTCAAAAAGGCCGGTTTTGACTTCTCGGCGATGCGCGAGGAGCTGGATGAGCAGCGGGACAAACCGTTCAGAGGCGATCGACTTCCGCCGACTCTCGACTGTGACTGTGCACCCGATCAGCCGGAGGCGGCCTAGCTCGCGATCGTCAGAGCATATTGTGGGTGCCGTCGCAGAACGGGCGATCGTCCGTGCTCTTGCAGCCGCACAAATTGAACGTACCTGATTGCTCTACCACGAAGCGGTGCGGCTCGAACGACGTGCTCTTGTGTGATCCGTCACATAGGGGCTGTCGCGCGGAGCGTCCGCAGGTGCACCAAAAGTACGCACGCCCAGCTTCAAGCGCGATCTGATAGGGACCCTTCTGGGCGCACACGGCCTCGTCGTCCGACACCTGCTCACTCTCCCCAAGTACTTCACGCGAAGCAGATTATCGCCAGCCGCCGGAGGCCTCAAGTCGGCCACGGAGCATCTCAGGCCACGTTGAGCTTCTGCTTCTCGACGACGCGTGCGTCGTTGTCGTCGATCCAGGTGAATTCAAACTCGCCTGGGCCAGGGACCTTCATAAAGAACGCTATGTAGGGATTGGCTGAAATGCCAGGTTGCAATTCAGCCTTGAATACCTCGGCACCCGCATAGGTTGCGGTGAAGGTATTGATGATGAAGCGCGGTATCGCCTTGTCCCCCTCACGGCGCTGACCCATTTCCATGACATGTGAGATGAGGGTTTTCACCTCGATGATCTCGCCGACCTTGGCTCGCTCGGGAAGTCTAACGCGCGGTCTCGACATGGGTCTTCTCTTGCCTTCCTAGCCGCCGCATCCGCCAATGGTCACCTTTACGGACCGCTTGGCCATCAGGAACTTGCCGTCGCTCAGCTCGGCCACGCCGATCACGTCCTGGGTCTTCGCGAGCCGCATTCTGCTGGAAGCGGAGGCACGCCCGGATGTCGGCGTGAAGTGGAACGTCGCGATTCCAGGCTGGGGGTTCCCTGTAGATATCAAGTGAATTGCCTTCACGTGGTCCTGCTCCGACATCGGGCTTTCGACGGTGACGGTGAAGGGTACCGTATTGCCATTCTCGGCAATCTCCGGCAGCTCAAAGGTCAGGCGGCTCTCGGTCGGCTTGTTATCGCCGATGATCTTTTTGATCGCATCCTCCCAAGGTTGGGCGGCCGCTTGCGCTGCAGCATCACGGCTCAAAAATGGCAGCAGCGCCGCAACCGCGCTGCCTCCCAGAATAAAGGTTCGACGATCAAGCGGTGACCGGAAATCCACCATTGTGCTGCCCATGAACGACTGGCTCGTACTAATACAGATGGTGCGTAGAGACGAATCTTCTAGCTTGGCTCGCGGTATCATAACGTCTGACGCGCAATCAATGCAAAATCCCGTCATTGGTTGCGAGGCACCGTGCGCGATGAATTCTGGCTGCAGCTATGCGGTTGCTGTAATAGTCGCAGGGCCATTGTGGGATGAGAAGCGTCTGGCGGACAAGATTGGGAGGTTCAGGGATGTCCAAGCTGTCGAGAAGGTCGTTCGGAAAGCTTGCAGCGGGCACCGGCGCGAGCGCCGTGGTTGGCCCCATGCTGGTCCCGTTTGCGATCGCTCAAGGCGCCGCGAAGGTCGTGATCGTGGGGGGTGGCGCGGGCGGCGCGACGGTTGCCCATTTCGTGAAGACCGCGGCCCCCAACCTTGATGTCACGCTGATCGAGGCGAACGCGACTTACAGCTCTTCCTTCTTCTCCAATCTCTATCTCGGGGGCTTTCGTTCGCTAGAATCGTTGAGCCACGGCTATGCCGGGCTGCGCCGGCTCGGCATCAGGGTTGTGCACGATTATGCCAATGCCGTGGACCCCAAGGCAAAGACGGTCAGGACCCGCGGCGGTCGTACGTATTCTTACGACAGGCTGGTGCTGTCTCCAGGCATCGACATCAAGTACGACTCCATTCAAGGCTACTCGCGCGACGTGGCGCGCATCATGCCGCACGCTTACAACACCGACGCCGCGCAAAAGCGCCTACTGAAGCAGCAGCTGCAGTCCATGCGCGACGGCGGTACGGTGGCAATGGTGATGCCGAACAACCCGTTTCGCTGTCCGCCGGGTCCCTACGAGCGCGCCTGCATGATCGCGCACTACCTCAAGGCGCGGAAGCCCAAGTCGAAGCTGGTGATCCTCGACCCCAAGCGCTCCTTCTCCAAGCAGCCTGTCTTTACCGAGGCGTTCGACCGCCACTACAAGAACATCATCGAGCTCAACCTCTCTACCGAACTCGACGATTTTTCCGTCGTAAGTGTGAATCCGAAGACGAAAGAGATCGTCACCAAAGCCGGCAAGCGGGTACGCGCCGATGTTGCCAACGTCATTCCGCAACAGCGGGCCGGCGAGATCGCGTCGAAAGCCGGTATCAACGACGGCGACTGGTGCCCCGTGAACGCGGAAAACTTCTCGTCGCCAAAGGTGCCCGATATCTACGTACTGGGCGACGCGGCCATTGCCGCAGAGATGCCGAAGTCGGCTTTTTCTGCAAACAGCCAGGCCAAGGTTGTCGCAGCGGATATTGCAGCCGCTCTGGCAAAGAAGGACAAGTTCGAGCCCCGCTACCGCAACACCTGCTGGTCGCTGCTTGCGCCCGACGACAACGTGAAGGTTGGCGCGAACTATACGCCGAAGGGAAGCAAGCTGGATCCCTCCGGGTCTTTCGTCTCGCAAAGGGGCGAGTCCGCGGATGTGCGCAAGCAGAACTACCAGGAGAGCATTGCCTGGTACAACAGCATCACGGACGAGATGTTCGCCAAAACGCGCCCGGCAGCTGCAGGCAAGAAGGGCTGAACCGGCGCCGGGCAGGGACGGGGCTACTGCCGTCCCCGCCCGGTCGTCGTTATCCTACTTCTTCCCCTTGGAACCCGGTTTGGGCAGAGACGCAAAGTAGGCGGCCAGAGCGTCGATCTGCTTTTCATCCAGGGAGGTCGCGACAGAGACCATGACAGGGTTGCTGCGCGCGCCGGTTTGGTAGAACTTCAGCGTTGCGGCAAGCGTATCTGCGGGCCAGCCGACAATTGAGGGAATACCGTCTGCGGCACCATCGAGGCGGTGGCAGCCGGTACATTCCTGTGAGAGATGCTTGCCGTAGGCGATTTGCCTGGGATCATTGGCACTGGCGAGAGCAAAGCCGCCAAGCAGCAGACAGATAGGGGCGAGGGAAGCGCGCCCAGCCAGAATCCACCGATCTTCCATCGTCGCTATGGTCCGAATCCTTTCCGCCGCCAGAGGGGTTTGGCTATACTGAGAATGCGACCGAAATAGCGAGGCCCGCCTTGGCCGGCAAGGACGCATCCTAGAGCATTGGAGACGTCAAGTTGACGTTAACGTCAACTGTGATTACATCCAAGTCGTTGAACAAGCTTTATGCGGTAGGCGTTTTCATCCGCGGGAGACAGTTGTGATGGCGGAACTGGTTCTTTTGCTGGTTTGCATCGTCGGTGTCTTCGTTCTCGCGATGCGGAGGGCGCCACTATGGATCTGGGCTGCAGCGCTGGCGGCCGCCTTGCTGGTTTCGCAGACAGGATTGTTGCGCGGAGACGTCGGTCCGGTGCGGCCGGGCTTGCTGGGGGCGGTTGGCTGGCTGCTGGCGGTAGCCCTGTTTGCACTGTGCGTGCCCGGCCTGCGCCGCGCGATGCTCGTGCAGCCGATCTTCAAAGTGATCAAAGGAATTCTGCCGAAGGTTTCGGCAACGGAGCAGGCCGCGCTGGATGCCGGCACCATCGGGTTCGATGCGGAGCTTTTTTCGGGGCGGCCCGATTGGACCAAGCTCAGGTCCGTGCCGCCGATCACGTTGACTGCCGAGGAGAAGGCTTTCCTTGACGGTCCCACTAACGAGCTATGCCGCATGGTCAACGATTGGACCGTCCGGCACAGCAACAAGGAAATCCCCGCCGAGATTTGGGACTTCGTTAAAAAGAACGGCTTTCTCGGCATGCTCATATCGAAAGAGCATGGTGGCCTCGGCTTCTCGCCGCAGGCGCAATCGATCATCCTTGGCCGGATCGCCTCGCGTTCGCCGGATGTGTGCACGCTCGTCATGGTGCCAAATTCGCTCGGCCCCGGCGAGCTGATCGAAAAATACGGAACGGATGAGCAGAAGGAGCATTACCTCCCGCGCCTCGCGCAGGGGCTCGAGGTGCCGTGCTTCGGTCTTACCGGTCCTACGTCGGGGTCGGATGCGGCCACGATGCGCGACGTAGGCTACGTCACCAAAGGTCGGCACGAGGGCCAGGAGGTCATCGGCTTTCGCGCGTCCTGGGAGAAGCGCTACATCACGCTT
Organism: uncultured Hyphomicrobiales bacterium; assembly: GCA_902826255.1. GTDB lineage: Bacteria > Pseudomonadota > Alphaproteobacteria > Rhizobiales > Hyphomicrobiaceae > AWTP1-13. Next base: position 3,852 of record CADEEC010000007.1, on the reverse strand, counting down.
GCACCCAATGCCACGCTCGTCGGTCTGGCGGTGCGGCTCATCGATAAGGAAAACTTGCTGGGCCGCGGTGAGGATCTCGGCATCACTGTCGCGCTCATTCCGGCGGATCATCCGGGCGTCGAGATCGGCCGGCGTCATCTTCCCAGTGGATCCGCTTTCCCCAACGGGCCGATCTGGGGGACGGACGTGTTCATCCCCATGGACTGGGTGATCGGCGGCGAGAAGATGGTTGGCCAGGGCTGGCGGATGCTGATGGAGTGTCTGGCCGCAGGTCGCTCGATCTCACTGCCGTCTTCGTCCGCGGCCGGCGCCAAATCCGTGCTGCGCAACACGAGCGCGTACGCGCGCATCCGCAAGCAATTCGATTTCCCCATCGGCAAGATGGAAGGTCTCGAGGAGCCGCTCGCGCGCATGATCGAGAACGCCTACGTCAACGAGGCCGCGCGCGGGGTCACGGCTTCCATGGTGAGCAGAGGCGAAAAGCCGTCCGTGATCTCTGCCATCATGAAGTACCAAACTACCGAGCGCATGCGCCGCTCGGTCAACGACGCCATGGACCTGCATGGCGGCAAGGCGGTCTGCGACGGTCCCTCCAACTATCTGCAGTCGGCCTACCAGGCCATGCCGGTGGCGATCACCGTCGAAGGCGCCAATATCCTCACCCGCTCGCTGATCACCTTCGCGCAAGGTGCCTTGCGCTCGCATCCCTACCTTTATCGGGAGATCCAGGCCTGCCAGGACGTTGATGAAGAGCGCGGCCTCGTCGCCTTCGATCGCGCGTTCTGCGCGCACGTCTCGTTCGCTCTGTCGAACACCTTCGGTGCTCTGTTCCACAATCTGACTTTCGGTTACTTCGGCCATGTCCCCGAGCAGGCCTACGGAACGGCCGAATGGTATCGTCAGCTCTGGCGGTCCTCGCGCAATTTTGCCTTCGTCGCCGACCTGACGGTGGCAGTATTGGGCGGCGGTCTCAAGACCAAGCAGAAGCTGACCGGCCGCCTCGCCGACGCTCTGTCCGAGCTCTACCTGCTCTCTTGCGTCCTCAAGCGTTACGAGGACGACGGCAAGCCTGCCAACGATCGCATGATCGTGGAGCTGTGTGCCCGCAACGGCCTCTTTCGCTTCCAGGAGGCCCTGCGTGGGACGATAGACAACTTCCCGTCCACGCCTGTGCGGTGGCTGATGCGCGCCGTCGTCTATCCGTTCGGCCTCCATTACAAGCCCGCCCCGGACTGGTTGGGCCACAAGTGCGTGGAACTGGTGCTGACGCCGGGCGACGTGCGGGATCGCCTGACGCGGTACGTCTACGTTTCGCAGGATGCCAGAGACCCGACCGGGCTGTTGGAGGTCACGTTCGCCAAGGTGATTGCGGCCGAGGTGGCCGACAAGAAGCTCGATCGCGCCGTGCGCTCGGGGCAAGTGCGCCGGGTGCATGGAACCGACTGGATCGCCGACGCTGCCAAGGTCGGAGCGATTACCGAGGAGGAGGCGCGGCTGTTGCACGAGGTCGAAGACCTCACCGCCCGCGTGATCGCCGTCGATCACTTCGATCCGGCGGAGGTGCGTCCTCACTACATGACGGCCGGCCACAATGCGCGGGCCATGCGGAGTGCGGCTGAGTAGAGGTGCGGTGATATGGTGGATGTGAACGCGTTGCGCGACTGGCGCTTTTCTGTCGATCGGCAAGGTATTGCGTGGGCGGTGTTCGACCGCGAGGGCGAAAGCCAGAACTCGCTTGGGCGGCGTGCGCTCGAGGAGCTTGGCGCCATCGTCGAGCGTGTCGAGCAGGGCGCGAGGGACAAGTCCATCCGCGGCCTTGTGTTCATCTCCGGCAAGGAGAAGGGCTTCATCGTCGGTGCCGACGTGCGCGAGTTCGAGCAGCTCAAGAGCGAGCGCGAGGTGGCGGACAGCGTTACGCTGGTCAACGCTTACCTCGATCGCATCGAGCGCATGCCGGTACCGGTCGTGTGCGCCATCCATGGCTTCTGCCTCGGCGGCGGCCTGGAGCTGGCGCTCGCCTGCCACTGGCGTATCGCGACGCGTGACGAAGGCACGCGTGTCGGATTCCCCGAGGTGAGGCTAGGCATCTTCCCTGGCTTCAACGGTACGGCGCGTTCGATCCGCCAGGCCGGCGCGCTTGCAGCCATGCCGATGATGCTTGCGGGCTCGATGATCCGCGCCACGGCCGCGCGCGGCATGGGGCTCATCGACGAGTTGGTGCCGAGCCGCGCCAAGCTGGCCTGGGCTGCCCGTGCGGCCGTCGAACGCAAGCGCAAATCGAAGCCGACAGCGTTCTGGAAGGACTTGGTGCGCCAGTGGCCGGCGCGCGGTCTGTTTGCCAACAAGCTGCGCACGGAAACGGCCAAGAAGGCGCGCGAGGAGCACTATCCGGCCCCGTTCCGGCTGATCGACCTGTTCGAGACACACGCGGCCAACCTCGACGGCATGAAGCTCGCCGAGACGCGCGCGTTTGCGCCTCTGATGGTCAGCGAGACCTCCCGCAACCTGCGCCGCGTCTTCAAGCTCATGGAGATGCTCAAGGCGCAGGCGCCGAAAGACCTGCCGTTCAAGCCGTTGCGCGTGCACGTCATCGGCGCAGGCGTGATGGGTGCCGACATTGCCGGGTGGTGCGTCGCCTCGGGTATGGAAGTGTCGCTGCAGGACCTGAACGCCGAGCAGATCGCCAAAGGCATTGCGGCGCAGAAGAAGCTGTTTGCACGCAAGTTCAAGACCAAGCCGCTGCGTGACGCCGCGCTGGCGCGCCTGATCGCGGACCAGGCCGGTGCCAACATCCACCGGGCTGACGTGGTGATCGAGGCCATCGTCGAACGCCTGGAGGTCAAGCAGAGCCTGTTCAAGTCGCTCGAGGGCAAACTAAAGCCGGGCGCGGTCATGGCAACCAACACCTCCTCGATCATGATCGAGGACATCGCCGAGCCGTTGGCCGATCCCGGACGTCTCGTCGGCATTCACTTCTTCAATCCGGTTGCGCAGATGCCGCTGGTGGAGGTGATCCGCGGTGCCGGTAGCCGCGAGGAAGAGGTGCAGAAGGCCTGTACCTTCGTCACGGCCATCGACAAGTTCCCGCTGATCGTGAAGAGCAGCCCGGGGTTTGTCGTCAACCGCGTTCTCGGCCCCTACATGCTGGCCGCCCTGCAGCGCGTCGAGCGCGGCGAGTCCAAAGAGAAGATCGACGAGGCCGCGCGCACCTTCGGCATGCCCATGGGGCCCGTGGAACTCGCGGACACGGTGGGTCTCGACGTTTGCGCCAGCGTCGCCAACGTCCTCAAGATTGCGCCTCCGGGCGGCTCGAAGCTCGATCAGATGGTCGCCGCCGGCAAGCTCGGCAAGAAATCCGGCGAAGGCTTCTATACTTGGAAGGACGGCAAGCCGCAGAAGGCCAAGCCCGAGACGCCCTGGGACAAGGCGGAGCTGGAACGGCTCGGGCGCGAGCTCGTCGACCCGCTCATCCGCGAATGCGAGCGCGTACGCGACGAGCGCATCGTCGGGAGCGCGGACCTCGTCGATGCCGGGGTGATCTTCGGTACCGGTTTCGCACCCTTCCGCGGCGGACCGCTGCACTTCCTTGCCAACGAGCGGAGGCAGCTCGAGAGCAATCCAAACGTCGAGGTGCTGCGCCGGCCGGCTGCAGAATAATTCCCGGATCGGGATTTGGAGACATAAATGGATCAGACACTCAGGCGGGCCGCAGTGCTTGGCGGCACGCGCATTCCCTTCTGCCGCTCCAACACGCTTTATGCCGACCAGTCTAACCTCGCCATGCTGACGGCGGTTCTGAACGGCCTGGTCGACAAGTATAGGCTCGCCGGCATGCACATCGATGAGGCCGTC
>CADEEC010000006.1 GCA_902826255.1 uncultured Hyphomicrobiales bacterium | reverse complement strand
CCGTTGTAGAGGCCCTGATTGGCGGCGAGCGGCGCTGAAGCTGCCGCGAATTCCGGTGTCAGGTTGAACGTTCTGAGACCGAACGGCGTGGTCCAGAGGAACATCTCCAGCACCAGAAACCCCGCGAGCAGGGCTGCGACCAGGGCGACCAGAATATTCGCGAGCATTGCCATACGGGTTAGCCTTGAGTTCACCGCACCAGCAGCAGCGGGCACTCCAATGCAGCCGCCAGCGGGCGCAAGTCCTCCTCATCCGATACGACAAGCCCGCCAAACCGGCAAATAACGGTGCCGGCGTGGAGGCGCCGCAGCGTCTCTGCGATGACGGCCGAAGCCCCGTGCGAGAGCGCGGCCCAGGCGATGCGCATGTTGGGATGGGCCTCCACCACCAGACGGGTTTCAGCGTCTATGCGATCAAGATGGTCCTGATCGGAGGCGATAAGAAGCAGAACGATGCCGGACTCGTCGAGTGCCGCCAGCTTCTCGGCCGCACGCAACATCTCGGGCAGATAGTCCGTGCTTTCGACGGCGACGACGACGGGCCCAGCCACCCGCTTCGCTCTCGGGCCGACGAGCACGAAACCGGTGGTGCCGACCACCTCGTTGAGAAGCTGTTTCAGCAGCGGGCCGTTGGCTGCCTTGAACGGCTCGGACAGGGCCACGACGTTCCACGGGCCGCGCTCCGCGCAGGCGATCGACAGCGCGCGCGTAGACTCGTCGCGCACGATCGTGCAGCGCAGGGGCACCTCCGCCTTGCGCGCAAGCTCCTCGATGCGCCGCCGGGCACCCTGGGCTGCGAAATGCAGGCTGCGCATCAGGTCATCGCGAGAGAGGGGCCGGCTCCGCGAGCCTGACAGGGGAATCTCGCGCGCGAACGCATAAGCTGCGCAATCGAACAACTGCTCGTCTTCGACGAACAGGCTTTCGATCTCGGAGCCGAAGGCGCGTGCGACCCTGAGTGCTGCTTCAACTGCGATCACGTGCGGGTCGCCCGTACCGACGTGCAGCACGACGCGTCCGCGATCCTCGCCGCTTTCGGCGACGTGAGCAATCATGCGCCGTCCCCATCTGCAGCCGCGATGGCTTTCGCATACCCCCGGCCGCGCGCGGCGAAGGACTTTAGCTTGTCCTCGACCAGGCGATTGATGGTGCCGGCGGGGAACTGGCCGTTGGTTCCGCGCTCGCCCGCCTTCACGCCTGTCAGGATCTCGATGCCTTCATCGATGGTCCCGACTGGGTACACCGCGAACTGGCCGGCCTTCACGGCCTCAACCACATCTTCACGCAGCATGAGGTGCTGCACGTTGGATTGGGGGATGAGAACGCCCTGACCCTTCTTCAGGCCGCGCGAGCGGCAGATGTCGAAGAATCCTTCGATCTTTTCGTTGACGCCCCCGATCGCCTGCACCTCCCCGTGCTGGTTGACGGATCCTGTCACGGCGAGGGACTGCTTGATGGGGATATCAGCAAGTGCGGACAGCAGGGCGTAGAGCTCTGTCGAGGACGCGCTGTCGCCGTCGACGCCGCCATAAGACTGCTCGAACACGAGGGAGGCAGCCATCGCCAGCGGGCCATCGAGCGCGTAGCGTCCCGCAAGAAAGCCCCACAGGATCATGACGCCCTTGGAATGCAACGGTCCGCCGAGTTTGACCTCGCGTTCGATGTCGGTGACGCGGCCTGCGCCGAGCCGCACCCGCGCTGTGATACGGGTAGGACGGCCGAAGGCGAACGAGCCGAGCTGCAACACCGACAGGCCGTTGACCTGGCCGACCTTGGCACCTTCCGTGTCGACCAGGACGATGCCTCGCTCCATGACCTCCTGGCCACGGTCGCGCAGCCTGTCCACGCGCTGGATCTGCTCGTCGATGGCGCGCACCACATCCTGCCGTGAGGTGATCTTTCGCTGCGCCTCGCTCGACCAGTAGTCAGCCTCGCGCACGATATCGGAGATGCGGCCGAGCTCGATGGACAGTTTCTCGCGATCATTCGCCAGCCTGGCGCCCTCGTCGATGACGCGGGCGACGGCCGACGCATCGAGCGGTTTGAGGCTATGCTCCTTGACCACGGAGGCGATCAGCCGGGCATAGGAGGTATCGTTCTCGGAGGACCGGTTGATGGTGTCGTCGAAGTCGGCCTGGACCTTGAATATGCGCGTGAAGTCCGGGTCGTGCGCGGCGAGCAGGTAGTAAAGCTCGCGATCCCCGAACAGAACGACCTTGACGTCGAGCGGTATAGGATCGGGATCGAGCGTTTGCGTCGAAATCAATCCTGTCGTCTCGGAGGGTTGCTCGATGCGGATTTCGCGGGCCTTGATGGCGCGCTTGAGCGCTTCCCACGCAAAAGGCGATAACAGCAGGCGGCGAGCATCGAGCATGAGATAGCCGCCGTTGGCCTTGTGCAAAGCGCCGGGCTTGATCAGGAGGAAGTCGGTCACCAGCGTGCCCATCTGGGCAAAGTGTTCGACGCGTCCAACGATGTTGCCGAAAGTTGGATTGTCTTCCTCGATCAGTGGGGCGCCTTCCGTGCCTGTCTGGCCGAGCGCGGGCTCGGTCGCCATCGTGTTCACCAGATAGCGGCGGAAGCGAGGGTCCTGCGCGCTGTCGACGGGCCTGCGCACGATGGCGTTCTCTTCCTCGCCGGTCGAGAGGAACAAGGCGACGTTGCGCACCATGTCATGACCGGCTGCCTCGACGTAGGTCGCGGCATCCGGGATGTCGGAGATCGAGGCATGCAGATCGGAGAGCGCGTCTCTGATCGCGGCCTTGGCAACCTCCTCGTTCAGCTCGCTCAACAGCGTGCGCCGGCGCTTGTCGGAGCTCGGGAGACGCTCGAGAATTGCGGCCAGTTCCTTCTCCAGAGCCGCAATTTTGTTCTCGACGTCCTTGCGCATCGCCTCGGGAAGCGCATTGAACACCTCGGGCTTGACGACCTTGCCCTCGTGCATCGGCGCCATCGCAAACCCGGTCGGTGTCCGGAGCAGCGCGATGTTCTGCGATTGCGCCTTCTTGTTGAGCCCTTCGAGGGCTTCCTCGTTGCCGGAACGGAACTGTTCGTCGATGGCGCGGCGGCGAACTTGGTAGTCTTCGCTCTCGAAGCGCGCGGGGAGCACGCTGCGCAGCTCGTCGAGCGCGGCGATCATGCCCTTGGCGAGGGCCTTCGCCCTGCCGTGCGGCAGCTTCAGCGCCTTCGGGCGATTCGGTGTTTCGTAGTTGTAGACGTACACCCAATCAGCGGGCGGTGTCGCCTCTGCCGCTTTGGGGCCGAGGTGGGCGCGTACGGCGGTCGATTTTCCGGACGCCGGCGGTCCGAGAACGAAGACGTTGAAGTCATGGCTCTTGATGTTCGCGCCGAACTGAATGGCCTTCAGCGCACGATCCTGACCGATCAGGCCGGTGACCGGCTGCAGCTCGTCGGTGGTCTTGAAGCCGAGCGAGGCAGGATCGACGACCCGGCGCAGCTGCGAAATCTCCAGCGGCTTGGAGCTGGGGGCGGGAACCGTCTCTTTCGCGAGGTCGGGCACGGAGGCCGGCTCATGCGCAGCGGAAACGGGTCCTGGAGTTGCATCAGGCTGTGAACGCTTGAAAAACATATGGAAATTCGACCCATGCGCTGGCGTAGTTTTGAGACCGAGGCGATCCGAGATAAAGAACACGCTCCGGTCGCCGTCAACAGTACTGAGGCCGCGGGCAGATTTGAGGCCGCAACGACCCCAGGGATTGCCCTTCAAGCGCAATGATGCAGCTTCGCCAACCTTCAGCCATGCTCCAGGACGGGCGCCAGTCGCAGGCGGCGTCTGATATCTGCCGCGGCACGGCGCGCCTCCTCAGCACGCACGGCATGGCGACAGTCACCGAAGTCGGTCTTGCCAACGGCAGGCGCGCCGATATCGTCGCGATTGCCACGACGGGCGAGCTCTGGATCGTCGAGATCAAGTCCTGCCTGGACGACTTCAGGACCGACGGCAAATGGCCCGAGTACAGGGAGTACTGCGATAGGCTCTACTTCGCGGTGGGGCCGGCATTTCCGGTCGATGTGCTGCCGGCGGACACGGGCCTGATCGTCGCCGACCGTTTTGGCGGAACCGTTGTCAGGTCCGCTCCCGAGCACAAGCTGTCTCCGGCCCGTAGAAAAGCCCTGACGCTTGCGCTGGCAAGGACGGCGGCCTTCAGGCTTCAGCGCGTCGCTGATCCGGAGTTTCGCCTGGACGTGTGATCCGGCTATTTCGGCGCGCGCTTCGCCAGAATTCGCTGTAGCGTGCGGCGGTGCATATTGAGCCGGCGTGCCGTCTCCGAGACGTTGCGGTTGCAGAGTTCATACACGCGCTGAATGTGCTCCCAACGCACGCGATCCGCCGACATCGGATTTTCCGGCGGCGGCGCCTTCTCGTTGTGCGGCGCCAGCAGGGCATCGGTGACGTCGTCGGCGTCGGCGGGCTTTGCCAGATAGTCCACAGCGCCCAGCTTAACGGCAGTCACGGCGGTTGCGATGTTGCCGTAGCCGGTCAGCACTATGGTGCGCGCCTGCGGCCGCACCTTGGCGAGCTCGGCAACGACGTCGAGGCCGTTGCCGTCTTCCAGGCGCATGTCGACGACCGCGAAGGCAGGTGCTTTGGCATGAATGAGCCCGAGCCCCTCTTCCACCGAATGCGCCGTACGAACCTCGAACCCCCGGCCCTCCATGGCCTTCGCCAGGCGCAGCACGAAAGCCCGGTCATCGTCCACCAGGATCAACGAGCGGTCGTCCGGCAGTTCGTCGGACTTGAACGAGAGATCTTCAGACACAGCATGCCTCCGAGTTTGCCCGGGTTATAGCGGGTGGGGGCTTGGCGCCCAAGTCCCGATGCGGACTGTTCTTAACCAATCTTGCTAGCTGATAGAATGCTCGCTGTCCTCACCAAGTGTCATAGGGGCTATGCGGCGCTGCTCGAACACGTCCCGCGGCCAGGTGACCTTGGCGACCGCTCCGTGCTCGGGCGGCTTGCGATTTTCCAGCTCTACCACCGCACCGGACCGCTCCAGCAGCGTCTTGGCTATGAAGAAGCCAAGGCCCATGCCCGAGGGCTCGCCGTCGGCGCCGCGCTCCATGTGCCGTGAGGGGCGGGTGGTAATGTAAGGTTCTCCCAGCGCGTCCAGCACCAGGGGCGGAACGCCAGGCCCGTCATCCCGGATCGAGACGACGATCTCGCGGGCGGACCAGGTCGCCGTGATCTCGACGCGGGCCTGGGCAAAGTCGACGGCGTTCTCAACCAGGTTGGCAAGGCCGTAGACGACACCCGGGCGGCGTTCACCCACGGGCTCCGGATTTGGTTGATCTCCGCCTTCGATCGCCGCGGCGCTGATGTCGATCTTCACGCTGAATCCGCGGTAGGGCGCCGCCGTCTCCTCCAACAGTTCGCGCACACTGATGCGAGCGTGAAGAGGGTCGGGCTCCGTGGGGCCGCGCGTCAGCTTCCGCAGGATTTCCCTGCAGCGTTGCGCCTGGCTTTGCAGCAGTGCGACGTCCTCCGCCATGCTGGACCCAGGAGCGGCTTCCCGCGCGAGCTCCTTGGCCACGACCGTGATCGTTGACAGGGGCGTTCCCAGCTCATGGGCGGCCGCTGCGGCAAGACCATCGAGCGCGTGGAGCTGCTGTTCGCGTGCCAGAACCATCTCGGTTGCCGCAAGTGCTTCAGCCATCTGACGCGCTTCCTTGGCCAGTCGCCAGACATAGAGAGCCAGAAACAGCATCCCGGCCAGGACGGAGGTCAGCACGCCGATATTGTAGATCGCGGGCAGTTCGAAGGTGGACGTGCTGTACCAAGGCAATGGGTAATAGGTGATGGACAGTATGACGGCGGTCGCTGCGGCCAGCGCCCCCAAGGCAAGGGTGTTGAAGAGCGGGAGTGTCGCGGCCGAAACCGTTACAGGAGCGACGATGAGAAAAACGAACGGGTTCTCGACACCGCCGGTAAGATAGAGAAGCGCAGCCAGCTGCAGAATGTCGAAGGTCAGGAGGGAGGTCGCAAGCTGGGTGCTGAGGCGGGTGCGCGCCGGATAGCGCAAACGGAGGATGACATTGAGCCAGGCTGTCGCGGCGATGAGCGCGAGACAGATGCCGAAGTTGAACTTGAAGCCCAGGCCGAAATAGACGTAGCAGACGGTCGCCAGCTGGCCCACAATGCCGAACCAGCGCAATCGCATCGCGGTCTGCAGGCGCAGCCTGCTTTCGCCTGCCTCTCGCGCACGCTCGGCCTGTAGTGCCGGCATGACCCTAAGATTCATGTCCTGTGTCCATTGGACCGCGCCTCGGGACCTTGCGACCCGGCTCTCCCTGCGTCCCTTCACCCCGGTACAGTCTTGGATTCCTAGCTTATTCCTACCACATCTAGACCGTTGGGATGGCCGTCTTGAAGCCTTACGTCTCGGGTCTTCGGGAGGCATGAACGAGGTTGGTGAGGATGTTTGCCAAACGGCTGAGGCTCGCGCTGCTTGTGGTCGCCGGCCTCATTGTCGGAGGCGCGCTGGCGTTGGCCGTATTTCCGGAGGCGCGAGACCGGTTGCTGCCGGCAAGCAATATGAGGGTGATCGGCCAGGCGTTAATCGGTGGACCCTTCGAGTTGACGGATCATGCCGGCAAGCGGGTTACCGACCAGGATTTTCGCGGGCGATACATGCTCGTGTTCTTCGGCTTCACTTTCTGTCCGGACGTTTGCCCGTCGGCGCTGCAGGTGATGTCCGCGGCCCTCGACAAGATCGGCGCGAAAGCCGAACGCATCACGCCGGTGTTCATCTCCGTTGATCCCGAGCGCGACACGCCCGCCCAACTTGCGAGCTACGTGCAGAGCTTCCATCCGCGGCTGGTCGGGCTGACTGGATCGCCCGAGGACATCGCCCGCGTGGTCAAGGCCTACCGCGTCTATGCCAAGAAGGTCGAGGACCCGAAATCGTCGGCCGGCTACACGTACGACCACTCGTCGATCATCTACGTGATGAACCCGGACGGGACCTACCGGACGCATTTTGCGCATACGACCAATGTCGATGCGATGGCTGACCGGCTGGCCAAATTGCCCTAGCCTGTGTTGCCAAGAAGCCACGCAGGCCTTCAAGTTGTTCACGAATCGGTGCAAATTGCCCATGGGGCAAGCTAAGACATACCCGTCGGCAAAGGGTTGGCGCACGTGCTGCGTGTGCGAGCGCTGGGACACAAAGGGGGCATCATAAGTGCTCTACCACTGGTATGAGCTTGGGCACGCTGCGATGCGGCCCGCGCGCGTAGCTGCAGATTCCTGCCGGCTGTTCTTCAATCCATTCAATCCACTGACGCATACCGCGCTCGGGCGTAATGCCGTTGCGGCGTGCGAGGTGTTCGAGCGCGCAACGCGCCGCTACGACAAGCCGGTCTTCGGGCTTCACCACACGCTGATCGATCGCCGGCCGGTGCGAGTCACCGAGGAGGTCGTTTGGCAGCGGCCGATCTGCAATCTTCTCCACTTCAAGCGCGAGATCAGTCCTGAGCGCGCTGCGACCCACCCGAGGCTTCTGTTGGTCGCGCCCATGTCGGGCCATTTTGCGACGCTTCTCCGTGGCACGGTCGAAACGTTCCTCCCTGACCACGACGTCTACATCACCGATTGGCAGGACGCGCGCGATCTGCCGCTGTCGGCCGGCCGCTTCGATCTCGACGACTACGTCGACGTGATGAGAGACATCTTCAAATTCTTCGGCGGCGACATCCATGTGTTCGCCGTCTGCCAGCCGTCGGTGCCGGTTCTTGCAGCGACCGCGTTGATGGAGGCCGAAGGCGATCCCAATGTCCCGCTGTCGCTGATGCTCGCCGGCGGACCGATCGACACGCGGATCAATCCAACGGTCGTCAACAAGCTTGCCGAGCAACGGGGCACCGACTGGTTCCGGCGCAACGTGATCACCAACGTGCCATGGTCCCGCCCCGGCCGTGGGCGGCAGGTTTATCCGGGCTTCCTGCAGCTGTCTGGCTTCATGACCATGAACCTTGATCGCCATATGCAGGCGCACAAGGACATGTTCCTGCACCTCGTCAGAGGTGACGGCGACTCCGCGGAGAAACACCGCGAGTTCTACGACGAGTACCTGGCGGTAATGGATCTGACGGCAGAATTCTATCTGCAGACCGTGGATACGGTGTTTGTCCGCCATCTCATGCCGCGCGGCCTCATGACGTATCGGGGTCGCTCAATTCAGCCCGCTGCCATCTCGCGCCCAGGCCTGATGACGATCGAGGGTGAGAAGGACGATATCACCGGCACCGGTCAATGCAGAGCTGCACACGATTTGTGTACGAGTATTGCGCCCGAGAAGCGCGCGCATCTCGAGTGCCCCAGGGTCGGGCACTATGGCATCTTCAACGGTGCGCGGTTCCGCGCCCAGATCGCGCCGCGCATGGCGCAGTTCATGCGCGCGCACGATCCCTGCGCAAGCACTGATCTTTCCATCGCTCAGCTCGAGCACATGGCAAAGATGCCGCGGCGAGGACAGAGAGCGCAGGAGTTGGAAGCTCTTGCATTCAGTTTCGCAAATCGCATCTGAAGAACGTCTTGCTGCGCACTCTGTCGCGATCACGCCACATGAAGGTTGTGTATCATGCGGCGTGTCTGATCGCTGCTGACGACAGCGCGAGAAATTTGCTACCCAGATACAAGACATGCGCGCTTCGAGTGAGCTGGCGCGTGCAGTGGGGTCTGCGGACGGCAGGAGCAATGTGGATGCCGACCCGAAGAGGGCAGAAGAAGTCTTTGAAGAGTGAGCTCGAGCTTGAAGCACTCGGGGCGCCGATCGAAGTGCGGCGTCATCCTGCTGCGCGCCGGTTGACGCTGCGCGTGAGCAAGACGCGCCGCGCCGTCATCGTCACCGTGCCGGCTGAATGCCGGATGGAGGAGGCCGGCCGGTTCCTCAAGAACAATCTCGACTGGGTGCGCGATCGGCTCGGCCGCGTGCCGTCGCCTGTGCCGTTTGCCGACGGCGCACGCATTCCCTTGCGCGGGGTGATGCACCGCGTCGTTTTCAAGGGGCCGATGCGGGGCAGCGCTGTCGTCTGGCCCGAGGCGAACGGGCGCGGGTTGCCGCAGCTCAACGTCGCCGGCCGCGTGGAACACGCGCCGCGCCGGCTGCGCGACTGGCTGGTCGAGCAGGCCCGCGCCGATCTCGACGCACAGGTGGCCACGCACGCCAAGTCGCTTGGCGCAAAGCCGCGCAGCATTACGCTGCGCGATCAGACCAGCCGCTGGGGCTCCTGCACGGCCGATGGACTGCTGTCCTTTTCCTGGCGGTTGATCCTCGCGCCCGCACACGTGCTCGACTACGTGGCGGCGCATGAGGTGGCCCATCTGCTGGAAATGAACCACGGGCCGCGCTTCTGGAAGCACGTTGCGCGAAGCATGCCGCGGCTGGAAGAGGCAAAGCGCTGGCTCAGGACGCACGGGCCAGACTTGCACAGGTACGGTGCACCCGCACAATAGCTCTGGCCCGCGGATCGCGTTGGCCGGCTCTCTAGCTCCTCTCTAGTTCAAAGAGTCGCTCGATATCAACGGCGTGCGCCTTTCGCCGCCGGTGCGCACCGATGTGGCCCACGGCTGGGGCGCTCCTGCCGGCAATTTCATGGCATCGCTGGCTGCCGACGCCAGCGGCGCGGCCGGCATGGTGCCGGGAAGCGGCGTCGGCGTCTTGCCCTCGTGCGCGACCGTCATCACTTCATGCCAGAGCTTCGAGGGGAGGCCGCCACCCATGACGTTGTTCATAGGGCTGCGGTCGTCGTTCCCGACCCAGACGCCACCGACGTAGTGAGCCGTGTAACCGACGAACCAGGCATCGCGGAAATCCTGCGTCGTTCCGGTCTTGCCGCCTGCGGGGTGCGAGGCGATGGCGGCGCGCTTGCCCGTTCCCGACACGAGCACTGCGTTGAGCATGTCGTTGAGCGCGCCGACGTGCTGAAGCGCAATCACGCTCTTCTTTTTCTCGGGAGGCCGCTGATACAGGACGCGGCCGGAACTGGTTTTCACGCGCTTGATGACGTGCGGCTCGACCATCCGTCCGCCGGTGGCAAGGGCGCCGTATGCTCCGGACAGCTCCATCAGGGTTACTTCGGACGTTCCGAGTGCCAGCGTGGCATCGGGACGAAGCTCGGAGCGGATGCCAAGGCGATAGCCCGCCTCCGCCGCCTTGCGCGGGCCATAGGTCATGTTGAGGCGGATGGCGACGGTGTTGATCGAGCGCGCCAGCGCTTCGCGCAGCGTGACCTGCCCGCGATACCTGCCGTCGTAGTTCGTGGGCGTCCAGCCTTTGGCTACAATGGGCGCGTCGAGCACCAGACTGTCGGGCGTCAGGCCATGCTCCAAGGCTACCAGGTACACGAACGGCTTGTAGGCGGAGCCGGGCTGCCGTTTCGCCCGGATGGCGCGGTTGAACTGGCTGTCGCCGTAAGAACGGCCGCCAACAATCACGGTGATGCCGCCATCGGTATCGAGCACCACCAGGGCGGCTTGGCTCGCGTCCTGTTTGCTGCCCTCGGCCGTGATTGCATCCTGGACGAGCTGCTGGGCCCGCCGCTGCAGGCTGGCATCGATGGTCGTCTCGACGATGATCTCGCGGTCGTCAGCGGCGATGAGAGATGGCAGGCGATCCAACGCCGCGTCGACGGCGTATTCGACGCCGGTCTCCCCGCGCATCACCTTGGGCGGGGCGAAGCGCACCTCGGCGATGGCGTTGAGGACGCCATCGATGGGCGTGACGAAACCTGCCTCCACCATGGCGGCAAGAACTTCCTCGGCACGCGCGCGTGCGCGACCAGGGTTCCAGGCCGGCGAATACTTGGAGGGTGCCTTCAACAGGCCCGCGAGCACGGCGGCTTCTGCCATCGTGACGTCTTTGGCACCCTTGTTGAAGAAGCGCCGGGAGGCCGACTCAACGCCATATGCACCCGCACCGAAGTAGACGCGGTTCAGGTAGAGCTCGAGGATGTCTGGCTTGCTCAGCCGCAGCTCGAGCCAGAGCGACAGAATAAGCTCTTCGAACTTGCGCCAGAGCGTGCGTTCGGGCGTAAGAAACATGTTCTTGGCGAGCTGCTGGGTGATGGTCGAGCCGCCCTGCGCGAACCGGCCCGCGCGAAGGTTTGTCAGGATGGCGCGTCCAAGGCCGCTGGGATCTATGCCGCGGTGCGAGAAGAAGCGGCGATCCTCGATGGCGAGAACGGCATCGACGAGGTGGCGGGGCAGGAGGTCAACTGGAATATAGGGTGCCGCCCCTCCGCGCTCCGCCAGCACCGAGCCGTCGCGCGCCAGCAGGCGGACAACGGGCGCGTTCTCCTTGTGGCGCAGCGCCATCGGATCGGGAATGGTGGTGGTGTAGTAGACGAACGCGCCGCCGATACCGAGGCCACCGAGCGCGAGAAGGTACATGGGCAGCAGGACCAGGAGCCGGAACTCCCATGTCACGGGCTTCTTGTCGCGTCGCGCGGATTTCTTCGCTGCCCGGCGGGCAGGTTTTTTCCGCGGTTGATCGAAGAGCCCCATTGGCCTCGTAACTCGTCACAAGCAATGACCAAAGTACGCGGCAACGGCAGGGCCGGCCCGTGCGGCCCACGCTAGGCGACGGATGCTTAATCGGCAGTTAACTATCGGCGATGGGGCTGGATTTGACCGGGGACTAATCGTATCCGCGCACGCGGTCACGGATGCGCATGCCGGTGTAGGTGACCAGTGCGAGAAGCATGCGCATGATGATCGTGAAGCCGATGAAGACGAGCTGGCGATCCTCCAGGAGAAACTCAAGCCACACGTTGTAGCTGGGATTGAGCCCGGTGCCGGTGATGACGTCCTTTGCACTTCGCGCCCAGCGCAGGGAGGCCGAAACTGCCGGCGGATAGTTGAGACCGAGGAAGATGATTGTCAGGATCGCGAGGATAAACGCCGTGATCATGTTGCCGGCGGCAAGAATGGTGCGAACCACGGCGATCCCTCCGTCTCAAACAGGCACGGCAAACTAACAGCTCGCGCTGCGTGCACCAAGCTGCGCCCGAACTCCGGCGTCTGGCAAGTGAGGGGGCAGACGTTTCCGGCGCGAGCGTGGCCTTGGCGTCATGCTCCGCCTATGGTCGATTGAATTGAGTGCAAAACGAGGAAGCGCTGATGGAACCGAAGCTTAGTGTGCTGGCCGAGGGGCTGAGGTTTCCTGAGGGCCCGGTCGCCATGGCGGACGGCAGCGTTCTCCTCGTTGAGATCGAGGCCCAGCGCCTGACGCGGATTGGCGCCGACGGAACCAGGACGACGGTAGCGCAGCATACGGGCGGGCCTAACGGCGCGGCGATCGGGCCCGACGGCAAGGCTTATGTCTGCAACAATGGCGGCTTCACCTGGCATGAGCTGCCCGGCGTGGGTCTGGTCCCGACCGGACAGGCAAAGGACTATTCGGGTGGCCGTATCGAGCGCGTCGACCTCACTACCGGGCGCATCGAGACGCTCTATAGCGATTGCCAAGGCCATCCGCTGAAAGGCCCCAACGACATCGTCTTCGATGCGCACGGGGGCTTCTATTTCACGGACCTGGGCAAGAGCAGGTCGCGCGACATGGATCGTGGCGCGGTTTACTACGCCAAGGCCGACGGCAGCCTGATCAAGCCGGTCGCGTTTCCGTCTATCACGCCCAATGGGTGCGGGCTCTCGCCGGACGGCAAAACGCTGTACTTTGCAGAGACGGAGTCGGCGCGGCTGTGGGCCATGGATATTCTCGAGCCCGGCGTGGTGAAGCGCGAAGGGTGGCCGTCTGTGAACGGCGCGCGGTTCCTGGGTGCGCCTGGCGGCTACCAGAGGTTCGATAGTCTGGCTGTCGACGGCGACGGCAACATCTGCGTGGCGACGCTGATCAACGGCGGGATCACGGTGTTCAGTCCGGACGGGAAGCTGCTCCGGCACGTCGCCATGCCCGATCCGATGACGACCAACATCTGCTTCGGCGGGCCGGATATGAGGACGGCCTATGTGACCCTTTCGGGCTCGGGGCGGCTCGCGGCGTTTGACTGGGATCGTCCAGGGCTGCGGCTGAGCTATCAGTAAGAGTTGTTATCAGCCTTCGAGCTCTTCGCGCAGCAGTTCGAGTTCCAGCCATCGCTCCTCCGCGGTGTCGCGTGCGGCTTGTGCCTCGGCCAGGGCCTTTGTCGTGGCGGCGAAGGCCGCGGGGTCCTTTGCGTAGAAAGCTGGATCCGTCAGTTGTCCGTTCAGCCCGGCAATGCGCGCGTCGAGCGCCTCGATTTCTTTCGGAAGGGCTTCGAGGGCGTGCTTCTCCTTGAAACTGAGCTTGCGTTTTGCCTGCGGCGTGGAGCGCTGATGCGTGTTTTTGGTCGAGGCTGCCGCAATAGCCTTCGGCGGCTGCCGGCGCGCCAGGTCTTTGCCGCGCTGCAAGAGCATGTCGGAGTAGCCGCCGGCATACTCCGTCCAGCGGCCGTCGCCCTCGGGCGCGAGGACGAAGTTCACGGTGCGATCGAGGAAGCTGCGGTCGTGGCTGATGAGGATGACGGTTCCTGGGTAGCCCGCCAGCATCTCTTCAAGCACGTCGAGTGTCTCGAGGTCGAGATCATTGGTCGGCTCGTCGAGGACCAGAACGTTTGATGGTTTCGCCAGTGCGCGGGCCAGCATGAGCCGGCCGCGTTCGCCGCCGGACAGCGCGCTGAGAGGCGTACGCGCCTGCTGGGGCGAGAACAGGAAGTCCTGCATGTAGCCGATGACGTGCTTGCTCGTGCCGCCCACCGTCACGGTATCGCCGCGGCCTCCGGTGAGCGTTTCGCTCAGCGTCCAGTTTGGATCGAGGCTCTCGCGCGATTGATCGAGGCTCGCCACCGCCAGGTTGGCGCCGAGCTTCACGCTCCCGCTGTCCGGTGCCAACGCTCCGGTCAGCAGCCCGACGAGCGTGGTCTTGCCGCTGCCATTTGGGCCGACGACGCCAAGCCGGTCGCCGCGCATGATGCGGATCGAAAGATCCTTGACGACGGTGAGATCGCCGAACGATTTGGCAATCTCCTTCGCCTCGACAACGAGTGCCCCCGACGCATCGGCGTTGCTGACAGCCATCTCGGCGGTGCCGGTCGCTTTGCGCCAGTCGCGCCGTGCATGGCGGAGCGCCTGGAGATTGGCGACCCGCTTGACGTTTCGCTTGCGGCGCGCGGTGACGCCGTAGCGCATCCAGTGCTCCTCGCGGGCGATCTTGCGGTCGAGCTTGTGTTGGGCAACCTCCTCCTCTTCGAGCTTGCGGTCGCGCCAGGCCTCGAACTCCGCGAAGCCGATGTCGATGCGGGTCGTCCGGCCGCGATCCAGCCAGACAGTCGTGCGCGACAGGGATTCCAGAAAGCGGCGATCATGCGAGATCAGCACAAGGGCTGCGCGCTGCTGGGCGAGCGTCGTCTCGAGCCACTCGATGGCGGGCAAATCGAGGTGATTGGTCGGCTCGTCCAAGAGCAGGATGTCGGGATTGGGCGCCAGGACGTGCGCCAACGCGGCACGGCGCGCTTCGCCGCCGGACAAATGCGCGGGGCTTTCGTCACCCGTAAGGCTCAGCTGCTCAAGGAGATAGCGCGCCTGATACGGGTTGTCGGACGGGCCGAGACCGCTTTCGACGTAGGCCAATGTGGTGGCAAAAGCCGACAGGTCGGGTTCCTGCGGGAGGTAGCGCACGCTGGCGCCCGGTTGAACGAAGCGGGTGCCGCCGTCCGGCTCGATCAGGCCGGCAACGATCTTGAGCAGTGTCGACTTACCCGAACCGTTACGGCCGACCAAGCACACGCGCTCGCCCGGCGAGATCGACAGCTCCGCGCCCTCCAGCAGCGGCGTGCTGCCGAAGGTAAGGTCAATGCCTGCAAGCTGGATGAGCGGAGGCGCCAACGGGGAATGCCTAGGAACCTGTCCCCATCAGACGTCCACGCTGGCCGTGAGCGCATTTTCCTGAATGAACTCGCGGCGCGGCTCGACGATGTCGCCCATGAGGCGCGAGAAGATCTCGTCGGCCTCGTTGAGGTCGCCGATCTTCACTTGCAGCAGGGTACGCACGTCCCTGTTGAGCGTGGTTTCCCAGAGCTGCTCGGGATTCATCTCGCCCAGCCCCTTGTAGCGCTGCACGGAGATGCCCTTGCGGCCGGTGTCATAGATCGCATCGAGCAGCGTGCGCGGGCCGTAGATGGGCGTTTCGCCTTCCTTGCGCCTGAGAGTGGCCGGTGCCCCGTAAACCTCGTCCAGGTGGGCATGGCGATCGTTGAGGCGGCGGCCGTCGAGCGAGCTTATGAGAGCCCGGTCAAGCGTGTGCGTCTCGGTCACGCCCCGCACTTGCCGGCGGAAGATGTAGCCCTCGTTGCCGAAGATGCCGCTCCATCCGCGCTCGGTCTCATCGGCGATGCTGTCGAGGCGCGTCGCGATCGCGGCCGCCTTGGCGTTGGCCTTGTCGGACGACTGCAGCAGGCGCGAGTCGAAGGCGCCGCCGATGGCTGCCTGCTCCACGACGAAGCGGGCGTAGCGAGAGTGGACGTCCTCGATGTTCTTCACGATCGAGCGGGCCTGCTCGACCACCTCGCGCAGGTCGCGCCCGGTACGCACTTCGCCGGAACCAAGCGAAAGGGCAGTATCCTCGAGACCGGTGGATATGAGGTAGTCCTCGAAGGCCCGTTGGTCCTTCAAGTAGGCTTCCGACTTGCCCTTGCTGACCTTGTAGAGCGGCGGCTGGGCGATATAGAGGTGCCCCTTCTCCACGAGATCGGGCATCTGCCGGTAGAAGAACGTCAGCAACAGCGTACGGATGTGCGCGCCGTCGACGTCGGCGTCCGTCATGATGATGATCTTGTGGTAGCGTAGCTTCGAAAGGTCGAAGTCGTCGCGGCCGATGCCGGTGCCGAGTGCGGTGATGAGCGTGCCGATCTCCTGGCTGGAGAGCATCTTGTCGAAGCGGGCGCGCTCCACGTTCAGGATTTTGCCGCGCAAGGGCAACACGGCCTGGAACTCGCGGTTGCGGCCCTGCTTGGCCGAGCCGCCGGCGCTGTCACCCTCGACGATGAACATCTCAGTGTTGGCAGGGTCGCGGTCCTGACATTCGGCCAGCTTGCCGGGCAGGGAGTTGATGTCGAGCGCACCCTTGCGCCGTGTCAGCTCGCGCGCCTTGCGCGCGGCTTCGCGCGCCGCAGCCGCCTCGACCACCTTGGAGAGGATGATCTTGGCTTCCTTGGGATGCTCCTCGAACCAGGCGCCGAGCTGTTCGCCCATGACCCCTTCGACTACCGGCTTGACCTCGGAGGAGACGAGCTTGTCCTTGGTCTGGCTCGAGAACTTCGGGTCCGGCACCTTGACGGAGAGGACGGCAGTGAGCCCCTCGCGCGCGTCGTCTCCCGTAATCGCGATCTTCTCCTTCTTCGCGATGCCGGTCTCGTCAGCGTACTTGTTGATGATGCGCGTCAGCGCGGCGCGGAAGCCTGCAAGATGAGTGCCGCCGTCACGCTGCGGGATGTTATTGGTGAAGCACAGGACGTGCTCGTGGTAGGCGTCGTTCCACCACAGCGCCACCTCGACGGCCGTGCCGTCCTTCTCGCCGGAGATCATGACCGGCGCATCGATGAGCGCCGCCTTCGAGCGATCGATGAAGCGCACGAATTCGGCGATGCCGCCTTCGTACTGCAACACCTCGGTCTTCTTGTCGGCGTGGCGCTCGTCCTTCAGCACGACGCGCACGCCAGAGTTCAGGAACGCCAGCTCGCGTAGGCGATGCTCCAGGGTTGCGTAGTCGAATTCGGTGACGTTGTGGAAGGTCTCGAGGCTCGGCCAGAAGGTGACTTCCGTGCCGCGCTGTCCTTCGGCGGGGCCTATCGCCTTGAGGGGAGCTTCGGTGACGCCGTTGCGGAAGCGGACAAAGTGCTCTTTGTCCTCCCGCCAGATCTTGAGCTCAAGAACGGTCGACAGCGCGTTGACGACGGAGACGCCAACGCCGTGCAGGCCGCCTGAAACCTTGTAGGGATTGTCGTCGTCGCCCTCGCCGAACTTGCCGCCCGCGTGCAGCTGGGTCATCACCACCTCGGCGGCTGAGATGCCCTCCTCAGCGTGCATATCGGTCGGGATGCCGCGGCCGTTGTCGCGCACCGTGCACGACCCATCGGCGTTCAGGCACACGACCACTTCGGTCGCGAACCCGGCCAGTGCCTCGTCGATGGCATTGTCGACGACCTCGTACACCATGTGGTGCAGACCCGAGCCGTCATCGGTGTCGCCGATGTACATGCCAGGCCGCTTGCGAACGGCGTCGAGGCCCTTAAGGACCTTGATGGCGTCCGCGCCGTAGCGCTGGGCACCATTGGTCTTTTTCGCAGGTTGTGCGCTCATGTCAGTGGACGTCCATTAGGGGGATTTTTTCCGTGTCGGAATATATCCCAAAGCATCTTGGAAGGCACGAGAAAACGCCGTGCAAACAGGTGGATAAAGCCTTCCCGGATCAATTGGTTAGAGGGTCTGTTGCTGGGGCTCTGGGCGCCTAGCTTCGAGGCTCGATCCGGCCGTCCTGGATATGGTGAAACTGCGCCCGGCCTGCAAGCGCCGAAAAGGCCTCGAGATCCGTTCCTGTCATCCAGGCCTGGCTTCCCAGGGCGGCGATCTCGTCGAACAGCGCGGCGCGCCGGAGGGGATCAAGATGGGCCGCGATTTCGTCCAGCAGGAGGATGGGCGGCACGCCGTTGCTGTGCCGGCGGACGAGCTCGGCATGGGCTAGGATCAGGCCAACCAGAAGCGCCTTCTGCTCCCCAGTTGAGCATACGCTGGCTGGCATCTGCTTCGGTCCGTGGCCAACGATGAGGTCCGAGCGATGCGGACCTTCGAGCGTCCGCCCGGCGGCGCGGTCTCGTTCGCGGGTCTGCTGAAGCGTCGAGGCGTAGGTGTCCTCTACATCGACGGCAGCATAAGCGCTTAGTTCTGTTTCGAGCCGTCCGGTCAGTGCCAGTTCCGCCCACGGGAAAGCAGAGTGTTCGGTTTCGCGCCGCCGCATGTCGATGGCCGACGTGATTTCGGCGATGGCATGGATGCGTGCGGCAGCGATGGCAACGCCTGTCTCCGCCATCACCTGCTCAAATCCGTGGAAGCGAGACGGCTCGCGCACGTCCTCGGCCAGCAGGCGGTTGCGCTGCTGCATGGCGCGCTCGAACTGTCCGAGCCGCGCGCGGTAACCGGGATCGAAGCACGGGATTAGCCGATCGAGGAAGCGACGGCGCTCGGATGCCGGCCCCGTGAAGAGGCCATCCATGGCCGGCGTAAGCCAGAAGATGTCGAGCATGTCGGCCAGCACGCCGGAGCCGCTGTGCTCCTCGCCGTCGATACGGACGATGCGCCCTGAGCGCGTGCCGCCATCGGGCTTCAGGCCGGTCCCCACATCGGCAGGCCCGTTGGGGCCGTGGATGCGCGCCGCGACAGCCCATCCACCCGATCCGACACGGGCAAGCTCCGGATAGGGCGCGCGGCGCAGTCCCTGCCCCGACGTCAGGAGCGAAACGGCCTCCAGCAGATTGGTTTTGCCCGAGCCGTTGGGCCCGGTGAGGACCACCGGCTCGGGGCCTGTAACGAGGCGTGCCGCATCGTAGTTGCGGAAATTGGTAACCTGGATACGCTCAACCCAGGCGCAAGGCCGCACCGCCGCTGGCTGGCGTTCGGCAAGGTCTGTGGTGGAAACGTGTTCGGCTCCGTGCGGCGTGCCGGCCGGTTGCTTCACGTCATACCCGCATTGGCATCAAAACGTAGAGGGCGCCCTCGTCGCCGCCGTCCTTGACCATGGTCGGCGAGCCGGGGTCGGCGAGCTGGAAGTGCGCAACCTCGCTTTCAAGCTGGCCGGCGATGTCGAGCAGGTAGCGGGCGTTGAAGCCGATCTCCAGCGGGGTGGCGTCATACTCGGCGCCGATCTCCTCGGTGGCGCTGCCACCTTCAGGATTGTTGACGGAGAGTACCAGCTTGTCGCCGCTGATATTGAGCTTCACGGCGCGGCCGCGCTCGCTGGCGATGGTGGACACGCGATCGACGGCATTCTTGAACTCGGCGTTGTCGACCTTGAGCTCCTTGTCGTTGCTCTTGGGGATCACGCGCGCGTAGTCGGGGAAGGTGCCGTCGATCAGCTTGGTCGTCAGCGTGACGGTGCCAATCTCGAAGCGGGCCTTGGAGCTGGATATGCCGACCATCGCGGTGCTTTCTGTGCCTTCGAGCAGGCGATAGAGCTCGTGCACGGTCTTGCGGGGCAGGATAATGCCCGGCATGCCGTTGGCGCCTTTCGGCAGCGGCAGTTCCGCCTGTGCCAGGCGATGTCCGTCGGTTGCGACAGCACGCAACGTCGTGGCCTTTCCCTGGGTGGCCTGATGCAAATAGATGCCGTTGAGATAGTAGCGCGTCTCCTCGGTAGAGATCGCGAAGCGCGTCTTGTCGATCAGGCGCTTCAGCTCGTGCGCGGCCATCTCGAACTTGTGCGTCAGCTCTCCGGCCGCGAGATCCGGGAAGTCCTCGGGTGCCAGCGTCTGCAGGGAGAACCTGGATTGTGCGGATGAGAGCGTCAGGCGCTCCTTGTCGGCATCACGCTTGATCTCGACCTGGGCGCCGTCGGGCAGCTTGCGTACGATGTCGTGCAGGATGTGCGCAGGAACGGTGACAGCGCCGGTCTGTGCCACGTCCGCGGGCGCCTGCTCGAGCACTTCGCGCTCGAGGTCGGTGGCCTTGAACTGCAGTCCCTGGTCGGTCGCCTTGAGCAGAACATTGGACAGGATCGGGATGGTGGTGCGGCGCTCGACTACGCTCGTGACGTGGCCCAGGGCTCTCAGCAGCTCACCGCGTTCGATCACCAACTTCATATATGAGACTCGCTATGGATGGATCATGCCGCAAACGGGCATGGCCGCCGCATTCACACAACTGAAAAAGTGCCTGAGCTGGCGGCCAAGTTTGCTTGCGCGCAAGCGTGGACCGCGGCGCACCGTTTGGCAAGTGGCGAGGGCTGCGCGTAGCCGTCGCGCTCAAGCGCGACGGGCAGGGAGCGGTACGTGTCGGTACCGCTCCCCACCCCGCTGCCATCCGCCCCCAGTCCCCTGGTGACGGAAACTCCGAGCGACTACCGGTTGAGCTGGCGCTTCAGTTCCTCGATCTCGTCTTTAAGGCGCGGATTGTCGCCTATCTCCTTGTCTATCTTGCGTATTGCGTGAAGCACGGTCGTGTGATCGCGGTTGCCGAACCGGCGCCCGATCTCAGGGAGCGACCGCGAGGTGAGCTGCTTTGCCAAGTACATGCCGATCTGGCGCGGCCGCACGACGGAACGATGACGGCGATCGGAAAGGATGTCGGCCTTCGACACGGCGAAGTGGCGCGACACGATGCGCAGGATGTCTTCCACCTTGATTCGGCGCGGCTCTACGCCGAGCACGAGGTCGCGGATGATCGCTTCCACCAGATCGGTGGTGATCGGCACGCGCATCAATTGCCACGTGAGATAGAGGCGATTGACGGCGCCTTCCAGTTCGCGGCCGTTCTCCGTCAGCCGCTCGGCGAGCAGCTTGAGGACGGGCTGCGACAGCTCGAACGACGGGTCGGTGAGCCGCTTCTCCTGCACGCGGCGCGCAAGCACCTTGAGCCGCAACTCCTCGTCGAAATCGCCGATCTCGGTGACGAGGCCGCGCTGCATGCGCGAGCGCATGCGATCGTTGAGGCGCTCGAGTTGGGCCGGCGGACGCGCGGAGGCAACGACAACCTGGCGGCCGCCATCGAGCAGCGAATTGATGATGTGCTCGAATTCCTGCTCGGTCTTCTCGCCCTGCATGAACTCCAGATCGTCGATCAGCAGGATGTCGATGGCCCGGAACTTCTCCTTGAAGGCGATCGCGTCCTGGCTGCGGATAGCTTCAACGAACTGATACCGGAAGCGCTCGGCGGTGAGATAAAGGACCTGCGCTTTCGGGGAGCGGCGTTTCACCTCCCAGGCGATGGCGTGCAGCAGATGCGTTTTGCCGAGGCCGACGGCTGAGTGGAGGAACAGCGGATTGAATTGCCGCTGCTCATCGAGAACTGTGGCCGCAACCTGCGTGGACACGGCGAGCGCGATGCGGTTGGCCTTGCCTTCGACGAAGCTCTCGAAGGTGTATTTGGGATCGAGCGGAGAGCCCTCGAAGCCGTTGACGCTGGTGCGTGTGAGGCCGGGACCCGGACCGACGGCGACGCGGCGCGGTCCTGCGGAAGCAGCTTCCGTAGGTGCTGCGGACTTGGCGCGTGCCGCACCCGAGCCGGCGGCATCGGTGTTGCCGGCGCGCGTGTTGGACTGGCCGAGCTCTCGCACCGAGAGGTCGAGCCGTTCGACCCCCGGAAAGGCGATCTTGCAGCACTCGAGCAAGCCGTCGGTGTAGTGGGACTGGATCCAGTTCTGCAGGAACTTGGTCGGGAAGGATACGTGAACGGCCCGGCTGTCGAAGCCCTCGAACTCCATCAGGTGGAACCAAGAGTTGTAGACTTCGTCGCCGTACCTGGCGCGCAGCATGGCGCGCACCCGGTCTCCGCTGATCTTGTTCGACTTTGCAGTCTGAAGTCCGGTTTCGAGTTCACGCGCAGTCTCGCTGCCACGTGACTCATCAGGCACATGCGTGCTGTCGTCGGTCATGTTGTAACCCCGCCGTACTAAACTTGCCGCCTCCGGCTGCCGCCTCGCAGCCGCTCTCCTGTATGCGACGGATACCGTCCCTACGCCCTACAGATGGACAGGTTCCGCTTCTTGTTGCCTCTGATGGCTCAGGTTAGCCCTGAGTCCATGGCAACCCCTTGGCCTTCCAGCCGCCGAGTCGCCCCCTATGCCGGTCGGTATCGAGTGGCCCTTCGAAACCGTCCGCTACGTTCACGCAGCGCGTATAACCCGCTGCGACCATCGCCCGTGCCGCCTTGAGGCTTCGGTTGCCAGAACGACAGATGAAAAGAAGCTCGGTGTCTTTCGTCGCGCCGATGGGAATGAGGGCTTCGGAAACGCGGTCGACAAAGGCTGAATTGAGTTGATCGCCCGGGAAGCTTTGCCACTCCACGAGCACCGGCCGTTTGCCGATAGACGACAACTCCGGCAGACCAACCCAGGCCCATTCAGCCATGGTCCTCACATCGATGAGGACTGCATCCGCGTTCGTCTTAAGCCTCGCCCAAGTCTCTTCCACGCCGATGGAAGGGATCTGGACATCACCACCCACGCTGCTTCACCCCCTGTACGACGCCTCGTTAAAAACTTGGCGCGCCAGAACACCTACACTCTTGGAGAGAGAGGAAGCTGCTCCACTCATACCAAGAATACGCATTACTGAGTGTACTTGCCGCACTATTTCGCAGTGTCCAAGCTACGAATACTGGCCTGCACTTGAACGCTGCTTCGTTTCGGCGAGCCGCCAAGTGGCGCCCGCCGGGTCTCTTGGTGGACGATATCCGCGGCGAGGTCAACCAGCCCCACGCAAGCTTGGAGGCGCGCCCGGGTGCCGTGGATAAGCCCGTCGCGAGCTGCGAAACGTGGGGAAAACTCCTGAGCGATCAAGTGGATTCGGCTGCACATGCGGTGCACAGCGGTGTGTGAAATTAAGTGACGTTCAGGAGCAGAATCCGTTTGCGCCGGTGGTGGACTCGCCGAGCGTGCGGCGGCGTTGGCGTTTGCCAGCGAGACAAGGATTCGTAAAGGAAACGGTCGCTTGCCGGTTCGGCTTCACACGCCATAGCGCCAAACCGGCTGATGCAAATCCGTCACATATCTGCCTTATGGCCCGGCCGATGAAATGTGATCGGAGTCCGTGCTCAGGCGAGGGCCTTTACGCGCGCGGCCAGGCGGGAAACTTTGCGCGAGGCGGCTTTCTTGTGGACGATCCCTTTCTGCGACGAGCGCATCAGAATGGGCTCGGCGGCCTTCAGCGCTTTGTTGGCGGCGTCCTTGTCGCCGCTCGCCAGGGCTTCTTCGACCTTGCGAACGAAGGTGTTTGTTTTGGAAAGACGGGCCTTATTGACCTGCGTGCGGCGGATTCTCTGCCGCGCAGCCTTCTTTGCGGACGACGTGTTGGCCATAGAGTTCAGCTCCTTGCATAAGATATCGGGGCGCAAAAGCGCCCACGTTGGTGAACTTGTCGCTCTCTTAGACTGGCGCGGGTGAAGGGGTCAACACGCTAGAGGTGCTTAAAATTGGGCTTTCTCTTCTCGACGAAGGCCGCCATGCCCTCTTTCTGGTCCTCCAGGCCAAACTGAGAATGGAACACCCGCCGCTCGAAACGGATGCCCTCGGCGAGCGTTGTTTCATAGGCCCGGTTGACGGTTTCCTTGGTCATCATCGCCACGGGGAGGGACATGGCAGCGATGGTTTCGGCGGTTTTGAGCGCCTCCTCCATCAAAGAGGCGGCCGGAACGACGCGGGCCACGAGATTTGACCGTTCGGCCTCGGCGGCGTCCATCATGCGTCCTGTAAGGCACATTTCCATGGCCTTGGCCTTGCCGACCTGCCGGATCAGCCGTTGCGTGCCCCCGGAGCCCGGCATGACCCCGAGTTTGATTTCGGGCTGGCCGAACTTGGCGGTGTCGGCGGCGATGATGATGTCGCACATCATCGCAAGCTCGCAGCCGCCGCCGAGCGCAAAGCCTGCCACGGCTGCGATGACCGGCTTGCGGGCGCGGGCCACGCGATCCCACTTGGAGATGAAGTCCTCCTTGTAGGCCGACATGTAGGTCTTGGACTGCATCTGCTTGATGTCGGCGCCAGCGGCAAACGCCTTGTCGCTGCCGGTGATGACGATGCAGCCGATGCCTTCGTCGTCCTCGAAGATATCGAGTGCCCTGGAGGTGTCGTCGATCAACTGCGCGTTGAGAGCATTGAGGGCGTTCGGGCGGTTGAGGCGGATGATGCCGACGCGGCCCTTTGTTTCGACGATGATGGTTTCATAGGCCATGGGTGGTTGCTCCGTTGAGGCGTTGAAGGGTCAGCGCTGGCAGGTCGCGCAGTAGAACGTTGAGCGGCCGCCCTGCGTCTTGCGGCGCACCGTGCCCCGGCAGCCGGGCTTGACGCAAGGCTCGCCTTCGCGGCCGTAGACGGCAAAGGCCTCCTGGAAGCTGCCGACGTCGCCGTTGGCTTGCCGGAAGTCGCGTAACGTCGAGCCGCCGGCGCGGATGGCGTCGGCCAGGACGGCCTTGATGTGAACGACAAGCCGGTCTGCCGCGGGTGTCGGTTTGCCGGACTTTGCTGCCAGGCTCGATGCACCGCGGAAGGGGCTGAGACCCGCTCGGAACAGGGCTTCGCAGACGTAGATGTTGCCGAGGCCGGCGACGATGCGCTGGTCCATGAGGAAGGCTTTGAGATCGGTTTTGCGGCCGCGCGCTTTGCCGGCGAGGAAGTTTGCGTTGAGGGCCTCGCTCAGTGGTTCAACACCAAGTCCGCGGAAGAAGGCATCCTGCGCGATATCGGCGCCGCGGATGAGGGTCATGTATCCGAAGCGGCGGGCGTCATTATAGGTGACGACGGCGCCGCCCGACATGGCGAACACCACATGATCATGCCGCGCGTCATGACCGTGCTCGTAGGTATAGTCGCCGAGCTGCGCCATCCTTCCACGCTGGCGCACGCTGAAGCGACCCGTCATGCCGAGATGGATGGCGAGCACCTCGCCGTCGTCGAGGTGCACTAGGATATATTTTGCGCGACGGTCGAGCCGCAGCACCTTGCGGCCGGTGAGACGCTCGGCGAAGTGCTCCGGTAGGGGGAAGCGCAGATTCTTGCGCCGCTGCTCGACGCGCACGAAGCGGCGGCCGCGCAGCACGGGTTCCAGGCCCGTGCGGACAGTTTCGACTTCCGGCAGTTCAGGCATCGAAGTTTGCGTCCCGGTTCACTGACGCGCAAGGCGGCAAGGGAAGGTGCTCTGATACCATACTACACGCTCCGGCTGCCTGTTTGCGCACCGCACGGCAAACCTCAGCGGCTTGCGAGTGAACCTGTCGGCCTTGAGCAATTTTGCGCAATGTACGGCAGCACTCGGGTGCGGCGGCCACAATGCAGAGTGATCTGATATAACGCACACGGAAATGGAGTTGCCGGCATTACGACCTCTTGCCGAATCGCGTATCCGGCCAGCGTTGATTGGTGCGGGAAACATTGCGTTCGAACAACGAGGACAAATTTGATGAAGCAGATCTTAGCCATGATTATCGCTGCGGCTGTGCTGGCGGGCTGCAGCGGCGGCAATGCTATAGAGTCGGCCGGATCTAGCTGGTCCAAGGACATGTGGCGCGACAACGATAGAGCCTCGCCAGGCGATTGAAGCCTTGGGCTGGCTTGCGCGTCGGCGGCCTAGTGGCCGCCGATCCGCAGTCCATTGTTCCAGGTCAGCATCGCGCGAGCGACGCTACGATCGTTCAAGCTCCCGCGACGCTAGTTCGGCAACGCGCAGGCCGATGTGCGGCGTGATGCCATCGCTGAGCCGCCAGGCGGCCGACAGCCCGACCCACGCAAGTATCCACCTCAGCAGGCGCGCACGGTCGAGGCCCGACGTCTCGGTGACGATGTCGAGCCGGCGCAGGAACCGGTGCGGCTCAGCGACGCCCGGATCGTCCTCGGGGTTACAGAAGAGGTTGGCGTAGTCGAAGCCGCGCTCGCCGATCAGGCCTTTCGGGTCGATAGAGAGCCAGCCGCGTGCGCCGAAATCCAGGACGTTGTCGTGATGGAGGTCGCCATGCAGGACAACTATGTCCTGCGGTGCGGCCAAGAGTGCGCATGCAGACGAGGCGGACTGCGCGAAGATGCCGCCATCGCGCTTGGCGGTGGACAAAAGATCCTTGAACCATACGTCAAGCGGAACGAGCTCCGATGGTGGATGCTCCGGATCGTGACGGTGCAGTGTCGCGATGACGGCGCACAGCGTGCGCGTTGCTTCATCGTCAAACCCGCTACGCGCCAGCTTGGAGAGGGCTCGGGGCCCTTGTGCACGCTCGAGCAGCAGTGCGCCATCGTCATCTTTCGCAAGGACGCGTGCTGGGCCGATGCCGCGCCACCACGACATCACGCGACCGCCGCGCTGCTCCTCTGGATCGCCGGGAACTTTGAGCATGGCCGGCATGCCGTGGCGGCGCACGGGCAAGAGCCGGCTGCTGTGCGTTGCGATCAGGTCGCCGTCAGGGACAAGCTCCCAGCGTTGAAGGCGCACGGCGATCACGTCGGCGAAAGTGGTCACGAATTGGCGGGCTGTGCGCGTCAGGCCGCCTGGCTCAGCACGGCGTCCTGGTCGTGACGCTGCACCTCGCGG
This sequence comes from uncultured Hyphomicrobiales bacterium, assembly GCA_902826255.1. Taxonomy (GTDB): domain Bacteria; phylum Pseudomonadota; class Alphaproteobacteria; order Rhizobiales; family Hyphomicrobiaceae; genus AWTP1-13. Next base: position 16,813 of record CADEEC010000006.1, on the reverse strand, counting down.
TTCAGATCCCGCACGTGCGCCTCAGCGCTGCCGAGATCCGTTGTAATGCCCACGCCTGCGCAAGGGTCTGCATAAAAGCGCCAGTGATAGCGGGAGCGGGCCACCTTCACGACAGAGCCAATCGCGAGAAACGGCTCCTCGCTCGAATAGAAGTTGATGACACCAGTGTAAGGGCAGCGGCGCTTGGACAACATGAGTGAAACTCCCGCTCTCATCCACTTGCTCGCAATGTAAACCGCGAAAATGACATGCGGATTACGGAGTTCGAGCCGGTTGATGAAATTTCTGTGTACGGCTCGTGTGCAATGCAGCCTGTGCGCTGCAAAATGTATGACGCGCGTTTGCGGCGGACTGGACGGCGTGATGAAGCGGACTGCGGCGAAAACATGGTCGCCGGTACGCACTCCTGTCTGTTCTGCAACGAAATTCGGGTGCTTGCGTTGTGGTGACCGGCGGACCAACTTGGATGGACGCTAGGTAACCTGCAGAGGACAATCGTGAAGAAGCTGGCTTTGTTGGCCCCGATCGGGGCGATGGTTCTCGCCTCCTACGCTTTCGCCCAGGGCGACGCGGCGCTGGAGAAATTCAAGGCGGCGTACACGGCCGGCAAGGGACTCTCCTACGTCGTCGTCAATGACGGCAAGGAGGAGAGGGTCTATCGCTACGGTGACGCATCGCGGGAAGCGGCCAAGAAGGACAGCCGCGGCTTCATGCTGTTCACCTGCACCCATCCCAAAGTGATGGTGTCTGACAGCGTGTCGGACCGGGAGTTGTTGGGAAAGGCACGAGTGGTTCAGGCGGGCGAGCCGGACTTCGCAACGCTTGATGCCAAATACCTCAAGGGATGCAAGAACCCCCTCGTAAAGTCGGCGATACCGAAGAACTAGGTTTGCGTTTGCCACCAGAGGCGCGATGATGCGGCGCTAGCAGCGCCGCATCCCGTTTTCATGAACTACCGCCACGCCTATCACGCCGGCAATTTCGCAGACGCGCTCAAGCATGCCGTGCTGGCGCTCATCATCTCGTATCTCAAACGCAAGGACGCGCCGTTTCGCGTGATCGACACGCACGCGGGATGCGGGCTCTACGCGCTCGACTCCATCGAGGCCGGCAAGACCCGCGAGTGGGAGGGCGGCATCGGCAAGCTGCTGGCTCCAGGTGCCACGCCGCTGCCGCCAGATGTGGAGCGCGTGCTTGCGCCCTATCTCGATGCCGTGCGGGCGGAAAATCGCTCGGAGGCGCTGAGCTTCTACCCGGGCAGCCCGTTGATCGCGCGCAGGCTGCTGCGGCCGCAGGACAGGCTGATCGCCAACGAGCTGCATCCGGTCGACAGCGGTCGCCTGAGACAGGCGCTGGGGCGCGACAGCAGGGTGAAGGTACTAACGCTCAACGGGTGGGTCGCGCTGAAGTCCCTGCTGCCGCCCAAGGAGCGGCGGGGGATCATCCTGATCGATCCTCCGTTCGAGGAAGACGGCGAACTCGACCGCCTGGCGGACGGGATCGCGGCAGGACTGAACCGGTTCGCGACAGGCGTGTTCGTGGCGTGGCTGCCGATCAAGGATGTCAAACCGGTCGCGCGTTTCTATGAGCGCCTGCGACCACTTGCATCGGCTCACAGCGCCCTTCGCATAGAGCTCTTGCTGCGCGATCCGGCGCTGTCGCCGGACCGGCTGAACGGTTGTGCTCTGATTGTCGCAAATCCACCCTTCGAGCTCGAAAGACAGCTTACGGTTATTTTGCCAGAGCTTGCCGCGCGGCTGGGCGGCGCGTCGGGACGCAGCACGCTCGACAGACTTGGTTGAGCGCGCGCTGCAAGCCCAGGAAATGCGCTATTTGGCCTTGCGCGGGACCGGCCAATCATCGATACTTCCGCGCATTCGGGCCCTTTCCTGGGCCTCGTCAGACTGCTGAGACTGTCCTGCGATGACCCGGGCCGACGCAACTTTCCTCGCGCGCCTCAAGCTATCCGACCTCGGACGGTACTGCCTTTGCCTCGCGTGCGTGGCCAAAGCCTCTGACGCCATCCGCACAATCCGTACTTGATACCCCGGGGAGCAGGAGATCTCGCATGCGGCAGACCGGAACGGTGAAGTTCTTCAACCAATCGAAGGGCTTTGGATTCATCACGCCTGACGACGGCGGCAAGGATGTGTTCGTGCACATCACGGCCGTCGAGCGGTCGAACATCGGTCCGCTGACGGAGAACATGCGCGTGTCTTTCGAGACCGAGCCCGACAAGCGGGGCAAGGGTCCGAAGGCCGTCAATCTGCAAGCCGCAAGCTGACCTGCCGCCGTGCCCACGCGCGTCACCCGTCTGCCACGGGGTTGCGGAAATGCGACCTCGGCCTGAGGACGCGGCTTGTTATCTCGGCCAATCTGCAGGACTACCCGCGGCATCTCAACCCAACGGGAGCTTTCGCAATGAAGAGGTTCGTTCGGCTTATGGCCGCCACGAGTCTGCTCGTGCTGGCAGGCGCGGCCGCAAACGCGCAGTGCGTGAACAAGGCAGGAAAGGGTACCGGCGGAAACGACGAGTCTGCAAAGTTCCAAGCCTGGGAAGCCGTTTTGCAGGGGACCGACTGGGGTATGTGGGCCTCGTGGATGGCGTCGAGCCAGACCGTGGGTACGGCACCCGGCTACAAGGTCAGCAGCGTGAAATCGAAATGCTCGGCCGGCGGCATGCTGGGGCGCGAATGCGTCGTGCAGGCTCGGCTCTGCAAGTAAGTGCGGGTTGCGTGTGAGGCTCGAACAGAGGTCGAGCTTGGCTCTCTTGGAGGAAACAGAATGAAGGCATTTCGTATGATCGCCGGCGCGTGTGCACTGGCTGGCTTCGTTGCCGTGGCTTCGCATGACGCGTCTGCGGCCTGCTCGCGCGTGAGCGCCGGCGGCGAGGCCGTCACCAAGGAACTGGCGACCGACGTGGCCAAGATGAACCTCAACTTCGCCATCGCATCCAAGAACGCCAAGGGCAAGGGCGCCGTGAAGGTGACATGCGGAGCGCCCGGGCCGCTGGCCTGGACCGCCTGCAAGGCCCAGCAGCGCGCCTGCACCTAGTCGCAGCCGACTGGCACGAACGCGATTAAAGGCCCTGCTTGCAGGGCCTTTTTCGTTGCCGGGACCTCCAGGCGCAGAAATGCGTTGTCGTCAGGCATCGGTAGGCGGTTCGCCGCGGCCCGCGGGCATGTTTTTGCAGTTTGGTAGCTCTCTGGCTCTAGACTGGCGCGGCAATCCATGGCGATGTGAAACAACCGAATCCGAAAGGGATGTCATGACGTACAAGGCCCTCACCATTGCGGTCGCAGCCTGCGGTCTCATGCTGCTGACGACGAGCGGCCCGACGCTCGCCGGCGACGGCCCCTCGGCGCGCACATCGAGCGCGAAGGCCAAGGCGGCCAAGATGCGCAAGAGCGGGACGCGTGTGCGCGCCTTCGTGGCGCGTGGCGGCTACTACTCCTATTCCGACAGCGATGTCGTGAACACGTACGCCGGCTCACGCGCTCTGTTCGGCAGCACGAATACCTATCGCGACCCGTTCATCGACAGGCAGACGACGGCCGGGCCGTTCGATCACGGCTTCTTCTTCGATTCCGGCATGGGCCCGCGCGGTGGCGATGCGCCTTATCCGCGCTAGCGGTTTTGGATTGCCGGGCTGAGCTGGTCGCGTTGCGTTTTTCGCTGTCTTGAGCTGTGGGAGGCGTCGATGCGGACGAGACTGCTTGCGGGTGCCCTGATTGGAGCAGCTGCAGTTCTGGGGTCGGTGGGCGCTGAAGCAGCGTGCACCCGCCTCGCCTTCTCGGTGAACGACTACGGCAAGGTCGGGCCCACCAAGGACGCCTTGAAGCTGCTCGACAAGTACATCGCGGATTGGACCCGCGAGAAGGGCATCAAGAAGTACTCGGTCGGCAAGAAAGACGTGAGCTGCGAGCTGTTCCTCGATCTCATCGTGTTCGACGAGTACACGTGCAAGGCAAGTGCGATGGTGTGCTGGCCGGGGCCTGCTCCGGCGGGCGTGGAGCCCGCATCGAAGTAGGCGCCCGGCGTTGCCGGCCTCTTACGCCGCCAACAGGCCTTCCTCCTCCAGGTGGAGCGTGTCCGAAGAGACGTGCTGGACCAGGCGCGGCAAGCTGGTGTTGCAGGAGCGATAGAACCCCTCGCGATGCGCGGTCGGCATCTCGCCGGCAAACTCGAGCAGGTACTCGGCCGAATCCCAGTCGTCGGCACAGTGCGGCACGCACACTTCCTCGCCCGGCGAGTGGACATGAAAGTCGTCGCAGAACGGGCATAGCACCGCCCACATGCGGCCGAGCCCGAGGCTCTTGGCTTTCTGGTTCTCGGGCAGCGACCAGGCGACGACGCGCGTGCAGCCGCCGGCCCTCAGGCCCAGAATCTCCTTGAGTTGCTCCAAAACCGGCGCCCGCGGCGCGCCGTCAGGCCCTTGTGTGCGCAGATCGCGCCACACGTCCTTGGCCCGCCCCTCGAGTGCGAGCGCTGTCCAGAACGATGCGACGCCCAGACGCAAAAGGCTGCCCTGGAAGATGGGCGGTACACTGGCACGGCGGGACATGTCGAACGCAACTGCGGAAATGACCCATAGGGGTTTTGCCGTCATTACGGACCATTCGCTTTCTCCCCTTTCCCCACGGGTCAAGCTGGGTGCGAATGGTTAACAATTTGTTAACGATTTGGAATTCGGTAACAACTTAAATGAGTTGCACGGCCACCCTCTAGCCGGGGGCGGGGAGGCCGAGGCTGCCGCCGGGCGGCGGCGCCGGCATGGTGGACGGTGGCTGCGGGCGCTGCACGGGCGGGGTGTCGAATTGCTTGCGCAACCGCTCCGCCTCGATCAGACGCCGCTGCTCGTCGAGCTTGCGCAGGCGCTCGAGCTCTTCCACGTCGCGCTCGATCTTGCGTGCGGCCAGCTCCTGCTCGAGCGAACTCGACTCGATGCGCGGCGCAAGCGTGCCGAGCGCCGCGATCGGCCCACTGTAGTCCAGCACGACGGAGGGCAGCGGCTTGGCGGCCGGCCTGCCTTGCGGGGCCTCCAGATGCCACTGCGAGCGGAAATCGAGCGTGGCGATGTCCAGCAGCGCCGATCCGCTGACACGGCCGTCCTTGGTGTCGATGGCGACCGGCTTCGTGCGCACCTGGCCGTCGGCGATGTCGAGCGCAACCGTGCGTGGCCCAAGCGGAATTGTGCCGGCCCCCACCGTTGCCGCGATCGCCGCCCTGACGGCCGCGCCCATCTTGTCGGGCTCGGCCTTGACGGCGGCATCGGCGGCGGCCGCTATCGCGCCGGGCCACAGCGCGGCGAGCCGTGCATCCTTGATCTCGATGATGCCCTTGCCTTGCGCAGCCGACATTGCGCCGCGCGGGCTGACGCCCTTGCCGGAGAACTCGAGCCCGACCGTCACGGGTTGCGCGGTCTCGGATACGGATTTGCCGGCGAAACGATCCAAGGACGCCGTCAGGTTGAGCCTGCCGCGCACCTCGGCGCCGGCGGCGATCCTGCCGATGGTCCAGTCCGCGGCGACCTGGCCGCCGAGCGCGCGGCCCGTCAGGCCTTTCACTTCGAGCTTGTCCGGCGCGAAAGCCAATTTGAAGCTTGCGTCTTCCACCGCCATGCCGTCGGTGACGGAAAGGCGGCCCGTGGACACATCAATGGTGCCGGCGAGAGACTCGAGTGTTGTGCCGCCGAAGGGCAGTTCGGGCCACGGGCCCTGGCGGCCCGCAAGCGCAGCCTGCGCCATGCCGGCAACCGCCATGCGCTGATCGAGCAGCGGCCAGATCAGTTGCGACAGCGCGATCTCGTCGGCACGCAGCGCGCCTTCGATCAGGCGACGGCCGGCGTCGCGCGAAACGGCGAGGCCGCCGGTCAGTTTCGCATCGCCGACCTGAGCTTGGAGCTTGCTGATTGCGATTTTCTCGTCGCCAATGGAAAGCTTGAGAGCGGCGACCACAGCTGGAGCGTCAGTCCGCGCGGGAAGGCCCGCGAGTGCGGCAATCTCCGCGCCATCGGCCTTTCGCAGGTCGAGATCGCCGGAGGCACCGAAGCGCGGCCCGGCCAGGTTGAGCTGGCCGCGGAAGGTAGCGTCGAGCTTCGCCGACTGGATGTCGGCGACCGCCTGCAAGCCTTGTGCTGGAATGCCGGCGGCCTTGATGAGAAGGCGGCCCGGAACGGTCTCGGCCAACTTTGCCGGCGCAATGCCGAACAGCAGCGCGGACAGCCGAGAAGAGTCGCCTGCCTCGGCTGCGACGGTGATATCGGCGGTCTGATCTTTCCAAGCCGCCTGCGGGCCTTCGAGCCGGGACGAGATCCTGACCGTGATGCCATTGGCGTCGCCGTCGGCGGCAAGGTCGGTGGAGGCGGGGTAGCGATTCGCGAACGTGAGCGTGCCGGCAACGCGCAGCGGCACCAGCATGTCGGCGCGTGCACTGTCGGGCTCGAGGCCGGGCGGCAACCCGAGCACGTCGACCAGGGATTTCAGGCCCGCGGCGGTTTTGGCCGTCGCCAGGCCGCGCAAGGCGCCCTTCGGGCGTGTAGCGGCTTCGTCAACGTTGCCGTCGAGCTGCAGCGCGTAGCCGTCGTCGCCGGAGAGGCGCAGCTGGAGGTTTTTGAGGTTGCCGGCTTCCATTCGCACCCTGGCGACGACATCGCGATAGGTGCGGTCGGCGGTGACGAGCAGGCCGGTCTGCAGGTCGAGACGCAAGTTCGCGAGCGCGCCCGCTTGCGGCACGTTGGCGGTCGCAGGCTGGACGAGCGCGGCGTACATGCCGGCAAGGCTGCCGCCTTTCGGCAGCAGGGCGCGGATGTCCGCCTGCGGACCTTGCATGGAGACCGCGAGCTGCGGCCGGTCCGACCAGTTGTAGAGAATGTTGCCCTTGAGGCTCGTGCCGGCAAGACTGCCGCGAAAGTCCTTGGCTTCGAGCGTGCCGGGAAGCACGCTCAGCGTGGTATCCAGGCCGAACGCACCGTCTTCCCTCGCCTCGTTGCGTCCGCCGCCCATCGCCCAGGCCGCGAAGCGCGCAGCACTGGTGCCGCGCACGCTGAGCGCACCGGAGAACTCCAGGGCATCGGATGGACCGCTGATGGTGCCCTTCAATTCGCCGCGGCTGCCGCCAGGAAGGCCTGCGCGCAGGTATTCGATCTGGGCCGGCCCGCTCGAGCGGGCGAGCGAAAAGTGCACCGGTCCGATCACCTCGCCGCCGAGATTGGCCTGGTCGATGGCAAAGGCGATGCGCGAGGGGAATGCCGGCAACACGTCGCGCAATCCGCCGGCCATCTTGGCAAGGCCGGTGTAAGGCGCGGAACCTTCGGTCGCGGCCGTGATGCGATCGAGGTCGAGCCAGCGCGAGGCGAGCTTCATGTCGAGCGTCAGCGCCTTCTGCCAGCTCGTGTGCACCGTGCCCGTCACCAGCTGCGGCCTGCCGCCCTGTTCGAAGGAGAGGGCGATGTCGGACAGCGAGGCGCCGTCCACGTCCGCCGCGACGTTGGCTTTCAGGTCGAAAGCGGCATCGCCGCTGCCAAGATCGTGCTCTTCGTCGGGCTTGCTAGTCTTGGACGGCTTCTTCGCAGACGGCTGTGTATCCCAAAGGCCGGCGATAGGCAGGCGCGCCGTCAGCTCGCCGTTCACGCTCGGCTTGCCCATCAGCTCCGCCACGCGAGCATCGAGCACGTAGGTGGCGCCCGACTCCGCGAAGCGCAGCGAGGCGCGCATGCGGACGCTGCCGTCGGCCTCAGGCGTCGCCGTTGCCAGCCTGAGCTCGCGCTCGGCGCCGCCGGCATGGAACGATCCGCGGAACCGATAGGGCCCGTTCAGCGCGGGGGCCGACAGCTCGCCCTTGAGCCCTTCCAGGCGCCCGCGCTCCTGCCCGTCGGCGCCGTGCAGGGCGAGGATGCCGTCGGCAATCTTGAGCGAGGTCAGCGTGACGTTGGCGGGCATATAGGCGGCGCCGCCGAGTGCGCGCGCAAAGCCCTGCCAGTTCCATTCGCCCTTGGCATCCTGCACCACGCGCAGGATGGGGCGCTGGAACTCGATCTCGTTGGCCTCGACGATACCGCGGAACATGGGCGCGATCGACAGCTTCACGCTGAGCGAGTCGGCACGGAAGAACGGATCGGTGAGGTTGGTCTGGGTGGACGCGGCCTCGGAGATGCGCACCTTCTCCAGCCTGAAATAGGGGATCGGCAGCAGGTGCAGCTTCACGTCGCCGTCGACCTGCACCTCGCGACTGATGACGCGCGAGGCTTCTTCCTCGAAGGTGCTGCGATAGCTGTTCCAATCGACGAAATAGGGAATGGCGAACAGCGCGCCGACCACGGTGATGACGAAGACGGCGATGGCGATGAGGAGATTGCTCATTGCCGCACCCTGTGCGGGTGCGCAGGCGCACGGGCCGAGCTAAGCCTCGGCAGTCCTTTCCGCCGTGTGCCGCAGCCCGAACGCATCACCCTGTCCCTTCGAGCATTCTCCAGGGACAAAATCTCAGTCCCTCAAACAATCCTGCCTGAATACTTACATTATCACATAGAAGCGCCCGAGTTTGGACCCGGAATGTGGCTCTCCGCAGTCATTTTAGTGCACTGTGGAAGGGGTGCGCCGCGATTTGCCGCCAACTCCGAGGTGCTATAATTCCAGAACGATGTCCGCGACTCGCAAGACGGCTCAAGCCACTGATATCGTGATCATGCCGGAACCGAAAATCTCCATTTCGGCAAGGGCTCTCGGTGTGTCCGCCGCAGGCTATCTGGAGGGACTCAACCCCGAGCAGCGGGCCGCCGTCGATGCACTCGACGGCCCCGTGCTGGTGCTGGCCGGTGCCGGCACCGGCAAGACGCGCGTGCTGACGACGCGCATTGCCCACATCCTGTGCGCGGGCCGCGCGCGGGGCGCGCAAATTCTGGCAGTCACCTTCACCAACAAGGCCGCGCGCGAGATGAAGGACCGCGTCGCTTCGCTCGTCGGCGGGGCGGTGGAGGGCATGCCGTGGCTCGGCACGTTCCACGCCATCGGCGTCAAGATCCTGCGCCGGCACGGCGAGCTGGTGGGTTTGAAGTCGACCTTCACCATCCTCGATGTCGATGACCAGATCCGTCTGCTCAAGCAGGTGATCGAGGGGGCTGACCTCGACAAGGACCGCTGGCCGGCGCGGCAGCTCGCCGCCGTCATCGACGGCTGGAAGAACCGCGGCCTGACGCCGGACAAGGTGCCGCGCGGGGAAGCCTTCAAGTTCGCCGATGGCAAGGGTATCGAGCTCTATGCCGCCTATCAGAAGCGCCTGAAGGACCTGAACGCCGTCGATTTCGGCGACCTGCTGATCGAGGTGCTGCGGTTGTTCCAGGAAAACCCGGACGTGCTCGCCGAGTACCGGAGCCGTTTCCGCTACATCCTGGTCGACGAGTACCAGGACACCAACGTTGCCCAGTACCTGTGGCTCAGGCTGCTGGCCGGCGGCACGGAGAGGCCAAACATTTGCTGCGTGGGCGACGACGACCAGTCGATCTACGGCTGGCGCGGCGCCGAGGTCGACAACATCCTGCGCTTCGAGGCGGATTTCCCGGGCGCGACCGTCATCCGCCTGGAGCGCAACTACCGCTCCACGGGCCACATCCTCGCGGCGGCCTCTGGGCTGATCGCGCACAACAAGGGACGCCTCGGCAAGACGTTGTTCACCGACGATGCCCTGGGCGAGCCCGTCGCGGTCTCCGGCGTGTGGGACGACGAGCAGGAGGCGCGCCAGGTCAGCGACGACATCGAGACCTTGCACAAGGGCGGCCTGCGCTACACGGAGATGGCGATCCTGGTGCGCGCGTCGTTCCAGATGCGCGCTTTCGAAGATCGCTTCGTCACGCTCGGTCTTCCCTATCGCGTCATCGGCGGCCCGCGCTTCTACGAGCGCCAGGAAATCAAGGACGCCATCGCGTATCTCGAAATCACGGTCAATCCGGCCAATGATCTGAAGTTCGAGCGCATCATGAATGTGCCCAAGCGCGGGCTCGGGGACATCACGCTGCGCCGCATCAACGAGCTGGCGCGGGCGCGCGAGAGCTCGCTCTATCAGGCCGCGCGCGAGATCGTCGAGACCGAGGAGCTGCCGGGCAAGGCGCGCAAGTCGCTCGCGGATCTTGTCGCCTCCTTCGAGCGCTGGCGCGCGGGCGTGGAGGGCATGAAGCACACCGAGCTTGCCGAGCTGATCCTCGACGAGTCCGGCTACACGCAGATGTGGCAGAACGACCGTAGCCCGCAGGCGCACTCGCGGCTGGAGAACCTGAAGGAGCTGATTCGCTTCATGCACGAGTTCGAGACGCTGCAGGCGTTCCTGGAGCATGTCTCGCTGGTGATGGATGCTGACTCAGGCGACGCCGAGGACAAGGTGTCGTTGATGACCCTGCACGCCGCCAAGGGCCTGGAGTTCGACGTCGTGTTCCTGCCGGGCTGGGAGGAGGGCCTCTTCCCGCACCAGCGCAGCCTTGACGAGAGCGGTCAGGCGGGACTGGAGGAGGAGAGACGGCTGGCTTATGTCGGGCTGACACGCGCCAGGCGCCTCGCCAAGCTGAGCTTCACGCAGAACCGCCGCAACCGCGGCTTGTGGCAGGCCGCCGCGCCGTCGCGCTTCGTCGACGAGCTGCCGGAGGCGCATGTCGCGGTGGTGGAGGCCGCGAGCCCTTACGGCGGAGCGGCCTACGGCGGCGGCCGCTTCAACCCGTATGGCCGCAGCCGGTTCGACGAGCCCGCGGCCGGCTTTTCCAGCGGCTATGCCACGCCCGGCTGGAAGCGCGGTCAGGATCAGTGGAAGCGCGAGGACCGCTCGAAGTCGCGCGGGCCGATGACGATCGACGGCGAGTTGGTCGCCTCCTCCACCGGGCCCGGCCTCGGTTTCTCCGAGGGTGAGCGCGTGTTCCACCAGAAGTTCGGCTACGGCATCGTTGCCGGCGTGGAGGGCAACAAGCTCACCATCGAGTTCGACAAGGCGGGCCAGAAGCGGGTCGTCGACAGCTTCGTGACGCGCGCCGACCGCGCCTAGGCTCGCGCGAGCGTGGCGCTTTTCGTGCCACCCCGGCTACAATGAGGGACGTGCGGCAAATCCAAATATTGCCGCCATTTTGCGCCTTCTGCTTTGGCATTCGAGGACGACAGCGGTTGAGGTGCGGGCCATGGCCAACATTGCAGCGACGATGACCGAGGTTCCGGCCGCGGCACCGGGAAAACCGGTTGCAACGCCCGCCGGCCTCGATCCGCACTCGGAAGCCGCTGCCGCAATCGTGCGCGAGAAGTTCCTGCCGCTGACGCGCGCCGCCGTCCTCGACCGCGTGACGGCGCCGGAGCTGTGGCCGGGCGGCGAAGCCAGGGAAGCGCGCCGCTTCCTCACCTATCTCAATCACTGGCGGCGCCACGCCTATGCGATGAAGCTGCTCGACATCGAGCAGGTGTACGAGCCGTTCAGCCCCGATACCGACCTGCTGCAGACGCGCACCTACACGGCCGAGGACCGCGCGGCCATGCAGCGGCGTCTGGTCAGCAAGATGTGCGACCTGCTGGTGCAGGCCAACTACACGCGCATCGACCCGGAAAGCTTCGGCATCATCCTGACCAAAGACTCCCATTACGGCCTCGACCTGCATGTCGATGTGGAAGCCTTCGAGGAAATCGCCATCTTCTATCGCGGCGCCACCAACAACAGCCGGCGCAAGCGCGACCTTCGCAAGGCCTATCTCGGCTGGCGCGACGTGAAGGTGCCCGTGTTCCAGCGCCTGTTCATCCTGTTCAAGTTGAAGCCCTTCGAGAAACGGGTCGAAGAGGTGATGAAAGAGCGCAAGATCGACCGCAAGGAGGCGGAGCGCATCGTCAAGCGCCTGCGCGCGCTGCTCCCCGAGGATGTCAGCAGCGACTTCGTCTACATGAAGCTGTTCAAGAACATGCCGCGCAGCGACGTGGAGATGATCTTCCCCAATACCAAGGTGCGCTTCCGCCTGTTCGACAAGATCAAGTTCGGCGTCACGGCGGGCAGCGGGCTCGGTGTCGGCGCGGTGACGACCGCCTCCAAGATCGCCATCGCCTCCAATCCCGTCACGCTGTTCATGGCGCTGGCCGGCCTGGGCGGCGTCGCGGCGCGGCAGGCGAGCAACTTCGTCAACCAGCGCAACCGCTACATGGTGGTGATGGCGCGCAACCTCTACTTCCATTCGCTGGCCGACAATCGCGGCGTCATGACCCTGCTTGCCGACCGCGCGGCCGAGGAAGACGTGAAAGAAGAGATGCTGCTGTATGGCGCGCTGGCGCGCCGGCCTGTTGGCGCGGGCGACCTCAAGGTCATCGACGAGGAGATCGAGCGCTATCTGAAGGAGACCTTCGACATCGACGCCAACTTTGATCTGGAAGACGCACTGAAGCGCCTGAAGGCGGAGGGCATCGTCACCGAGCGCGCTGACGGCATGCTCGATGTTCTGCGGCCAGCCCAGGCAGCCGCGCAGATCGACAAGCTGTGGGACATGAGCCTCGACAACCTGATCGACGTGGCCGACGAGGGCCGCGAATCCGACAACCCGGAAGACTTTAAGAGTCCGGCCGAGCCAGCAGCGGACGAAGAGCAATAAGGCCGAAGATCGGGCCCGGGATCAGCAGCAGGAACAGCAGGTGGGTCGGCAACGCGCCGGCCATCTCGTTCAGGAGCTGGATGCTGACGATCGAGATGGCAAAGCCGATGCAGTTGGCGATTGTCAGCGCCGAGCCGACCTGGTCGCTTGGCGCGTAAGCGGCGTTCAGTGCCGAGAACTGCGGCGAGTCGCCCACCACCACCACGCCCCAGAACAGCAGGAAGGCGATGAAGATAGCCGGCGGCATGGTGAGAAAGACGATTGGCGACAGCAGGCAGCAGAGCCCCGACGCGGCGAGCTGCACGAACGCCACACGCGCGCTGCCGATCCGCAGCGAGAGATAGCCGCCAATGACGCAGCCGGCGGCGCCCGCTGCGATGACGACAAAGGCCAGCAGCGAAATGTTGAGCTCCGTGATGCCGGCATATATCGCGTAGGCGGCCAGCAGCGGCGGCACGAACGCCCAGAACGCATATAGCTCCCACATGTGGCCGAAGTAACCGAAGGAGGACGCGCGGAAGCCCGTCACCCGGAAGATATTGAACAGCGCACGCGGGTCTAGCTTCGCGCCCGCCTTCAGGTACGGCCCGTCCGGCACCAGCGCGTACATCAGGAGGCCGCCGGCGATCGCAACCGCCGACACGCTCAGCATTACCGCTTGCCAGGCAAATGTCTGGCCGAGGCCACGCACGAGGTGCGGAAGCGCGGTGCCGAGCACAAGTGCGCCGACAAGAAGCCCAAGTGCTTTGCCGAGGTCGCGCTGGAACCAGCCCGAGGCGATCTTCATGCCGACCGGATAGATGCCGGCGAGAAAGAACCCGGTCGCGAAGCGCGAGGCGAGCAGCAGCGGCATCGCGCCGCCGGCCACGAGGATCGCCGCGTTGCTTGCCGCACCCAGCAGCGCGCAGACGAGGAACGTTGCGCGCGGCGAGTAGCGATCCGAGATTGCAAGCAGCGCGAACACCAGGGTGCCGGTGATGAAACCGAGCTGCACGGCCGACGTCATGTCGCCGAGCGCACGCTGCGGCAGTCCGAGCTCGGCCTGCAAGTTGGGCAGCACCGCGTTGCCCGCAAACCAGAACGACGTGCCCGCAAGCTGCGAGACGGCAATGACGGGCAGGATGCGGCGCGGCGCGGTGCTCATGGCGCGAAGCTAGCATGCTTCGCAAGGGGTGCGGATAGCGGGCTAGGCTTTGCCGCGTCGGCGCGCTCTCTCGCGGGCGATGCTTTCGAGGTCGTCCTCGATCAGCGGCGCATACTTGCAGCGCAGGCTTTCGAACTCGCCGTGCACGGCTTCCAGCTCTTCGTCGCTCATGTGGTCGAGCTTGACGAAGCCGGTGCGTGCGCCTTCCGACGTGCGCAGCAGCTCGTCGAGCTTGAGGGTGACGATGCGGCTCTCGCGGTTCTGGGTGTTCTGGATCAGGAACACCATGAGGAAGGTGACGATAGTGGTGCCTGTGTTGATCAGAAGCTGCCACGTGTCCGAGAACGCAAAGAACGGACCGGTGGCCGCCCAGATGGCAATCGTCAAGACCGCCAGCAGGAAGGCCCAATGCGAGCCCATCAGCGTCGCGGTGTGCTCGGCAAATCTGCGGAAGGCGTCCTTCATGACTCGTCCTCACTCTCTCGAGAATCCAAGCCCGTCATTCCAAGCAAAGCGTGAGCGGGAATCTAAACCCAAGGGGAATGCGTGGCTGGATTCCCGCTTTCGCGGGAATGACGGCCTTGTGCCCGCGCTGGACGCACTGACCACCGTCATCCCCGAAGCCGAGCCGGGCGAGGCTATCGGGATCCAGTTTCGGAGCGCACGGGCAGCTGTGTTCCCGCTTTCGCGGGAATGACGGCCTTGTGCCCGCGCTGGGCGCACTGACCACCGTCATCCCCGAAGCCGAGCCGGGCGAGGCTATCGGGGATCCAGTTTCGGAGCTGGCGCGTGCAGCTGGATTCCCGCTTTCGCGGGAATGACAAGTGCTCGGTTGGTGCTTGGGCAAAATCATCCGGTTCCGGTTAGAGCAGCCTCCGAGTTGCCTGCGGCCCGTGGCGCGCATTATGACTACGCGATGTTCCAGACCTACGATGGGCCCCAAGGCCAGCAAGACAATGCCGGGCGCCTCGCGCGGTTCCGCGAGCTGATGGCGCGCCTGAACCTCGATGCCGTGCTGGTGCCGCACGCCGATGAGTACATGAACGAGTATTTGCCCCCGTCCAATCAGCGCCTTGCCTGGCTGACGGGCTTCACGGGTTCGGCCGGCCTCGCCGTGGTGGCGCGCAAGGCGGCCGCGCTGTTCGTCGATGGCCGCTACATCCTGCAGGCGCCGCAGCAGGTCGATACGGGCGCGTTCGAGATCTTGCAAGTCCCCGCCGCGAAGCCGGCCGACTGGATTGCCAAGTCCCTCAAAGCCGGCGCGGTCGTCGGTTTTGACCCGCGCCTGATCTCGCCGGCCGCGCTGGATGACTTGGCCAAAGGCCTCGACGGCAAGCGCATCAAGCTGAAGGCCCTCGGCCGCAATCCGGTCGACACCATCTGGGGTCGAGAGCGCCCCTCCTTGCCGCAGGGCCCGATCGTGCCGCATCCGATCCGCTACGCCGGCAAGAGCGCGGACGAGAAGATCAGGGACGTGCAGGCCGAGCTTAAGAAGGCCGAGCACGATGCCGTGGTGCTGACGAGCCCGGACTCGATCTGCTGGCTGTTCAACATCCGCGGCGCCGACGTCGCGCACAACCCAATCGTGCTCGCAACCGCCATCGTCCCGGCCGGCGGCAAGCCCGAGCTGTTCGTCGATGCGAGGAAAATTGGCGCCGAGGCCAAGGCACATCTCGCACCGCTGGCAAAGGTGAGCGAGCCCAAGGCCGTCGAGGCACGGCTCGCCGCGCTCGGCAAGGCCAAGCGCACGGTGCGGCTCGGTCCCGCCGCCGCCGTCTGGTTCGAGAAGAAGCTGCGCGGCGCCAAGGCGGTCAAGGCGTCGGACCCGTGCACGCTGCCGAAGGCGCGCAAGAATGCCACCGAGATCAAGGGGGCACGCATTGCCCACAAGCGCGACGGCGCGGCGATGGCGCGCTTTCTCGCCTGGCTCGACCGCGAAGCCCCGGGCGGCGCGCTCGATGAAATCTCGGTTTCAAAGAAGCTCGAGGCCGTGCGCAGCGAGACGCAGGCGCTGAAGGAGATCAGCTTCGACACCATCTCCGGCGCGGGCCCCAACGGCGCCATCGTGCACTACCGCGTGACGACGGCGACCAACCGCAAGCTGAAGGCCGGCGAGCTGTACCTCGTCGACTCCGGCGCCCAGTATCTGGAAGGCACCACCGACATCACGCGCACCGTTGCCATCGGCAAGCCGACGCGCGAGATGCAGGAGCGGTTCACGCGCGTCCTCAAGGGCCACATCGCGGTGGCGACCGCGCGCTTTCCGAAAGGCACACGCGGCATCGATCTCGATCCGTTTGCAAGGCGGCCGCTGTGGGAGGCGGGGCTCGACTACGACCACGGCACCGGCCATGGCGTCGGCAGCTATCTCTCGGTGCACGAGGGCCCGCAGTCGATCTCCAAGGCGGGCATGGCGGTGCTGGAGCCCGGCATGATCGTCTCCAACGAGCCCGGCTACTATAAGACCGGCGGCTACGGCATCCGTATCGAGAACCTGCTGCTTGTCTCCGAGGCGGAGAAAGTTGGGGGTGGCGAGCGTGAGACCATGAGCTTTGAGACGCTGACGCTGGTGCCGATCGATCGCCGCCTCATCCTGCCGGAGCTGATGTCGGAGGCGGAGGTCGCCTGGCTCGACGCCTACCACGCCCGCGTTCGCGACGAGATTGGCCCCGAGCTGGCGCCCGGCGATCGCCAGTGGCTCACGGCCGCGACGGAAACAATTCGCCGCCAGTGAATGGTCCCGTTGTTCCACTCTCAACCGTCATCCTCGGCCTTGGGCCGAGGATCCAGCGTCCATGAAACGCCCGAACTCGCTGATGGATGGATCCTCGGGACAAGCCCGAGGATGACAACCCTGTCTGGCGGCCTTGTTCTGGTGGCTATTGATTGAACCATTGTTGTCATCCCGGCCGAGCGCACGGGCGCAACACGCATGCGCATCCTCGTTGAGATGTGACCTGGATCCCCGCCTCCGCGGGGGTGACGCCAGTTGAGAACAAATCGCGCAACCACAAGCGTCATTCCCGCGGAGGCGGGAATCCAGTGCACGGTGCTGCAAGGGTGTGCGGCCTATCGAA